>DASUTB010000058.1:0-6708 GCA_036374835.1 Jiangellaceae bacterium | reverse complement strand
GAAGACCAGGAGCTACGACCAGACCATGCTCGGTCAGTTCGACCGGTTGATCGCCGACCGCCGGCCGGGCCTGTCGATCGAGACCCTCCTGCCCGACGTGCTGCCCGCCGGCGTCGAGGCGGGCCGGCTCACCGCCGAGGGCGCCGCGCTGCTGGACCCGACCGGCGCGCTGGAACCCGGCATACCGTTTTGCCCGCCCGAGGGCGACGCCGGCACCGGCATGGTTGCAACAAACGCGGTGGCGCCGCGCACCGGCAACGTCAGCGCCGGAACGTCCATCTTCGCCATGATCGTTCTCGAGCGGCCGCTGGCAAAGGTGCACGAAGAGGTGGATCTGGTCACCACTCCGGCAGGTGATCTGGTCGCGATGGTCCACTGCAACAACGGCGCCAGCGAGCTGGGCGCGTGGGCCGACGTGTTCGGCGAGTTCGCCGCCGCGCTGGGGAACCCGGCCGGGCGGGACGAGGTCTTCGAGGTGCTGTTCAAGGCCGCGCAGTCCGGCGAGCCGGACGGCGGTGGGCTGCTGGCCTACAACTACTTGGCGGGCGAGCCGGTCACGGGCCTGACCGAGGGGCGTCCGCTCATCGTCCGAACTCCAAACAGCCGGCTGACCCTGGCCAACTTCGCCCGTACCCAGATCCTCGGCGTGTTCGGCACGCTGGCCCTCGGCATGCGCGTGCTCGCCGCCGAGGATGTCGCGCTGGACCGCATGTTCGCTCACGGCGGCCTGTTCCGGACCGAAGGCGTGGCCCAGCGCTTGCTGGCCGCCGCGATCGGCGCACCGGTCGCCGTCGGCGAGACCGCCGGCGAGGGAGGCTCTTGGGGAATGGCGGTGCTGGCCGCCTACCTCTCGGCCTCGACCGATCAGGATCTGGGCACCTACCTGAACGAGCGTGTGTTCGCCGACGCGGAGCTGTCCGTCACCGAACCCGACGCCCAGGATCTGGCCGGTTTCTCCGCCTATCTCGACCGGTACAGCGCCGGCCTGGCAATCGAGCGCGCCGCCACGGAGGCCATTTAGGCATGGATATGAACAGCACCGTCCCGTCGTCGGTACGCGGCGCCGTCGACGCTGCCAAGAAGAACGTCGCGGAACTGCACGCGGAGCTGGTGCGGTATCAACTGGTGGCGTGGACGGCCGGCAACGTGTCCGGACGCATCCCCGGTGCCGACCTGTTCGTGATCAAGCCGAGTGGTGTGTCGTACGACGCGCTGACGCCGGAATCCATGGTGGTCTGCGACCTGGACGGCGCCCTCGTCGAGGGCGAGTACTCGCCGTCCAGCGACACCGCCGCGCACGCTTACGTGTACCGGCACCGGCCCGACGTCGGCGGTGTCGTGCACACCCACTCCACCTACGCAACGGCGTGGGCCGCGCGCGGCGAGCCGATTCCGTGCGTGCTGACCGCGATGGCCGACGAGTTCGGCGGCGAGATCCCGATCGGCCCGTTCGCCCTGATCGGGGACGACTCGATCGGCCAGGGCATCGTCACCACGCTCGACGCGCACCGCTCGCCCGCGGTGCTGATGCAGAACCACGGGGTGTTCACCATCGGGACGGACGCCCGCGCGGCGGTCAAGGCGGCGGTGATGTGCGAGGACGTCGCCCGCACCGTGCACATCGCCCGCCAGCTCGGCGAGCCGCTGCCGATCAAAGCCGAGGACATCGACCGGCTGTACGACCGCTACCAGAACGTTTACGGGCAAAGGAGTCACTAGATATGACCAACACCGAGATCTGGTTCCTCACCGGCAGCCAGAGCCTCTACGGCGAGCAGACCCTGGAACAGGTGGCGGACCAGTCGCGCCGCATCGCCGACGAGCTCGGCGGCTCGACCAAGGGGTACTCGCTGGTCTGGAAGCCCGTGCTGACCGATGCGGCGGCGATCCGCCGGGTGTTCCTGGAGGCGAACAGCTCGGACGCGTGCATCGGCGTGATCGCGTGGATGCACACCTTCTCCCCCGCCAAGATGTGGATCTCGGGGCTGCGCGTCCTCGACAAGCCCCTCCTCCACCTGCACACCCAGGCCGACGCCCCGCTGCCGTGGTCCACCATCGACATGGACTTCATGAACCTGAACCAGGCCGCCCACGGCGACCGCGAGTTCGCCTACATCCAGACCCGCCTCGGTGTGCCGCGCAAAACGGTTGCCGGCCACGTCAGCGACCCGTCGGTGGTGGCCCGGGTCGAGGCCTGGGCCCGGGCCGCCCGCGGCTTCGCCGAGATGCGCCGCCTGCGTCTCGTCCGGTTCGGCGACAATATGCGCAACGTCGCGGTCACCGAGGGCGACAAGGTCGAGGCCGAGCGCCGGTTCGGCGTGTCGGTGAACACGTACGGCGTCAACGACCTCGTCGACGCGGTCGCGGCCGTCCCGGACAAGGACGTCGACACGCTCGTCGAGGAGTACCAGGAGACGTACGACGTGGCGCCCGAGCTGCGCTCCGGCGGCGACAAGCACGAGTCTTTGCAGTACGCCGCCCGTATCGAGGCCGCGCTCCGCGGCTTCCTCGACGACGGCGGCTACGGCGCGTTCACCACGAACTTCGAGGACCTCGGCGGGCTGCGCCAACTGCCCGGCATCGCCGTCCAGCGACTCATGGCCGACGGCTACGGCTTCGGCGCCGAGGGCGACTGGAAGACCGCGGTGCTCGTGCGCACCGTCAAGGCGATGGCCGAAGGCGCACCCGGCGGCACGTCGTTCATGGAGGATTACACCTACCACCTCGTCCCCGGCGAGGAGAAGACACTCGGCGCCCACATGCTCGAGGTGTGCCCCACCATCGCGGCGGGACGGCCGTCCTGCGAGATCCACCCGCTGTCGATCGGAAACCGCGAGGACCCGGTCAGGCTCGTGTTCGACGCCGCTCCCGGCCCAGCCGTCGTCATGGGCCTGGCCGACCTCGGCGACCGCTTCCGGCTGGTCGCCAACGAAGTGGACGTCGTCCCACCCGATGAGCCGCTCCCCCGGCTACCTGTGGCACGTGCCGTCTGGGAACCACGGCCCGATTTCCGCACCGCCGCCGAGTCGTGGCTCACCGCCGGCGGACCACATCACACCGTCCTGTCCGCAGCCGTCGGCGCCGAGGAACTCACCGACTTCGCCGAGATGGCCAAGACCGAACTCGTCCTGATCGACGGCTCCACCACCCGCCGCTCGCTGGCCAACGAAATCCGCTGGAACCAGGCCTACTACCGCCTCGCCCAAGGCTTCTGACGACGCGGTCAGACCATGACCCATCGGTACGCTGCAACGAGCTTCCCCCGGTCGGTGGCCCGCTCAGTGCGTGGAGATCGAATCCGGTCGGTGGCCGCATGTCGCAGCCTCTGGTATCCAATTGGAGCTGGCCGGCCAAGAAATCGTCGAGGTGCCTGGCTTCAATATCAAGTCGAGCTGGCGCGAGTCTTGTCGCGGCGCCGCCCCAAGGGGGATGATCTGTGCTAGGTGCCACTGTGCCGAGACGATTCAGCGATGGTGACGAGCGAGAACGGGCCAAGTTGGCAGCCGCAACGTCGTGCGGTTGTCGGCTCTATTGCGATCGCCTTCGCCGTCGGCCTTATCTTCGGCGAACTCGCTGATGCGGATGAGACTACTGACCTTGAGCTCGAGGTAGCAGAGCTCACCAGCGAACGCGACGAGCTCGAGGAAGCTCTGGCACTGAGCCCGTCGGATGACGAGTTGGAACGGCTGTCCGAACGTATTGACGAGCTTGAGAATGAGCTTCTGCAGGCGCGATCTGAGGCCGAAGATACCTTGTCTGAGCTGGCGGATCGTGAGAAGGAGATCGCTCAGCGTGAAGAGGCCTTGAATGAGCTCGAAAGCGACCTGCGCGAGCATGAAGACGCCCTGAACGAGCTTGCAAGCGACTTGAGCGCACGCGAGCAGGAGCTTGCGGACACCGCGGCAGGAGCCTCACCGGAGACCTTTTCGGAGCCCGAAGGGGGCTGCCAGCCGGGACAAGTGGATATCAACACCGCAAGCATCCAAGAGCTGCAGCGCATCTACGAGATCGGACCCGCACGGGCGGAGCAGATCGTCGACCTCCGGCCTTTTGGCTCCGTGGATGAGCTCACGCGGGTAAGCGGTATCGCCGAAGGACGGCTTGGCGGCATCAAGGCCCAGGGCGTTGCTTGCGTCGACTGAATCGCACGTCGAACGAGATGCCGCGCCAGTACGCCCTTCAGGGCATGCTTTCCGTGACGCGCAGTTCTGCCGAGACACCAACCACCGGCATTCCTACCCGTCTGGTCCAGCCTGGCGGGTGAGTCCGCCAACCGGCGTCTTGTGGCTGGGCAGCAGCTGTGCGGCACGCCAATCACCGGGACGGTCGACCTACAGTTGCTGGCGGTGACGCCGTACGGCTTCTTTCAAGATGTCGTAGGCAGTCTCGACGTCCACGTCTCGGGTTAGGTCTACGGGGACACCTCGCATCTCACTGCGTTCCACCGGTGGGCGCGGTTCCAGGTAGGACGTCACCCCGTCGGGGCCTGCCACAACTCGGTGCGGTGGCGCGAGGCGGACACCGCTGTTCGGCGCAGTGATGAGGCACTCCACCAGGACGACATTGCTGTCGAACCATTTGTGCGCACCGGTGTCGGACGGGCTCGACTCACAATCGTCCCAGCAGACCGGCACTGTCGGCTCGTGGAGTGAGCACCGGTCGTCCCACACGTCGTCGAAGGCACCGATTCCGGTGACGAGTATGCAGTCGATGTCGCTGAAGGCGTCTGCCTTCCCCGTAACCATCGATCCGACGAGCACGGCCCCGAGCAGGCCGGGGTGGGCTTCGACCCGTGAGCGAAGTGACGACAGAGCCTCACGCTGTCGAACCGGTAGCGCAGTCACGGGTCCCACGTACTGCAGTCTGCCGCACGATCGGAGTCCCAACACCCACAGACGTCCCACCCGGACACGGCATCTATCGACGCACTGTGGGGCGTTCAGTGCACGCTGCGCTTCGCCGTCACGGCAAGTTGATCAACGAAGTCGTTCATCTCGTGGCCGGAGTGGCCCTTGACCCAGTGGAAGGCCACGTTGCCTCGCTCGCTTACCGCGTGAACCAGCGGCTCCCACAGATCGCGATTGGCCACCGGCTTCTTCTGTGAGTTGATCCAGCCGCGGTCTAGCCAGCCCTTCCACCAGCGGTCGCGGAAGCAGTTCACGACGTACGTCGAGTCGCTCACTACGAGCAACGGACCATCCAGCGCGGTAACCGCCTCGAGCGCAGCTCGGATCTCCATCCGCTGATTCGTGCTGGCGCGTTCGGATCCGGAAGCCCACGTGTCGCGATCGATCGCCCATGCCCAGCCGCCAGGTCCGGGATTCCCGGAGCACGCACCATCGGTGTACACCGTGCCTGCGCCAGCGGGGGCGATCATGGGCGCCTTTCGGCTTCGGTGCGGCTTGCGCCTGCGGGACTGTCCCGCCGCGGACACTGCAGCAGGTGCCTGCCCCAATTCCGGTGCTACCACCTCAATGTTTGGATGGCACGTGGCGTGCACCCAGGTGCTGGAGTCCGCGCCCAGACTCGCAATGCTGTCGCCGGGTCGGATCGGCTCAGGACAGATCGCACACGGTCCGGAGTACCTGGCCAGCATCCATCTTCCTTCCAGTGTGAAGTGCCACCCGCATCAATTCCAGATGCCGGTGTTCTCGGCGTCGAGGCTAGCCCGGCTGGCAGGCACGACACGGCGTGTCCCCATTATCAGACGAGACAGATCCGATGACGATCCGCACATCCGCGCGGCAGTACTACAGCCACTATTCACCATCGCCGTGATGGGTCGCTGGACGTCGTGTCGCGTTAGAACGGCGGCTCGGCAGGATACTGCGATCTCGGTCGTTCTGGCTGCTCATCGACGTCGGCCTGCTCCTTGACGTCGTCGGCGTCGGGTGCTCCGGCCTGTACACGCGCTTGCTGGGCTGTTTTGGCGTGCTTGATGGCGTGGGTGAGCCATTCGGGCAGGGTGTTGTGGTGCGGGTAGTAGTGGCCGGGTTCGGGGTAGGTGTGCATGACCGGTGGTGGGCGGGTTTCGTAGGCGTGGCCGAGGGGGCTGAGCCAGATGATGGGTCCGGTGAGGGGGTCGCTGCCGGGTGGTCGGTAGACGATCCAGCCGCCGTCGTGTTGGAGGCGGTGGTCGTGTCGGCAGCCGGGGTCGAGGTTGTGGTCGGTGGTGAGCCCGCCGGCGGCGTAGTCGGTGCGGTGGTCTTGGTCGCAGGCGCTGGCGGGCATCCGGCAGGTGGGGTGTTGGCAGTAGCGGGCGCGGATTTCGACCCAGCGGCGTAGTCCGGCGCGGGCGCGGCGGCGGCGCGCATCCTGGTCGGCCGTCGCGGGGTCGATTTCACTGTGCGTATCACCGGCGTGGTTGGTAGGGCTGGTGGTGGTGGTGGGCTTGTGGTCCAGGATGCCGCGGCGGTACCGGTCGGTGATGTCGCCGATCACCGGCTGCCAGTCGGCATGTCGACCGCTGGCAGTCGCGGTGCCGAGTTCGAACAGTGTAGTGGTGGTGAGTTGGAGTTCCACGATGCCGCCGCGCTGCGGATCCCGACCGATGTGGCGCTGCGAGGCGGGTCGGGCGGTGGTGATGCCGGAGCAGATCGGTATCCCGTCCGGGGTGCAGATCACGAACCGCCACTGCGCGGCGGCCATCCTCCCGGCCAGCGGCCGTGCCACCGCGGCCGGGATATAGCCGAGGCCGGGCAGCTCAGC
>DASUTB010000057.1:0-19412 GCA_036374835.1 Jiangellaceae bacterium | reverse complement strand
CACGTAACCCCTTGCGGGGCAGGCGTGTGCGCCGAGGTCGTACGGGTGCAGTGTTTTGCTGAAATCGCAGCCAACCGTTGCCACGCGGCGTAGCCTCGGTCTGTGGGGGCTATCCGGATGGTGCCGCCGCTCGTTGTGATCATGGCGGTGGCGGGCTGCTTTTCGGGGGAGCCGTCGGACGCGGATCGGCCGTCCGGCGCAGGCGACGGCGACGCAGACGGCGGGGAAGCCGTTTCGTCGAGCCGCGGCGCCGATTGCCGACAGGCGGGGGAGGACGCGCAACCGTGGTCGGACGAACCGTCGGTCGAGTTGGTGACGCTCGCCGACGGCAGCGAGGGGCCGGCGGTTCGCGGGGCGGTCTATCCGCGTCCGGATTACGAGGGCGAGCCCTGGTCGCAATGGGGCCAGGGCGTCGTCCTTGAGGATGGCCGGTTCATCTCGGCGATCGGCGACCACGCGGGGACGGACGGCAACTCGTTCCTGTACGAGTACGACCCGGAGGATGATCAGCTGACGCAGATCAGCGATGTGCTGTCGCTGACCGATCACCAGGACGGTGAGACCGGTTACGGCAAGATCCACGCCCAGATGGTGCTCGGCCCGTGCGGAGAGGTGTACGCGGCCACCTACTGGGGTTCTCAGGGCGAGGTCGGCTACGAGGGGAACTACGGCGGCGACGTGCTGCTGCGGCTGGACCCGAAAGAGCGCACCGTCGAGAACATGGGCGTGATCCTAGAGGAGCACGGCATCCCGTCGATGGCGGGTTGGGCGGAGGGCGGACTGCTGTATGCCGAGGCCGCGAACCCGCAAATGCACGACCCGCAGCGCGGCGCATTGGCCGTGCTGGACATGGCGACCGGCGAACAGGTCTTCGCCACCGATGACGAGGAGAGCCACCGAGGCTTTCGGGCGATGGCCGTCGATCAGGAAGGTCGCGTGCTGTTCTCGCGTGACGACGGCAGCCTCGCACGCTGGGATCCGTCTACCGAGGAGGTGAGCGAGACAGACATCACCTTGCCCGGAGCATTCCTTCGCGCAGCCACACCGCCGGCACCGGACGGAACGGTCTATCTGGTCACTCAGAGCCCAGACACGTTGTTCGCGCTTGAGCCGGACGGTGAGCTGCGCGAACTGGGCGAAGCCGCCGGCTATACGGCGTCGTTGGCGATGGCGCCGGACGGCAGCAAGCTCTGGTACGTGCCGGATGCGCACGGCGGCGCCGCTGAGCGCGGGACACCTCTGATCGAAGTCGACACGGAGACCGGGGAACAGCGCACAATCGTCGAGCTAGACCCGCTCGCCCAGGAAGCGCTTGGCATGTCGCTCGGTGGGACCTACAACGTGGCGATTGACGCCGATGGTTCGACGCTGTATCTGGGAATGAACGCGAATGAGCCCGGCGCCGACAGCCTGTTCGGCGAGGTGGTTCTGGTGGTCGTGGAGCTCGAATGAAACGGCCGCGCGTCCTCGTCGGCTCCGTGCTTGCCTTCCTGGCCGTTGGGGGATGCACGTCCACCTCAGACGACGAGCCGCCGGCCGATTCGTCAACCGAGGCAAGCTCAGGCACCGTTGCGGCCGGCGAGCAATCGACCTGCTGGTCCGCTCCAGCCTCCGGTTCAGGCGGTGAGATTCGGTTCGAGGACGCGACCGCTGACTTCGGCCTCGTCGAGCCGCTGACCGGTATGCGCGGGCATGCGGCGGCGTGGGGCGACATCGATGGCAGCGGTACCCCTGATCTGTTCGTAGGGACGTTCGCCGACCGCCCGGTCGAGGAGTACCAGCAACGTGGCGCTGACGGGCCGTCGTCGGACGTCCTGCTCCGCTCAGCCGATGATTCGCTCGAGCGCGCTGAACTACCGGAGGTGCGTGGCCGGACCAGTGGTGCCGCGTTCGCAGATCTGGACGGTGACGGGGACGTCGACCTGGTCGTCTCGCGAACGCCCCGTGATGGCGAACGGCAGACCGCGCCGACGACCGTCTACGAGAACGAGGGCGATGGAAGCTTCGAGGAGGTCGATGCCGGGATCGATCCGTCTCTCAGCGGTCGATCGGTCGGTGTGCTCGACCACGATGCCGACGGCCTCTTGGACCTGTTCATCGTTGAGGACATCTACGAAGGCGGCTCGAGCCGGCTCTATCGGAACGTCGGGGACCTGCAGTTCGAGGACACGACTGGAGAGGCAGGGCTGCCGCTCGACATCGACGGTCTCGGGTTGGCGACCGGTGACGTGAATGCTGATGGATGGACAGACATATTCGTCGGCGGGTCGAACCGGCTGTTCGTCGGCGGCAGCGACGGCTTCAAGGAAGTGGTCTCCGAGGTCTTCGAATGGGAGACATACGGCGATGAGGACCTTGTCGCCGGCGCGGTGTTCGGTGACGTCAACCGGGACGGCCGGCCGGACCTGGCTGTCGGGCACCATTTCAACAGCACGGTGGACTTCGGCGAGAGCGTGCCGGTGCGGTTGTATCTCAACCAGACATCCGAGCCCGGTGATGTGCCCGAGTTCGTGGACGTCACCGAGGAGGCGGGACTGGTCGGGCTGCCGACCAAGGCACCCGACCTCTCGCTGGCCGACATGGACAACGACGGTTGGCCGGATCTGGTGACGACCGCTTCGACAGATGGTGGTAGCGGTCCGGCGGTCTTCCGGCACACCGGTGAGCTCGTCGACGGCGTACCTCGCTTCGAGGAGCCGTCCGGACTCGGCGACCCGCAGTATTGGATCAGTGGCCCCGTGGCGGACGTCGACCGGGACGGGCGTCTGGACCTGTTGCTGGTGGAGTGGGAACCGGCGCTGCCATCACTGTTCCTGCGCAACATCAGCGACGCGGGCCATTGGTTGTCCGTTGGCGCTGGCATCGGCACCAAGGTGGCCGCCTACGAGGCGGGCCGTGCCGGCGATGTCGACCGTCTCATCACGAGCGGCGAGATCACCGCGTCGTCCGGGTACACGTCCGGCCACGAGCTCATCGTCCATCTCGGACTAGGAGAGACCACGGACGTCGACTTGCAGGTGACGCCGCCGGGCGAGGACCCGACTGTGCTTCGCGGAGTCGCGGTAGACCGGCACGTCCAGCTCCCCGCTGGTTGCTGAGCTGGCACGATGTTCCGACGAAGGCGTGCATAGCCGGAGCCGGTGGCGTCGGGCGGGAGGCCTACGACGCGGCGCTCGCCGCAGGCATCACGACTGTCGCCTTCCTCGATGACGGCTTGAGCCCAGTCGGGGCGGCTCTTAGGAGTCGCCAAGGTCAGCTGCGGCGACACGCTCGTCAGCGGCGTCGAGCAGTGTCCTTGCATTGGCGATTACGTCATCGACGCTCGACTCGTCGGCAGGGCCGTGCTGATAGTTGTACAGCGACTTCAACGACAAAGCCGCTGACAGTGCTTCGGTGAGCGGCTCTGCGTCGGTTGTCTGGCTGAGTACGTCGATGGCTGCTGCATGTGAGGCTGCTGCGGAGTGGTATCCGAGTTCGGCGACACAAATGCAGTCTGACGAGCGGACTGCGGCGTTGATCGCGAGGGATGCCGCTGCTTTGCCCCTACCGGCACTCTCAGCGAGCGCGCCGTCGTACATTTCGTGCGCCTCGGCAAGCATCTGCGGCAAGTCGCCAGGGTCAGGGCGTGCGAACTTCGGACTCATGCGATCAGCTCCGCAAGCGGCTGCCCGGCGAGCAGCCGACCGTCGCTGACGACGTTGCTGACGAACGAGTCGCTCGATCTGTCGCGCAGTTCTCGAGCGTCCATGACGACGACCTCAACCGGTCGCCCCAGCAACAGCCGAAGTCGCCGTGCGATCGCCGCAGCGCGCTCGCGGTACTTCCGACGCTGGGCAGAGTCAGCTGCAATCAACAACAGATCCACGTCACTGCCCGTCCGGTCATCAGCCCGCGCCGTCGATCCGAAGACCACCAGGGCGGCAGGCATCTCACCGAGAGTCTGTTCAACGATTCGCCGAGCCTCGGCATCGACGTCCGTCGTCCACTCTCGCAACATACGGACGAGCGCATGCTCCTCGGTTATCGACCAGAGGTGTGACCGGCCGCTTGGTTTGACCTGCGCCAGTCCGGCCTCGTAGAGCGCCTCGAGCGCGTCGTTGGCAGTCGTTGGAGCGATCTCGGCACGCGAGGCGATCTCGCGGCCGGACAGCGGACCGTCCGCGGCGAGCAGCACATCGAGGACCCGCGCGCGTGAATCGGCGAACAGTCCTGACAGAGGGTGCGGAAGTAGCACGGCCATGGCAGCTATTCTCTCCGCAAGGCCCGTCTATGTCCAGTCAGTTGGACATTCTTGCGGTCTGGTGCTCGCGTGGCGAGCGGTCCAAGGCGGCGTTGGGTCTTGGTCTCAGCCGAGGTCGAGTTGACTTGCCCAGTCGAGCGTGGGCGCGAACCGTTGGATCTCTTGCTCGCCTATCCCGTTCGCGCGAGCGAGAGTCCGCCAATGCGACAGCTTTCCGGCGAGCCGGCGTAAGGCGCGAGTCGCCGCCTCTTCGGTGAGGCCGAACGAACTCGCAAACGCAACAAGTGCGGCAAGCTCGTCACGACGGTTATATGCCCCACCGATGCCGGTCCTGCGTCCGCCGCACTGATCCTCGTGGGTAACAAGCTGGGGGTGACTGCCAAGGCAGCCACCCCCAGCTCAATGCGGTTGCTCCGTGCCGTCAGCCGGAACCGATACCTTGCTCCTTGAAGATGTACAGCCCGCCGTTACGGTCGGATCCGTAGATCCACGGCGACTTCGGTTCTTTGTACACGCCCCAGAAGTCGTGCACGTTGCCGCCGTTCGAGGCCAGGAACTCCTCCGTGTTGTCGAAGTACCGGGCGACCTCCACTGGGTTATAGGGGTCAGTGACGTCCAGCACCAGCATCCCGTCCCAATACCAGGACACGTAGGCCAAGACCTTGTTGCCCGTGGTTTCGACGACCACGTTGTGGACCGAGTAGGTTCCTTGCGGGTCGCATTCGGGAATCGGCGTCGGCGATGCGCTGCACGTGGTGTCGAACAACGAGGCCAACTGCGGGTTGGTCGGGTCCGAGTAGTCCCAGATCCGGATGCCGCCCCACGGCGAGTCCTCCAGGTTGTTGGCGATGACGATGGCGGCCGCACCGGCGTCTGCAGCATTGAAGTTCTTCTCGCGGAAAGTGCAAGCGCCTCGTCGGACGATCGCGATGTCGCCCTCGTCGATCTGGTCGGCGTTGAGAATCGCATCGCCGTCGCAGGCCCGCCCGATCCACACCGCCTCACCGGTGAGCGGACCGACGTCGGCGAACTTGGGCTGGTCACCCGAAAGCTCTACCGCCGGATATGTAGTGCCCGCGAGCGGCCCTGCAGTGACCTCGACACTTGACCCGTCGACCGTGACCGTGTTGCCGGTCTGGTTGGCCTCGAAGTCATCTCCCGCGCTCGTCGAGACGGCCACACCCGGCAACGGCGTAGCCGGATCCCCGTCGCCGAACGTGAGGTTCCCTGGGGGCTGCGTCTCGACCCAGGCGGCGAAGTCCTCCTCCGTCTCGACCACGATCGACCCATCCTCGCTCGGCCAGGCGGCGTGGCTGTTCACCTCGCCGTCACGCGAACCATTGTCCGGATCGAGCGCCACCGACACGAGCCGGTCATTGGGCAAGCTGACCGAACTCAGCGACGCCAGGTCGCTGATATCCAGCAGCACCAGCCCGGCGTCCCAGTTCGACAGGTAGGCCTCAGTGCCGTCGGCGCTGATCGTTATGTCGTGAAGGAAGCGGTTGGCGCTGTTGCCGAATCCGGTGCTCAGCCAGATCGCCGCGTCGAGAACGCGGCCGACGTCAACGGTCTCGTCGCCTACGCCCGGATCGAAGATCTCCTCAGCGCCCCAGGCCGCCACGAGCGTCGGGTTGGTCGGGTCCGTAATATCGAAGATCATGAAGTTGTCGAACCCGGTTTCCGCGACGGCTGCGACGTAGTCCCGCTCGCCCTGCGTGAAAAGCCAGAGGTTGTGCACGCCCACGTCCGACAAGCCGCCGAACAGCGCATCCGAGATCGGATTCAGTTCGTCGATCGTGACCGACGCCAGCTTGACCGGACTGGACGGATCATCGACGTCGTAGAGTTCGAACCCGCCGTCCCCGCCGCCACACGATTCGTTGGACATGACCAGGACGTCGCCGGAGTTCATGGCGTCGACCTTGACGTCGTTGGTCCGGTCTCCTGGCTCCGACTCGATCACCGTCACGAAGTTCGGCTTGTTCTTGTTCTCCACGTCCCAGACCCAAACACCGGCTTCCGGGTCGGGCGGGCAGGGGCTGTTGAACGTGCCGGTGTAGGCGAAACCCGCATGCGCCCACACGTCGGTCGTGGCGTTTTCGACCAGCCGCTCGCCGCGGCCGCGGAGCTGGAGGTTCTTGGTCACTTTCGCGAACGGTCCGTCGCTGACGACATCGCCCGCGGTCGCCGCGTCGAGGGCTTCCAGCTCAGCGCTCGGGTCCGGACGATCCAGGTGGTCGTCAGTCACGCCGTCACTTGCTGCAGCCAGGCCGGGCACGCTGAAGGTAACCATCAGCGCGGCCGCCGTAATGGAGAGTCTTCGCATCATTGAGAGTCCCCTTCCCCTTGGCAGTGCTCTTGCTTGTGAAAATTACTCCTCAATTGGGCCTTCGGAAATGACCTGGCCAGGTGGAATTTCCAGACTTCTTCACCATGACCTCGGCTCACGCCGGATCGTCACGAACGCGTTGTCAGAGGATCTGCGACAGGAACAGCTTCGTCCGTTCCTCTTGTGGGTCGGTGAAGAAGTGTTCCGGCGTTCCGACCTCGACGATCTGGCCGTCGGCCATGAACACCATCCGGCCGGCGACGGCCCTCGCGAACCCCATCTCGTGGGAGACGACGATCATGGTCATGCCCGATTCGGCAAGCTCGACCATGGCGTCTAGCACCTCCTTGATCATCTCCGGGTCCAGCGCCGATGTCGGCTCGTCGAAAAGCATCACCCTGGGCTTCATCGCGAGCGCCCGAGCGATCGCTACGCGCTGCTGCTGGCCGCCGGACAGCTGCGCAGGATACTTGTGCGCCTGCTCGGGGATCTTCACCCGCTCGAGCAGCTCCATCGCGGACGCCTCGGCCTCGGCTTTGGATTCGTGCCGCACTTGCCGCGGCGCGAGGACGACGTTCTCCATGATCGTAAGATGCGGGAATAGGTTGAACTGCTGGAACACCATGCCGACCTCGCGGCGGACCTCTTGGATGTTCCGGATGTCGTCGCTGAGCTCGATGCCGTCGACGACGATCGTGCCGGCGTCGTGCTTCTCGAGCCGGTTGATACAGCGGATCAGCGTCGACTTGCCGGAGCCGGACGGCCCGCATACCACGACGACCTCCTGGCGACCCACCACCATGTCGATGCTCTTGAGCGCCTGGAAGTCGCCGAACCACTTGTCGACCTGCTCACAGCGGATCATCTCCTCGCCGGTGCCGCCCGCCTTCCAGGCGTCCCGGATCAACGATGTGTCAGTCATGGCTTCTCCCTTGCATCGGCTCAGCGCTCGCCGAGACCCAGCCGACGCTCCATCCGCTGGCTCTCGCGCGACATCCAGTACGAACCCACCCAGTAGACGAACGAAACGAACAGCAGAGCCTCAGCATGCAGGCCTTGGCCGAGGAACTCCGGCTGTTGGGTGACCAGGCGAGCCACGCGCAGCAGGTCGGTCATCCCGACGATCAGCACCAGCGACGTGTCCTTGAACAGGCTGATGAACTGGCCGACCAGCGCCGGGATCACATTCCGTAGCGCCTGTGGCAGCACGATCATGCGCATGATCTTCCACCCCGGCAACCCGAGCGCCTGGGCGGCTTCGCGCTGGCCGGGGGGGATGCTCTGCAGGCCGCCCCGGACGATCTCCGCGATGTAGGCGGCGCTGAACATGATGAACACAATGAGCGCCCGCCACACCACGCCTGGCGTGGGGAACCCGACCGGTAAGACGAACGGGATGATCAGCCAGCCCATGAACAGCAGCGCGATGAGCGGAAGGCCGCGCATCAGCTCGATGTAGGCCACCGAGACGACTCTGATCGCCGGAAGGCTGGATTGCCGGCCGAGCGCGAGCAGTACGCCGAGCGGGAACGACAATGCGATCCCACCGATTGCGAGGAACGCCGTGAGCAGCAGCCCACCCCACGCTCCGACGCGCACGCCGCCGAACTGGGTCATAACGACATACGCGCCGACCAGACCGGCGATGACCGCCAGGTTCATCCAGCGGCGGGCAGTGTGCGGCACTCGACGCCCGGCCACGTATCCGCCCGCAGCCAGCCCGACGGCGCCGGCAAGCAGGATCAAAGGTGTCGCCGTCCGCACGAAGGAGAAGATCGCCATGAGCAGCAGCAGGAGCGGCGCGGCGCGGCGCACGTTCAGCAGCCATGACGAGGTGAGCTGCTCGCCGCGGGCCTCGGCTGCCTCCGCGCCCGCGCGGCTGGTCACCCCGAGGCCGAGCCCGATAACGGCGGCGAGGATCGCGATCGCCGCCCACGGCCGCCACAGCTCGTCCCGGGGAAACAGGCCCACCATGAAGTTCGTCAGGTTGACCTCGATGATCTCCCACCGGCCGGTGACGAACACGAACCGCAGTGCGCGGTAGATGATGTACGCGATCGCGGGTGCGAGCACGATCGTGATCAGCGAGTTGTACCACGTGTTGAACAGGTTGTTCCGCACCCACTCGCGGGGCGATTGTGCCCGCACCGGTCGCTCCTCCGGAAGCGGCGCGACGTAGGTGTGGTATCCGCCGTTCATGCCGGTCATGTCAGGACCCCCGCAGAGCGAGCCGATGGTTGATCAGGTTCATGATCAGCGCGATAGTGAGGCTGATTGCGAGGTAGAGCAGCATCATGATCGCGATAAGCTGGGGCGCCGGGTTGCCCTGACCGATCGCGATCCGGGTAACCCGGAGCAACTCGGGAAACGCGATAAGCAGGCCGAGAGCGGTGTTCTTGGCGAGGTTGATGTACTCGTTGCCGGTCGGGGGCACCGCGATACGTAGCGCCTGCGGCAGCACCACGTGCCGGTAGCGCTGGAAGCCGCTAAGGCCCAGAGCGTTCGCGGCCTCGACCTGGCCCCTAGGGACCGCGAGGATGCTGCCGCGCACAATCTCCGCGATGAACGAGGCCATGTAGAGCACGAGGCCGAAAAGCAGCGCACCGTGCTCGACGCTCATGTCGTACCCGCCGCTGACAATGCGTCCATCGAGGCTGGGGATCGACAGCGACACCGGCCGTCCGAGGACGAGCCACGCGACACCGGCGACAACCACGAACACTCCACCGCCCCAGAGAATCCGGTGGTGCGGCTCGCCGGTGGCGTCGAACCGGCGGGTTCGCCACACGCCCACCGCGATGGCCAGCACGATCGCCGCGGCACAGATCGCCAGGAACAGGCCGCTGCCGGAGGAGATGTCGATCCACGGCACATGCAGACCCCGGTTCGACAGCACCAGGCCGCCGGCTTCGATCGCCTCGCTGATCGGTGGCAGCTGTTGGAGCACGGCTAGATACAGGAACAGCAGAAAGACGATGAGCGGCACGTTGCGCAGCGCCTCGACGAAGCCGGCTGCGGACTTGCGGACCAGCCAGTTTGTGCTCAACCGCGCGATGCCCACGAGCAGTCCGAGTACGGATGCGAGAAGAATGCCCCACACCGCCACGACGAGGGTGTTCTGCAGGCCGACGAGCAGCGCGTTCCAGATGCTGCTCGACGCCTCGAAGTCGCTGCCGGCCAGCCGGAAACCGGCGGAGTTGCCGAGGAAGTCGAAGTCGGTGCGCATTCCCTGTGCCCGCATATTGCGCACCAGGTTGGTCCACAAGGACCAGAGCACGACGGCGACGCCGGCGACGAACACCACCTGGGCTGTCGCGCGCAGGACGCGTACGTCGCGCCACGGCGGTGGACGTCCCGTCCGGACGTCCCGTCGTACCTCGCTCATAGGGAATTACTCTCGTGGACTCATTTCCGGGGGCTTGACTGACCGGGGTGGCGGGACGAGTGCCCACCACCCCGGGAGTCGTCGTTCCAGCGGCGGTCTACCGGTACGGGGGCGCGTAGAGCAGGCCGCCCTCGGTCCACAGCGTGTTCGGGCCGGGATCGAGTCCGAGCGGCGTGTCCGGTCCGACGGTGCGGTTGTAGATCTCCTCGTAGTTGCCGACCTGCTCGATGATGTTCACGGCAAAGTCGGGGTCAAGGCCGAGGCCGGCGTCGAAGTCCGCCAGGCCCAGCAGGCGGGCGATCTCGGGCTGCGCCTCGGGATCGACGTCGAGGAACTCGCCGATGTTCGTGGAGTCGATCCCGAACTCCCACGCCTGGATGGTCGCGATGACCGCCCAGTTCACGACGTCGAACCACTCGCCGTCGCCGTCGAGCGTCACCGGGCCGAGCGGCTCCTTCGACATGGTCTCGTCCATGATCGTCAAGCCCTCGGGGCCGCCTTCTTCCTCCGGCCAGGCAGAGCGCAGTGCGGCCAGCTGGGACTTGTCCGACGTCCAGCCGTCGCACGCTTCGGTGAGGAACGCCTCTCGCAAGGTGTCGTTGTCTTCGAACGTGAGCGGCTCGTAGTTCAAGCCGCGTGCGGCGAACACCGCCTCGAGGTTCAGCTCGGTCGTGGTACCCGACAACACGCAGATCGTGGTGTCCGCCATGTCGTCGAGAGAGCTGAACTCGGAGTCCGAACGGACCATCATTCCCTGGCCGTCATAGAACGTGGTGGTGGCGAAGCTGGCCTGCTCGCCGCCGTCCCGTGAAGCGGTCCAGGTGGTGTTGCGGATGAGCACGTCGATCTCGCGCGCCTGCAAGGCGGTGAACCTGGCCTCGGCGGTCAGTTCGGTGAACTCGACGGCGTCCGCATCGCCGAGAACGGCAGCGGCCACGACGCGGCAGAACTCGACGTCGAAGCCTTCGAACTCGCCCTCCTGGGTCACGACGCCGAATCCGGGGACTGTGCCATTGATGCCGCAGTTCAGAACTCCACGGTCTTGGACTGCGGCGAGGGTGCCATCGGTCGGCTCGGTATCTGTGCCAGCAGCTTCGGAGTCGTCGGCGTCCGCGTCGTCGGCGGGGAGCTCGGGCTCGTCAGCGTCCGCGTCACCGTCGTCGCCGGTACACGCGGTCAGCACCAGCGCCGGTACAACGAGCGCTGACATCAGTAGTCTTCTTGCGCGCATGTTCCGTCCTCCCTCAGATCACGGCGCCCGGAATGTCCGGGTTGAGGTCGGCGGTCACCGTGTGTGCTAATGTCCGGCCGCCCTCGGGGTGTCAGCAGGCTAGTCGCGTGGCTCGCATCTGTCACCAATCTGCGGAAGCTACCGGGGGGTTGTAACAAGGTTGTGATTGCCTTGTCACCGGAACACGGCTGTAGGCAGGCCCGAGCCGCACAGCCACCAGGTTGACCGCATGGTGACCGACGTCGCCCATGCGATGCCGCCATCGCACTTGGCGGTTGGGCGTTCGTCCAGAAGAGCACGTAAACTCACCTGTTTGACGCACCCCGACGAGCCGGAGACGTTGCGTGGCCCACCTCACTGATATCGAACTCGCCTGCCGCCTTGCCACTGAGGCGGGTGACCTGCTGGCGCGGCTGCGCGACGAGCCCGGGCAGGACGATACTCCGCAGTTGACGGGCAAGGCGCTCAAGGACGCCGGGGACCAGGCGGCCCAGGCGTTCCTCGCCGCCGACCTGGCCAGGGAGCGACCGGGCGACGCCGTGCTCAGTGAGGAGGCGGCCGACGACAGGTCCCGCCTCGACGCCGACCGGGTCTGGATCATCGACCCGCTCGACGGTACCCGTGAATTCTCCGAGCACCGGCACGACTGGGCCGTTCACGTGGCGTTGTGGGATCGCGCCACGAACGACCTGATCGTCGGAGCCGTCGCGCTGCCCGGCCTCGGTGTCACGCTCGATTCGGGCAGCGTCACCACAGGTCCGCCGGCAGCGAAAGACGTCAAGCCGAAACTCGCCGTCAGCCGCTCCCGTCCACCGGCGGTTGCGACCGAAGTCGCGGAGGCACTCAACGCCGAACTGGTCCCGATCGGGTCGGCGGGCTACAAGATCTCGGCGGTCATCCGCGCCGAGGTCGACGCCTACGTGCATGCCGGCGGCCAGTACGAATGGGATTCGGCCGCGCCGGTCGCCGTGGCCCGTGCAGCGGGGTTGCACACCAGCAGGCTGGACGGTTCCCCGCTCCGCTACAACCAGCCGGACCCCTACCTGCCAGACTTGGTGGTCTGCCGTCCCGAGCTGGCGGACCGAATCCTCAAGATCACGAACAACCACACGAGGACGACCACGCGATGACGACCGCACCCGACTACCGGCTCAGTCAGCTTGACATGCTCGAGGCCGAGGCCATCTTCATCTTCCGCGAGGTGGCCGCCGAGTTCGACCGTCCCGTCCTGCTGTTCTCCGGCGGCAAGGACTCGATCACGCTGCTGCGCCTGGCCGAGAAGGCGTTCGCGCCGGCCCGTATCCCGTTCCCGGTGATGCACGTCGACACCGGCCACAACTTCCCCGAGGTGCTCGAGTTCCGGGACCGCCGGGTGGAGGAGCTCGGCGTCCAACTCGTCGTCGCGTCGGTGCAGGACGCGATCGACCGGGGCATCGTCCGCGAGGAGCCGAACGGCAGCCGTAACCGCATCCAGACGCCGGTCCTGCTCGAAGCCGTCGAGCAGAACCGCTTCACCGCCCTGTTCGGTGGCGCGCGCCGCGACGAGGAGAAGGCTCGC
The DNA here is from genome assembly GCA_036374835.1 of Jiangellaceae bacterium. Taxonomy (GTDB): domain Bacteria; phylum Actinomycetota; class Actinomycetes; order Jiangellales; family Jiangellaceae; genus DASUTB01. The sequence goes on along the minus strand of DASUTB010000057.1, from coordinate 6,669 downwards.
GCCAAGGAGCGCGTCTACTCGTTCCGTGACGAGTTCGGCCAGTGGGATCCGAAGAACCAGCGGCCCGAGCTGTGGAACCTGTACAACGGGCGGATCCACGTCGGCGAGAGCATCCGGGTGTTCCCGCTGTCGAACTGGACCGAGCTGGACGTGTGGCAGTACATCGCGCGTGAGGGCATCGCGGTGCCGTCCATCTACTACGCGCACGAGCGCGAGGTGTTCCAGCGCGACGGCATGCTTTTCGCGTCCAACGAGTTCTGCCGGCCGCGGGACGGCGAGAACGTCTTCACCGCCAAGGTGCGGTACCGGACGGTGGGCGATGCCACGTTGACCGCGGCGGTCGATTCGGACGCGGACACCGTCGAGAAGATCATCGCCGAGGTGGCGGCGACCCGTCTGACCGAACGCGGCGCGACCCGTGGTGACGACCGGGTCAGCGAGGCCGCCATGGAAGACAGGAAAAAGGAAGGGTACTTCTGATGCAAACTGTCCCGACGGCTGGGGGTTCTTGGGGGCGGAGCCCCCGAGTGAAAGGTTACTTCTGATGAGTGACGCCGTGACCAAGGTCGTTAATCCCGGCGGCGAGTTGCTGCGCTTCGCCACTGCGGGCTCGGTCGATGACGGTAAGAGCACGCTTATCGGGCGGCTCCTCTACGACTCGAAGTCGATCTTCGAGGATCAGCTCGCCGCGGTGGAGCAGACGAGCCAGGAGCGTGGGGACGATTACACCGACCTCGCACTGCTGACCGACGGCCTGCGCGCCGAGCGGGAGCAGGGGATCACGATCGACGTCGCGTACCGGTACTTCACGACGCCGCGCCGCAAGTTCATCATCGCGGACACGCCCGGCCACATCCAGTACACCCGCAACATGGTGACCGGCGCCTCGACGGCCGATCTCGCGATCGTGCTCGTGGATGCGCGTAAGGGCATGGTGGAGCAGAGCCGCCGGCACGCGTTCATCGTGTCGCTGCTGCGGGTGCCGCACCTGATGCTCGCGATCAACAAGATGGACCTGGTGGACTGGTCGCAAGACGTGTACGAGGAGATCGCGTCGGACTTCGCGACGTTCGCCGCCAAGCTCGAGATCTCCGATCTGACGACGGTCCCGATCTCGGCCCTGCACGGTGACAACATCGTCTCCCGCTCGGTGAACATGCCGTGGTACGACGGTTCGTCCCTGCTGCACCACCTGGAGCACGTGCACATCGCCAGCGACCGCAATCTCGTCGACACGCGATTCCCGGTGCAGTGGGTGATCCGGCCGCAGTCGCTCGAGAAAGTGGACTACCGCGGCTATGCGGGTCAGGTCATCGGCGGCGTGCTCAAGCCCGGAGACGAGGTCATGGTGCTGCCCAGCGGCTTCACCACCACGATCTCCTCGATCGAGACGGCCGACGGCTCGGTTTCGGAGGCCTACCCGCCCATGGCGGTGACGCTGCGCCTCGCCGACGAGCTGGACATCTCGCGCGGCGACATGATCTGCCGGCCGCACAACAAGCCGGCCGTGACGCAGGACCTGGACGCGATGGTGTGCTGGATGACCGACGAGCCGCTCACGCCCGGGCGCAAGCTCGCGATCAAGCACACCACACGGACCGGCCGGGCGCTGGTCAAGGAACTGCAGTACCGGCTCGATATCAACACCCTGCACCGGGACGAGCATGCGCACGAGTTGCATCTCAACGACATCGGGCGGCTCCGGCTGCGCACGACCGTCCCGCTGTTCGCCGACGAGTACCGGCGCAACCGCGAGACCGGCGGGTTCATCCTGATCGACGAGATGACCAACCGCACCGTCGGCGCCGGAATGATCATCGCCACGTCCTAACCAGAATGATCACGTTCAGCCGGTAGTTCCCGACCAAGCCGATGCGCGGATTGCCCGTACTTTGCTGTGCCTGTAGCCGTGGTTTGGCTGGGAAACGCCAGCTTTACGTGATCATTCTGCTGGGGAGCCAGCCGCCGTTTTCGAGATAGCCCACGACTTCGCTGACGGCTTCGTCCACCGACATCGTGCTCGTGTCGAGGGCGAGGTCAGCGTCGTACGGCTCCTCATAGGGGTCTGAGATCCCGGTGAAGTTCTCGATCTGCCCGGCGCGGGCGCGCGCGTACAGGCCTTTGCGGTCGCGCTGCTCGCACACCTCCAACGGCGTCGAGATGTGCACGAGCACGAAGTCGCCGTTGGCCTCCACCATTTCCCGGACCTGCGCGCGAGTCGCGGCGTACGGCGCGATGGGTGCGCAGATAGCGACCCCGTGGTGGCGGGTGATCTCACTGGCCACCCATCCGATGCGCAGGATGTTCAAGTCCCGGTCGGCGCGGCTGAATGTCAAGCCGGCGGACAGCAGCCGGCGCGCCACGTCCCCGTCGACGGACGTCACGGTCCGGCCCCGGTCTCGGATCACCTCGGCGACGCCCCGGGCGACCGTCGACTTGCCGGAGCCGGACAGCCCGGTGAAGAACACGGTGAGCCCACGAGTCGCGCGCGGCGGGCGCCACTCGCGAAGTACCGCCGCCGCGGTCGGTCCCACGATGGAGTCGAGCCGTTCCTGGTCTCCATCGAGCGTCCTGCGGATCTCGGTCCATCGGCGCGGGTCCAGCTCGCCGCCGTCATGCAGCGTGATGCCGGCCGCCGTCGCGAACTCGCCGATACCGCGTTCGGCGCCACTGCTGATCGGAAGCGGGACGACGAGCGCTGTTCCGGCCGGAGTGGTGAGCTGATCGGCTCCAGCGCGAACCGCGCGCACGAGCACGTCCGCGGGCGGACCGGACGGATCGGCCGTCAGCGGCAGCACGACGATCCGCGCTTGCATGTCCGTCGCCCGCACCACGAGTTCGTCCGTTTCGGTCCGCAGGAGCGGACGCGCGGTGGCCACCGCGATCGCAGAGTCGCCGCCGAGTTCGGAGCGCAGCTCGGCAGGCGTGCGCCGCAGCGCGGCGAACGGACGCGCGTGCGGGTCGCCGAGCCGGGTGAGTGTTCCGGTGAGCTCGGTCTGGTCCGCTTCAGTCGCGGCACCGGTGGGGACGGCGTCCGCCGTGCGTTCGGCGACGAGCGTCAGGCTGGCGAACGGCGCGCCCTCCTCGTCACACAGCAGCAGTCCGCCGGCTTCCTCGGCCTGCTTGCCGGTCTGCGCCGGCACGGCGACGATCGCGTCCCGGACCGGCCCGTGAACACCGTCCAAGATCAGATCTATCTGCCCTGCGACGGCGGCGGACGGCACAAAGGTGGGTAGCGCGGCGTGCTCCTCGGAACGCGAGGTCATGGCCGCAACTGTATCGGTGCGGGGCGTTTGCGCCGTTGCGAGGCATGTCCGTGCGATGCTCGGCCCACACGCCACGTTAAGCGGGGGAATCGGCGCTTAACGTGGTCATTCGGTGTCGGTCCTTTCGAGTAGCCTTGGACGTGTAACCCCCATTCGCCAGCGGATGGGGGCTTGTTGGCGTGCCCCAGCGACCGAAAGGTACCGATGAGCCTCACCGGCCTCACCGCCGCTCTGCTCGGCGACCCAGGTGATCCAACGCTGCGCTCGGCGGTGGAGGATGCCCGCGCCGGGGCGCTCGACGCACTTGACCTGACCGCCCCGGCAGCGATGCGGCCGCTCGCGATCGCGGCCATCGCGGACGAGAAGCTCGGTGCCGGACGGCCGGTGCTCGCCGTCACCGCGACGTCCCGCGAAGCCGAGGACTTGGTCGCGGCACTGCGGAGCCTGCTGCCGGCACAGTCGGTCGCGGAGTACCCGTCCTGGGAGACCCTGCCGCACGAGCGACTATCGCCGCGCAGCGACACGGTCGGACGCCGGCTGGCCGTGCTGCGCCGGCTCGTACACCCGGGAGGGCCCGACGATCCCGACGCCGGCCCGCTTCAGGTCGTCGTGGCGCCGGTGCGCAGTGTGCTGCAGCCACAGGTGGCCGGGCTGGCCGATCTGTCCCCGGTACGGTTGCGCGTCGGCGACGACGTCGAGCTGGACGACCTGGTCGCAGGTCTGGCAGGAGCGGCGTACAACCGGGTCGACATGGTCGAACGCCGTGGTGAGTTCGCGGTGCGCGGCGGCATCGTGGACGTCTTCCCGCCCACCGAGGAACACCCGCTCCGGGTCGAGTTCTGGGGCGACACCGTCGACGAGATCCGCTACTTCGCCGTGGTCGACCAGCGGTCGCTCGGCGCCGCGGACCACGGGCTGTGGGCACCGCCGTGCCGCGAGCTGCTGCTGACCGACGACGTCCGCCGTCGCGCGGCCGCCTGTGCCGACCGGCATCCGGAACTGGCCGAGTTGTTCGACAAGATCGCCGCGGGCATCGCCGTCGAAGGTATGGAGGCGTTGGCGCCGGTGCTGGTCGACGCCATGGAATTGCTCGTCGATCTGCTGCCGGAACGCACCCACGTCGTAGTGTGCGATCCCGAGCGGGTGCATAGCCGGGCGCACGACCTGGTCGCGACCAGCCGGGAGTTCTTGGACGCGTCGTGGGGCGCGGCCGCGGGCGGTGGCAAGGCACCGATCGATCTCGGCGGCGCCGCGTACCGGACGCTGGCCGACGTCCGGGCGCACGCGCTCGGGCTCGGGCTGCCGTGGTGGAGCATCACACCGTTCGCGACCGACACCGAACTGGCCGAGCTGAGCCGGACTGCACGCCGGCCGGACCATCCGGACTCGTGGGACGAGCCGGAAATCGAACCGGTCGAGGACGAGGGCGGCGTCGCCACCCGGACCGTCGACGTTCGCGCGGCCAACTCGTACCGCGGCGACACCCAGAGCGCGATCGCCGACCTCAAGGGCTGGCTCGCCGCCGGGCAGCGTGCGGTGATCGTCACGTCCGGGCACGGCACCGCCGAACGGATCAATGAGGTGCTCGCGGACGCCGACGTCCCGTCCCGGCTGGTCGACGAGGCGACCGAGCTGACGCCGGGCGTCGTCCAGGTCACCACAGGGACGCTCGCGCACGGGTTCATCGCGGACGCGGCGGGGCTTGCCGTGCTGACCGAGGACGACGTGACGGGGCAGCGTGCGTCCACCAAGGACATGCGCCGGATGCCCAGCCGGCGGCGCAACCAGGTCGATCCGCTGCAGCTGTCGCCGGGGGACTACATCGTGCACGACCAGCACGGCGTGGGCCGGTACGTGCAGATGACCCAGCGCACCGTCCAGGGCGCGACCCGCGAGTACCTGGTGATCGAGTATGCCGCGTCGAAGCGTGGGCAACCGGCCGACCGGCTCTACGTCCCGACCGACCAGCTCGACCAGGTGACCAAGTACGTCGGCGGCGAGACGCCGGCGTTGGACCGGATCGGTGGTTCGGACTGGGCCAAACGCAAGGGCCGCGCTCGCAAGGCGGTCAAGGACATCGCCGCCGAACTGATCAAGCTGTACGCGGCGCGGCAGGCTGCGCCGGGCTACGCGTACAACCCGGACACGCCATGGCAGCGCGAGCTGGAGGACGCGTTCGCCTACATCGAGACGCCGGACCAGCTGACCGTGATCGACGAGGTCAAGCGCGACATGGAGGCGACCGTCCCGATGGATCGGGTGATCGCCGGTGACGTCGGCTACGGCAAGACCGAGATCGCCGTGCGCGCCGCGTTCAAGGCAATCCAGGACGGCAAGCAGGTGGGGGTGCTCGTCCCGACGACGCTGCTGGTCTCGCAGCACTTCGCCACTTTCTCCGAGCGCTTCGCGCAGTTCCCGGTCGTTGTGAAGGCGCTGTCCCGGTTCCAGTCCGACGCGGAGGCGGACGCGGTGGTGCGCGGGCTGGCCGACGGCTCGGTCGACATAGTGATCGGCACCCACCGGCTGTTGACCGGCGACGTGCGGTTCAAGGATCTCGGCCTGCTGATCGTCGACGAGGAGCAGCGGTTCGGCGTCGAGCACAAGGAGAAGCTCAAGGCGCTGCGGGCGAACGTCGACGTGCTGACGATGTCGGCCACGCCGATCCCGCGCACGCTGGAGATGTCGATCACCGGGATCCGCGACATGTCGACGATCATGACGCCGCCGGAGGAGCGGCACCCGGTGCTGACCTACGTCGGCGTCTACGACGAGAAGGTGATCACGGCCGCGATCCGGCGTGAGCTGATGCGTGACGGCCAGGTGTTCTTCGTGCACAACCGGGTGAGCACGATCGAGAAAGTGGCCGCGCATTTGCGCGAGCTGGTACCCGAGGCGCGGATCGAGGCGGCGCACGGCCAGATGGGCGAGCACAAGCTGGAGCGGGTGATCGACGCGTTCTGGAAGCGCGAGGCCGACGTGCTGGTGTGCACGACGATCGTCGAGACCGGGCTGGACATCTCGAACGCGAACACGCTGATCGTCGACCGTCCGGACCGGCTCGGCCTGGCGCAGTTGCACCAGTTGCGGGGCCGGGTCGGACGCGGCCGGGAGCGGGCGTACGCGTACTTCCTCTACCCGCGGGATCTGCCGATGACCGACCAGGCGCACGAACGGCTGGCCACAATCGCCTCGCACACCGACCTGGGCGCCGGCATGCAGGTCGCGATGAAGGACCTGGAGATCCGCGGCGCCGGCAACCTGCTCGGTGGCGAGCAGTCCGGGCACATCGCCAATGTCGGGTTCGACCTGTACGTGCGGCTGGTCGGTGAGGCGGTGGCCGAGTACAAGGGGGACGCCGGCCCCGGCTCGGTCGCGGACGTGCGCGTCGACCTGCCGGTGGACG
>DASUTB010000056.1:0-30297 GCA_036374835.1 Jiangellaceae bacterium | reverse complement strand
CGTGGGAGCGTCGGCCGGCTGCAGGAAGTCGCGACGGTGATCACCGCACCGAACATGAACGAGCTCACCAGCAGGGTGGGCTACACCCGGTCGATCATGAACGCGGACGAGGTCGAGCTGACCGAGATGCAGACGACCCGCGCCGAGCTGGCAAACGAGCGCGTCCTGCTCGATGAGCTCCGCGCCGAGGCCGAGCGGCTGCGGATCGAGGCCGCCGAGCATCTCGAGCACACCGAAGAACTCGAAGCGGCCGCCCGGCAGGCCGCAGTAAACGCGGCGGACCGCGAAGCCGAGGCCCGCGCTGCCAAGGAAGCGGTCGACGAGCTGATCCACGAGCGCGAACAGGCAATGTCCGCGGCCGAGGATGCCCGTAAGGCGGACGCGGAGGCCTATGCGGAGCTTGAGGCCGAACGCAAGCGGATCGACGCGGAGATCAAGGAACTCGTGCGCAAGCGGGAGGAGGAGCGCAAGCGGGAGGAGGAGCGCAAGCGTCGCGAGGCCGAGGAGCGTGCCCAGAGCGAGTCCTCCGGCTCGACGGAGTCCTCAAGCTCGTCCGGCTCATCCGATTCGTCCGGCTCGTCGGGCTCCTCAAGCTCGTCGACGAGTGGGTCGGGCGGCTCGGCATCGTCGGCACCGCTGGCGTATCCGGTCGCGAACCCGTACGTGACGTCGTCCTACGGGATGCGCGTCCACCCGATCACCGGCGTGTACAAACTGCATGACGGAACCGACTTCCGGGCGTACTGCGGCACGCCGATCCGCGCCGCACAGGACGGCCGGGTCGAGTGGGCGTACTACCGCGGCGGATACGGCAACCAGGTGCTCATCGATCATGGCAACGTCCACGGCACCTATTTGATGTCGTCGTACAGCCACCTGAGCCGGTTCGCGGTGGGTTCCGGCGCATGGGTGTCGAAGGGTCAAGTGATCGGCTACTCGGGGACGACCGGCTACTCCACGGCGTGCCACCTGCACTTCATGGTGTACGCAGGCGGGACTAGGACGAACCCGATGAACTATCTGTGACCGCGCAACGGCGACACTAGAGGCATGGCACGCGAACGTGGCCGCCAGATGGTGGCGCAGAACCGCAAGGCGCGGCACGACTATCACATCGACGAGACGTTCGAGGCCGGCATCGTGCTGACCGGCACCGAGGTGAAGTCGTTGCGCGCCGGACGGGCGTCCCTCCTCGACGGGTATGCCGAGGTGCGCGACGGCGAGGTGTGGCTGCGCAACGTGCACATCCCGGAATACACCCAGGGCACCTGGACCAATCACGAGCCGCGGCGGTCCCGCAAGCTGTTGCTCAACAAGGACGAGATCCGCCGCCTGATCGGCAAGACACAGGAGAAGGGACACACGCTCGTGCCGCTGGCGCTGTACTTCTCGGACGGGTACGCCAAGGTCGAGATCGCGCTGGCGCGAGGCAAGAAGCAGCACGACAAGCGACAGACCATCGTGGCGCGGCAGGCGCAGCGTGAGGCCGAGCGGGCGATGTCGGACGCGAGGCGGCGCTCCAGGTGACCGCCCAGAATGACCATGTTAAGCACCCGAATCCCGGCCAAACCACGTCTGTAAACCGAGTAAAGCGGGGAGAATCCTCGCATCGGGCGTTCCTCGCCGGCGCACTGCTGCTGTGGCTGCTCGTGCCGGCCGGATGCAGCGGAGACGATGCGCCGGATGCCGAACCGTCCCCGACCGGTGTGCCGACGACGTCTACCGATCCATCGCCGACTCCGACTCCGACGCCGGAGCCGACGTGGCCGATGACCGGGCTACCCGCACCGGACGGCGTCGCGGACCGGCCGGTGCTGTCCGTCAAGGTCGACAACACGGGCAACGCCCGGCCTCAGGTCGGGCTGGCCGAGGCCGACGTGATCGTGGAGGAACCGGTCGAAGGTGGCTTGACTCGGCTGGCCGCGATGTACCACTCGGGCCTGCCGGACCTCGTCGTGCCGGTCCGTTCGATCCGGACCACGGACATCGGGCTGATCGGGCCGATCGACGGCGCACTGGTGGCGTCGGGCGGGGCGCAGCGGGTGTTGCGCCAGATGGACGAGGCGGGTATCCCCGTGCTGGCCGAGGGCACGCCCGGATTCAGCCGGGACTCCGGACGCCCGCGCCTCTACAGCCTCACCGTCGACCTGGAGCAGGTGCTGTCCGAGGTTTCCGGCCTCGGGCCGCCGTCCATCCCGTACTTGGAGTGGTCGGACGCCGAGTTGCCGGAAGGATCGCAGGTGTCCACCGTGGCCGTTCAATACTCCGGCTCGCACACGACCACGCACGTCTGGGATGGGTCGGCGTGGCTCCGGGACGGTGACATGACCGAGTCGAAGGACGCGTTCCCTGCGTCTAACCTGCTCATCTTGCATACGACGACGCGCGATGCCGGCTACACCGACCCGGCGGGCAATCCCGTCGACGAAGTCGTGTTCGACGCCGGCGGTGACGCGCTGCTGCTGGCCGGCGACACGGCGATCGACGCGACCTGGACTCATGGCGGCGACGGCGCTGAGGCAGTGTTCACGCTGACGACCGCGTCCGGTGAGCGGCTCACCGTCCCGCCGGGGAAGACGTGGATCGCCCTCGTGCCGGAACGTGGCACCGTCACCCCCTCAGAATGACCACGTTAAGCACCCGAATCCCAGCCAAACCACGTCTGTAGGCCGAGTAAAGCAGGGAGAGTCCCCGCATCGGCCACCAGCGGCAAGGATGGACCTATGGCAATCCGCACGGAACTGCGCAACGTCGCGATCATCGCCCACGTCGACCACGGCAAGACCACACTGGTCGACGCCATGTTGTGGCAGTCCGGCGTCTTCCGCGAGAACCAGGACGTGAATGAACGCGTCATGGACTCGATGGATCTCGAGCGGGAGAAGGGCATCACGATCCTGGCGAAGAACACCGCGATCCGGTGGTCCGGCGCGGAGGGTGAGGTCACCCTCAACATCGTCGACACACCGGGCCACGCCGACTTCGGCGGCGAGGTGGAACGCGCACTGGAGATGGTGGACGGCGCCCTACTGCTCGTCGACGCGAGCGAGGGACCGCTTCCGCAGACCAGGTTCGTGCTGCGCAAGGCGCTGAGCAAGCACCTGCCGATCGTCGTCGTGGTCAACAAGGTCGACCGTTCGGACAGCCGTATCGAAGAAGTGGTCAACGAGATATACGAGTTGTTCGTCGACCTGCTGGACGATCCGGACGCCGACCCGGCGGCGCTCGATTTCCCCGTCGTCTATGCCTCCGCCGTGACGGGACGCGCGTCGCTCGAGCAGCCGAAGGACGGCGAGGTGCCGGACAGCCCCGACCTGCGGCCGTTGATCGAGACGCTGGTGACGACCGTCCCCGCCCCGACCTACGACGAGGACGCCCCCCTGCAGGCGCACGTCACCAACCTCGACGCCTCGCCGTACTTGGGGCGGCTGGCGCTGTGCCGGATCCACGCCGGCGAACTTCGCCGGGGACAGCGGGTCGCCTGGTGCCGTGCCGACGGCAGTATCACGGAGGTCACGGTTTCCGACCTGCTCATGACCGAAGCGCTGGAGCGCGTCCCCGCCGAGCACGCCGGTCCTGGCGATCTCGTCGCGATCGCCGGCATTCCGGACATCACGATCGGGGAGACGTTGGCCGAGCCGGACGACCCGCGGCCGCTGCCGGTCATCACCGTCGACGAGCCGTCTGTTGCGGTCACCATCGGCATCAACACCTCGCCACTCGCCGGGCGCAGCGGCACGAAGCTCACCGCGAGGCTGGTCAAGAGCCGGCTCGACGCCGAGACCGTCGGCAATGTGTCGATCCGGGTGCTGCCGAGCGAGCGCCCGGACACGTGGGAGGTGCAGGGACGCGGCGAGTTGCAGCTTGCGGTGCTCGTCGAACTGATGCGGCGCGAGGGCTTCGAGCTGACCGTCGGCAAACCCGAGGTTGTGACGCGAACGATCGACGGGGCGGTGCACGAGCCGGTGGAGCGTGTCACGATCGACGTTCCCGAGGACTATGTCGGCGTCGTCACCCAGATGCTCGGCCTGCGGCGCGGCCGGTTGGAGCAGATGATCAACCACGGCACCGGCTGGGTGCGGCTGGACTACGTCGTCCCGGCCCGAGGCTTGATCGGATTCCGCACCGAGTTCATGACCGAGACCCGCGGCACCGGCCTGATCCACCACGTCTTCCACCGCTACGAACCCTGGACCGGCACCATCTCGTCGCGGCCGCGCGGTTCGCTCGTGGCGGACCGCTCCGGCAAGGTCACGACCTATGCGTGCTTCAACCTGCAGGACCGTGGCACGCTGTTCGTCACGCCGGGTGCCGACGTGTATGAGGGCATGTTGGTCGGGGAGAACGCGCGTGCCGAGGACATGGACGTGAACGTCACCAAGGAGCGCAAGCTGACCAACGTCCGGTCGTCGACTGCCGAGGAACTGGAGCGGCTCAAACCGCCACGCGTGCTCGGGCTGGAGCAGGCGCTGGAGTTCTGCCGTGACGACGAGTGCGTGGAGGTGACTCCCGAGGCCGTGCGGTTGCGCAAGGTGATCCTCGACCAGAACCAGCGGTCGAGGCTGGCGGCCCGGGCGAGGCGGGACGCCCGCTGACCGACCTGCGTTCCGGCCCTTGCTGCGGTTGTCCCGGCATTGCGGTGCTTGTAAGGCGCGTAAAGCTGGGAATTGCCAGCTTTACGTGATCATTCTAAAGGAAGCGGCGGGCGACGTTAGGGGCTGGTTCGCCGGCTTGCGGTGCGATCCATGGCCCGGTTCCCACCGATGGGTCGAGCACGTCGGCCTCGAACCACAGATGCTTGCCGGCCAGGATGTCTTTGACGACCTTCTCGTCGACCTTGTCGGTGTTGGTCCACAGCGTGTCGAACAGGCGGTCCACCCGCAGCCGCGCCTGGCGGCAGAACAGATCCGCGAGTTCGACGGCGCGCTCACCGTCCTCGCCCTGCGATCGCAGCATCTCGGCGCGCGCGCAGGACGCGGCCATCGCGAACAACTCGGCGCCGATGTCGACGATGCGGCCGAGAAAGCCCTGCTTGCGCTCCAGCCGGGCCTGCCAGCGGGTCATCCCGTAGAACGTCTGCCGGGCCAGCTTGCGCGACCGGCGCTCGATGAATCGCATGTGCTTGGCCAGCGTGCCGAACTCGCCATACGTCCCGGGGACGTGCCCCCGTCCGAACACCAGGGTCGGCAGCCACCGGGCGTAGAAGCCGGATGCCTTGACCGCGGCCGCCGCCTTGTCGGACAGGCCCGCATCCGGGTCGGCCAGCGCGCCGGCGGCCTTGAGGTGCGTGTCGACCGCCTCACGGGCGATCAGCAGTTGCATGATCTCGGAGGATCCCTCGAAGATCCGGTTGATCCGCAGGTCGCGCAGGATCTGCTCGGCGGGGACGGCGCGTTCGCCGCGCGCCCGCAGTGATTCGGCGCTCTCGTAGCCGCGCCCACCGCGGATCTGAACGAGTTCGTCCACCGCGAGCCAAGCCATCTCCGAGGTCCACAACTTGGCCAGGGCCGCCTCGATGCGGATGTCGTGCTTGCCGCGATCGTCCAGCAGGGACGAGAGTTCGAGGACGGCCTCCTGCGCGAACGCGCTACCGGCGATGAAGGCGATCTTGTGTGCGACCGCGGCGTGCTTGCCGACCGGTACGCCCCACTGCACCCGCTCGTTCGACCACTCACGAGCGATCTTCAACGACCACTTCGTCGCCGCGGCGCAGGTCGCCGGAATGGAAAGCCGCCCCGCATTGAGCGTGGTCAGCGCGATCTTGAGACCGTCGCCTTCCCGGCCCAGCCGGTGCGCGGCCGGCACCCGGACCTTGTCGAACCGGGTTACACCGTTCTCGATACCGCGCAGGCCCATGAACGCGTTGCGCCGCTCGACGGTGATGCCCGGGCTGTCACTTTCCACGACGAACGCCGAGATGCCGCCGGGGCCGCCGTCCCATTCTGGAACCCGGGCCATGACGACGAGAAGCTCGGCGACGACGCCGTTCGTGGTCCACAGCTTTACACCGCTGATCTCGTACGCTTCGCCGTCCTCGGTCGGATTCGCGACCGAGCCGAGCCGTGCCGGGTCGGAGCCGACGTCCGGCTCGGTCAGCAGAAACGCACTGATCGCGCCCTGCGCGCAGCGGGTGAGGTACTCCTTCTTCTGCTCCGGGGTGCCGAACAGCTTCACCGGCTGCGGGACGCCGATCGACTGGTGTGCCGACACCAGCGCCACGAAGGACGGATGTACCGAACCGAGCAGCATCAGCGCGCGGCCGTAGGCAAGCTGGCTGAGCCCGAGTCCGCCGTACTCCTGCGGAATCTTCATCCCGAAGACACCGAGATCGTTCAGCTGGCGGACATAGTCGTCCGGAATCATCGCGTCACGCTCGATGACCGAGCCGTCGAACTCCTTCTCACAGAGCCGGCGCAGCTCGACGAGGAACGCGTGCTCGCGAGCACTCACCTCCGGATCCTGCACTGGATGCGGATGGATCGCCCCGAGCCGGAACCGCCCGAGGTAGAGGTCCTTGGCGAACGACGGTGCTCGCCACTCGGTCTCGCGGGCCTGCTCAGCGACCCGCCGGGCTTCGCGCGCATCGACACGCGGGGTGACGTCGGTAGCCATGCTCCAGTGTTACCCATCAGTAACGCCGCTGAAAAGGCCCAGAGCAGGGCATCCTCGATTGGATTCGTCGTCCTCGATTGGATTCGTTGTCCTCGACAGGGTCGATCTGCACGGAATGCCCGAGACGCGCAAGTCGTAGGCGATCGAGGTTGCAATGAAGCCGGCGGTGGAGGAGACAACGGAAATCTTCTTGGAGGCCGCGGTGTTAAGTAGGTAACCTGAGTGAGCCGAGTGACGACGGTCGCTCAGCGTCGACAACTCAACAGAGGGGCTGAACGGTTTCGACTTCGCATGTCGAACCAAGGGAAGCGGGCCGAGGACGTCACGTCATCTCGTAAACGATCGTGGCAACGTTACAAGTGCCAACGAAAAGCGCACTGACTTCGCCCTCGCCGCCTGAGGCGAGCTCGAAGTCTGTCGACCCGGGAGTGCTTCCGACCCGGTAATCGGCATCAGCCAGGGAGCTGACCTGCCAGCACGGCCGCGGGGCTGGCAGGGACACCTACGCGGCTGGGCTCGTCACGGTGAACTTGCCTGTGAGATCACCGGAGCCGAGTAGAGACATAGCAGGCTGCGCCCGGAGAAGCCTTGGGGATGCATCGGAGGACCCGGGTTCGATTCCCGGCAGCTCCACCGTTTGCGTAGGTGCCGGTCAGAGTGATCTGGCCGGCACCTGCTGTCGTTACGTGCCGAGGAATCCGCCGGACTGGTGTGCCCACAACTCGGCGTACCTGCCCCCGGTGGTCAGCAGGCGCTCGTGCGGCCCCTCCTCGACGATGCGACCACGGTCCAGTACGACGATGCGGTCCATGTGGGCGATCGTCGAGAGACGGTGCGCAATGGCGATCACCGTCCGTCCCTCCATCGCCCGGTAGAGCGTGTCCAGAATGGCCGCCTCGACGTGCGAGTCCAGTGCTGATGTCGCCTCGTCCAGCACGAGGATCGGCGCCTTCTTGAAGATCGCACGGGCGATCGCGATGCGCTGACGCTGGCCGCCGGAGAGGATCACACCGCGCTCACCGACGTGCGCGGCGTATCTCGTCCGTCCAGCACTGTCGCGAAGTGCGGAGATGAAGCCGTCGGCCTCGGCGCGGCGGGCGGCGTCCCGCACGGCAGACAACTCGGTCGCCGAGCCCGCGATGTTGTCCTGGACCGAACGGTGCAGCAGCGTGCCGTCCTGCGTCACCACGGCGATGTTGCGCCGCAGGCTCTCCTGTGTGACGGTGCGGATGTCCTGTCCGTCGATCTCGATATGACCCTTCTCGGCGTCATGGAACCGCAGGATCAGCTTGACCAGCGTCGACTTGCCCGCGCCGGAGTGGCCCACCAGCCCGACCTTCTCACCGGGACCTATCTGGAGGTCAACGCCGTCGAGGCCACCGTTGCCACCACCGTAGTGATGGCTGATGCCGGTCAGCCGGATCGCACCACCGCGCACGTCCAGTTCCGCCGCGCCGGGTGCGTCAACGATGTCGTGGCGCTGTGCGACGGTCGTCAGCGCGTCCCGCGTCGCACCGACGGCCCCGACGAGCGAGGCGACCGCGTCCAGCAGCCACTCGGCCATACCGTTGATCCGGAACGCGAGCGCGAGCGCGGCGGCGATCAGGCCGAGCGGGGCGTCACCCCCGTGCCAGAGAACGATCGCCCAGCCGACGAGGCCGACGAGCAGGAACGACTCCAGCGCGGCCATGCCGCCGTTGACCGTCACTTCGAGACGCTGTTGCGCGACGTATGCCCTCCGGGTGGCCGCGAACCGCTCGCGATCCGATCGATCGATCCCTTGTCGGTCGGCGAACAGCTTGATGGTGTCGATGTTGGCGTACGTGTCGACGAGCCGGCCGCTGAGTGCAGCGCGTTCGGCTTGGTACCGCCGGGCTGCCCGGCTGAACCGGGGGACGACCCATGTCGAGAGGCCGGCGTACATCACGGCCCAACCGACGAGCGGAATGGCAAGCCGGACGTCCACCGAGGTCAGGTACACCAGCGAACCGACGATGTAGGACATGACGAACGACAGGGTGTGTACCACGACGTAGGCAGCGGTCGTCGCCGAGTCGCCGATCTCCTGCACGCGGGAGGCGACCCGTCCCGACATCTCGTTGCCGAACCAGCCGACGGACTGGCCGCGGACATGGCGGTGTGCCCGCCACCGGATCAGCGTCGCGGCGGCCGGACGCAAAGCGATGTCGTCCAAACTCTCACGGCCGAGCCACACCAGCGGCCTCACGAGTAGGACGAGCGCCGCGACGGCGAGCAACTCGATGCCGAGTTCGGGCCAGAGCGTGTGGGGTGGCGTCGTGGCGAGCGTATCGACAAGCTGACCGGCATAGAAGATCAGCCAGACTTCCAGGGCGGCGCTGAGGGCCGCAGCGGCCAGGCTGAGCACGATGACCGGGCGCAGCGGCCGGACGTGGGTCAGGACGAAAACTCGGACGCTGCTGGGCGGCGTGCCGGGTCGGTAGGGCGAGAACGGGTCGATGAGGTCGCGGAAACGACGGAACACGAGGAGTCTCCAGGGCGAAGGGCGAGCGGTGGATTCGAGGGCTGGGCGCAGCCGCCGAACCGCCGCCGCGCTCAGTGCGTGTGTGCCCTGGTGCTCCGCATGACTTGTCTCCCGTCGTGGAGTGGGTTGAGGTTAGCGCGGCGAGGTGGCCTGGCGAAACCGGATTTCTCGGCGCGTGGCGGCTGCGTCACCGGCGCAGTTGTTGCCGGTAGTCGGCCACCGCGTTGTAGTACTGGCTCGACTCCGGACGGAACAGCAGCCAGATGATCAGGCCCGCCAGCGCGATCATGATCAGCGAAACCGCCGATATCCCGCTGGCTTGCGTCAGGCCCAAGAGCATGATCAGGATATTCAGACCACCGAGCACCGTGGCGACAATGCGCGCCCAGCTCAGGCCGCGCTTGTTCGCCAGGGCCATCCAGATCCAGAGCCCGACGCTGATCAGGCCGAACACGACCCACAGGCCGACCCATATCGCTACGCCGGCGTCGAGTTCGTCGCCGGTGAGGCCGCTGTCGCCCTCAGCCAGCTGCTCACGAACCTCATCGGTGGAGCCGACGGAGAAGATGATGATGATCACCGAGAGCGCGGCACCGACGAACATCAGCCGGACCGCGTTCACGATCGAGGACGGCGGCTCGGGCTTCCCGGCCGGCTTGGGCACCTCACCGCCGGCACCGGGGAAATCGGGCAGTTCGTCACGATCGTCGTTGCCGGGCGTGTTGTAGGGGTCGTGCGGTGTGGACATCGTCATGGGTCCCTTCTGGGCTCCGACCCTGGTGGCGAACATCGTATCTAGGTAGGACCGCCTGAGTGAGTAGAGGGCGGTCGCGGGGTGTCGCATCTCCACACCCGACCGTACGGCAGGATTGCGGTCATGACGGCAACGCCAGCATCCGAGCAACTCCGCGCACTCGCCGAAGAGTACTGGGAGTTCCAACTAGAGACCAGCCCGCTCATGGCCTCCTACCTCGGTGACCACCGATTCGACGACCGGGCCGACGACATGTCGGCCGAGGGTGAGCAAGCGTTGGGCGCCACGCTGGCCGCATTTCGGGACCGGATCTCCGATATACCGGCCGACGGTCTCAGCGACTCGGATACCGTCACGCGCGACCTTCTGGACGGCGAGCTGCGCGAGCGCATTCGGATGATCGACCTGCGGTACACCGAACTGACATCGGACCAGATGCAGGGTGCTCATTCGGCGCTGCTGCAGATCGCCGGGCTGCTCAAGGCGCCTGCGCCCGAGCAGGCCACCAAGGCGGTCACCCGGATCAGCGAGCTGGCGCGCATGCTCGACCAGGCCGCGCAGCGCTACCGCGAGGGCCTCAAGAACGGACGGACGCCGGCGCTGATCAACGTGACGCGTTCGATGAACCAGGTCGACGGGTACCTGAGCTCGCGGTTGGAAGCCGACCCGTTCGTCAACCTCGCCGGTCCCGAGGGATGGGACGGGACGGACGCCTGGCGCCGCGAACTCTCCGACGCGGTGCGTACGACGCTGCGCCCGGCGTTCGACCGCTACCGGCAGGTGTTCGCCGACGAGCTGGCACCCGCGGCCCGCCCGGACGATCGGCCCGGGCTGTGCCACTTGGGCGATGGTCCGGAGCTGTACGAAGCGTTGATCGAGCGGCACACCGGGCTCTCGTTGACCGCCGAAGAGCTGCACGAGTTCGGTATGGAGGAGGCGACGATCACGCTTCGCACCGAGTTCGCCCAGGTCGGTGAACGCGCCTTCGGGACGTCCGACGTGCGTGCGATCTTCGACAAGCTGCTCAACGACACGAGCCTGCGGTACGCGACCGGCGACGAGATCCTCGCGCACGGCCGGCGCTGCCTCGAGGCCGCGACGTCGGCGATGGGGGACTGGTTCGGCATCCTTCCGCAAGCGCCGTGCGCTCTGGAGCCGGTGCCCGACTACCTGGCAGCGGACGTGCCGCCCGCCTACTACACGCCCCCGGCGCCCGACGGCAGCCAGCCCGGCACGTACTTCGTCAACCTGCACGAGCCGACCGAGCGCGGCCGGCACCAGACCGCCTCCATCGCGTTCCACGAGGCGATCCCCGGTCACCACCTGCAGCTGGCCATCTCGACCGAACGAGAGGATCTGCCGTCGTTCCGGCGGATGTCGTACAGCCACACCGCATACGTGGAGGGCTGGGGCCTGTACAGCGAGCGGCTCGCCGACGAGATGGGCCTGTACGCCGACGACATCGACCGGCTCGGCATGCTCGCTTCGGACGCATGGCGGGCATGCCGGCTGGTCGTGGACACCGGGCTGCATGCCCTGGGCTGGACGCGCGAGCGAGCGATCGACTTCATGATCGAACATGCACCGATCGAGCCCGACACGGTCGCCGTCGAGGTCGACCGGTACATCGGCATGCCGGCCCAGGCGCTCGCGTACAAGGTTGGCCAGCGCGAGATCTTGGCGCTCCGGGAACAGGCGCGCGAGCGCCTGGGTGAGCGGTTCGATATCAAAGCGTTCCATGACGCCGTGCTGGGTGCCGGGACGATAAGCCTTCCGGTGCTGCGGAACCGTGTCGCCGCGCTGTAGATCTTCCTGCTTTTCTTGCGCTTCGCACCCGCAAAGAGCGTTTGAGGGTACAAGCGTGTGGTGTCTGTCACATGTCATGACTTGCACCGTGTGGGCTTAGTCACCCAAGTATGCGGATAGTCCGAATCGCACCTACCGTTGTCAAGCCGTTATCTCGGTCCGCTCAGCGGTCACGGTAGCGGCCTCGCGGGGTGGGCGAGGTCGGTTTCGGCCAAATCCAGTCGCGAGCTGCGCGTGCAACCAGGCACGCGCCGTCCTGGCCCCCGACAGTTCGGAAGACGCAAATGCGAACCGTTCCAACACGGTTGATCGCCGCTGCGATCGCCCTGCCCACTTTGGGCGGGATTACGCTTGTTGCCTCCGCTCCGGCGACGGCAACACTCGTATCGGCCACCCCCGTGGCCGCCGACATCGCCGACCTCAAGGAAAAGGTCTCCAGCCTCGAGAACAAGGTCGCCGACCTGGCCGAGAAGGCAGACAAGGCGAACAGCAAGCTCGACAAGGCGGACGCCTCGCTGAAAAAGGCCAAGAACGTTCTCGCCAAGGTGAAGAAGCGTCAGAAGAGGGCGGTGAAGAGGCTGGCGCGTGCCGAATCGGACGCCGATACGGCACGCCACGACCTCGGTCTGGTCCGGTTCGGTGCGAATATGGCTCGTAACATCGAGTTCCGTGCCGGCGACGTCGAGGCTCAGCAAGCGGACGACGACCATGGTCTGATCGATGTGTCGACCGTCAGCAACGACGTCGACGCGGAGCCGGTTCTGGCCGACATCTCGGCCGAGGCGGCGGCGGCCGAGCGCACGGTGACGTTCAGCGCGATACAGGCCGGTTGGGCCGGTGCCGCGGCACATGCCGACCTCCGCGAAGCGACACAGGCCGTTAAGAGGGCCACCGCCAAGCGCGATGAAGCGGGCAAGGCTCACAAGAAGGTGCGTGGCGCGGCGAACAAGGCCAACAACAAGCTCGGCAAGGTCGAGAGCCGGCTCGAGAAGGTCGACCACAAGCTCGACAAGGCCGTGGAGAAAAGGCGCGCCGCCGAGCGCAAGGAGGCCGCTGAGCGCAAACGGGCCGCCGAGCAGGATGCACGGGCGGCGGCCAACCGCATCGCACGGCCGGGAACCGGTCACGTGACCAGCGCGTACGGTATGCGCGTCCACCCGATCACGGGCGTGTACAAGCTCCACTCGGGCACGGACTTCTCGTACGGCGATGGCCGAGCCTACGCTGCACGGTCCGGGACGGTCGCCGCGGTGACCTACGACGGCGCCTACGGAAACATGGTGACGCTGTCGCACGGCAGCGGCCTTCAGACCCGGTATGCCCACCTGGCCGCGCCGAACGTCAGCGCCGGTCAGAACGTGTCCGCCGGCGATGTTGTCGGCCAGATCGGCTCGACGGGATACGCGACCGGCGCGCATCTGCACTTCGAGGTGCTCGAGGGCGGCGAGTTTGTCAACTCCGACACCTGGCTGGGCCGGTAGAGCACGTAGCGGTTCGCCGCATTACGGGTGGCCGCAGTGGATCGCGTACCACTGCGGCCACCTTGCGGTGGACACCCGGCGGTGGGACGTGGCCGAGAGCGCTACGTTGGGCCGGTGAGGTACGACTGGCTCGCGTTTCTTACCGACTACGGGCGGCGCGACGGTTTCGTCGCGACGTGCCACGGCGTCATCGCCACGATCGCGCCGGACGTGCGGGTCATCGACGTGACGCACGATGTGCCGCCGCAGGACGTGCGTCACGGCGCCGCCGTTCTCGCGCAGATCGTGCCATATCTGCCGTCGGCGGTGATCGTCGGCGTCGTCGATCCAGGTGTAGGGACGCGGCGGCGCGGAGTGGCCGTCAACGCCGGCCACTCGGTCCTCATCGGCCCGGACAACGGCTTGCTGAGCTGGGCCGCTGATGCCCTGGGTGGTGCCCGAACGGCCGTGAGCCTGGACAACGACAAGTATCTTCGCCGCGGCGCGGCAGTGACGTTCGACGGCCGGGACGTCTTCGCGCCGGCCGCGGCGCACGTGGCACGTGGCGTCCCGATCGGTGACCTCGGCCCGCAGGTGGCCGACCTGGTGCGCCTGCCCGAACCGCGCCGCGACGTCGAGCCCGGCCGGGTGACGACGGAGGTCCTGACGATCGACCACTTCGGCAATGTCCAACTTGCCGCAACGCGGGCGGATCTGGCCGCGGCCGGCATCGCCGACGCACAACCCGGTGAGCCGGCCGGAGGCGGTGCCACACCGGGCCCGGGCCCGGCAAGGGCGGGCGGCGCCGTCGTGGTGGACATGCCTACCCGCACGGTGCCGATCCGGCATGGGCGTACGTTCGCCGACGCACCACCCGGCGAGCCGGTCCTGTACGTCGATTCGGCCGGTCACGCCGCTGTGGCCGTCAATCGGGGCAGTGCCGCCGCCGAGTTCACGCTCAGCAGCGGCGATCAGGTGACCATCTCCGAAGCGTGACGATCCGGAGTCACACGGCTACCGGGTTGCCCCCAGAAGCAAGTGCAGGTTCGCCTTCGTGGATGGCGGCGTAGATTCGGTCGCGCAGCGCATTCACCTCCTCCCCGGTCAGCGTGCGGCCGACCGGCCGCAGCACGACGCGGAGCAGCACGTTCACCTGGCCGGGCGCGATGCCGAGCCGCTCGCGCGCGGCGATCGGCAGCTCGTCGTACGGCGTCTGTGACAGCACGTCCACCTGTTCGATGAGATCGGCATCGGCGCCGAGCGCCTCGCGGATCCGGTCGCCCAACGTCTCGGCGTCGGCGCCCGGAGAAACTGCGACCGACACATCGCGACGCGCCGGTGGCATCGACGACACCGGTTCGTACGGCGACAGGTCCAGCATCTGCGCCGCCACGCGCGGATCCTCGGAGCGCAGCAGCCGGATATCGGGGATGTTCTTGCGCAGCATCAGCGCCCGGTCCAGGCCCATGCCGAGCGCCAGCCCGCTCCAGAGCTGCGGATCGAGGCCGGCGTCGTCCAGCACGCCGGGCGCGGCGAGCCCGCACTCGGCGAGCTCGACGAGGTCGCCACCGTCCACGACGTCGACCTGCCGGCCGCCGGTTGTGTACGGGTGGACCGCGGCCGTCCACCGCCAGTGCCTGCCGGGCAGTACCGCGCCGACCAGCGCCGTCACCATGTGCGCGAGGTCAGTGTGATCGAGCCGGCGGCCGCCCCGTCGCAGCAGCCAGAGATCGAGCTGGTGCGGTGTGCCGGTGTGCAGCCGGTCGATCGAGTCACGGCGATGGCAGATCCCGGGTAGTGCGAGCAGCAACTCGGCGGGCGGATCGGCCTCGGCGGCGAGCTCGCGCAGCGCGGGCGGTACTCCGGCCGAGGTGTGGCTGCGCAGTACGCACGTGTCGCTGACGTAGCGGGTGTAGCGCTCGTCGCGGGAGACCGCGTCGGCGGTGTAGCCGAGCCGGTCGTAGTTGTCCGCGATCGTCACGACCGGTCGGCTGCGCAGCACTCGGCTGGGGCAGCCCCAGAGCTGGGTGAGCGCGTCGATCGCCTGGTCGACGATCAGGGCGAGTGCATGCCGGCCCTGCGCCGGATCGGTGAGGTCGCGGGTGGACAGCGCGGAGATCAGCGCCGGTAACGGGAGTACAGGCATGAGGAAGCCTTTCGCGGGTTAGCCGGAACGGGGAGCGACGTTCCTCCCCCGGCCGGTCGTCCGCGAAGATCAGGCGCGCCTGCGCGCCCGGCGGCGGACGTTCGCCGGCCGGGGGCAGCTAAACCAGCGCATGCCTGGCATGTGGTCAGTGTAAGCGATCAGGTGAGGAACACGGCGCCCACGGGCCGGATTGTTCACCTGATCTCCGCAGCGCCCGCTGCGACGACAGCATCCGCGTCCGGCGGGTCGGCGCCGGGACGGGTGCACGTGAGCGCCGCCACCAGTGCCGCGTGATCGACGATCCTTCGCAGCGTAACCCGGTCGGCGGCTTCGATCCGCCGCGCGCCGTCGACCAGCAGGCCATGCCGATCGAGCGCATCGACCAGGCCGGACGTGAACGCGTCTCCGGCACCGATCGTGTCGACCACGTCAACCGGGCGGCCGGGCGCCTCGACCTGCGCTCCGCCGCTGGTGACGGCGTACGCTCCGGCCGCACCACGGGTGACCACGACCAGGCGCGGCCCGAGCGACAGCCACCGCTTGGCCACGTCTGCCGGTTCCTCGCCCGGCGCGATCGTCTCGAGATCGGCGGCGCTGACCTTGACGACATCGGCGAGGGCGACGTTCGCTTCCACGCGTGCGCGGCCCGCCGGTCCGACGTCCATGACGCCGGGCCGGATGTTGGGGTCGACGACGGTCGTGACCCGGCCGTGCACGCGTTCGAGCAGGCCGGCGAGTACTTCGGCACCGGGCGAGCGCGCCAGCGCGAGCGAACCAGTGCACAGCGCGCGGGTGCCCTCGGGCAGGCGGGACGGGATCTCGCCGTCCGTCCACGCCCAATCGGCCGTCCCGTCGAGATAGAAGTCGTAGTGCGGCTCGGCGCCCGGAGGCCGGGTGACGACGGCCAGCGTCGCCGGTTGCGCGGCGGTCACGGCATGGCGCAGGCCGACACCGTTGCCGGTGAGGTGATCGCGGATGAGCCGTCCGAAGGCGCTGTCGCTGATCCGAGCCAGCATCTCCGTCGGGCGGCCGAGCCGCGCCAAACCAACAGCCACGTTGGCCGGAGAACCGCCCGGTAGCGCACGATACCGGCCGTCCGGTTCGGCGACGAGATCGATCAGCGCCTCGCCCGCAACCACGATCACAACGGATACGGTAGACCATCGGACACGTCGCCCGTCCGGCACCGGAGAGCGAAGCGCTAGAGTCGGGCAGGTGGCTAATGTCCCGAGCATCTCCAACTCGATCACGGTCCGCCTCGAAGTTCCGGCCGGTGGCGCGGCCGTCAGCCATCTGACCGCAGCGGTGGAGGAAGCCGGCGGTCTGGTGACGGCGCTGGACGTCTCCGCGTCCGGCCATGAACTGGTCCAGGTGGACGTCACGTGCGCAGCGACCTCGGCCGCCCATGCCGACGAACTGGTCGCCGCACTCGAGAAAGTCCCGGGCGTGCGGATCGGCAAGGTGAGCGACCGGACCTTCCTGGTGCACCTCGGCGGCAAGCTCGAGGTTCGGTCGAAGGTGCCGATCCGCAACCGCGACGATCTGTCGCTGGTGTACACGCCGGGTGTGGCGCGGGTGTGCAAGGCGATCGCGGACAAGCCGGAGGACGCGCGGCGGCTGACCATCAAGCGCAACACCGTTGCGGTCGTCACCGACGGTTCGGCCGTGCTCGGGCTCGGCAACCTGGGGCCGCTGGCCGCGCTGCCGGTGATGGAGGGCAAGGCGGCGCTGTTCAAGCGGTTCGCGGACATCGACGCGTTCCCGATCTGCCTGGATACCCAGGACACCGATGAGATCGTCTCGATCGTGCGGGCGATCGCTCCGGTGTTCGCCGGCATCAACCTCGAGGACATCTCGTCGCCGCGGTGTTTCGAGGTGGAGGAGCGGTTGCGGGACGCGCTGGACATCCCGGTCTTCCACGACGACCAGCATGGGACGGCAATCGTCGTGCTCGCCGCGTTGATCAATGCTCTGAAGGTCGTCGGCAAAGACATGGCCTCGATTCGGGTGACGATGTCCGGTGCCGGCGCGGCCGGACGGGCGATCGCCGGGCTGCTCATGCGTGCCGGGGTGCGCGACATCGTGGCCGCCGACCGCGCCGGGGTGATCTACCAGGGGCGTGCGGACGGGCACGGCTCGGCCGCATGGTTCGGCGACAACACGAATCCGCGCGGTGTGCGAGGCTCGCTCGTCGACGCGCTGGCCGGTGCCGACGTGTTCATCGGTGTGTCCGCGCCACACATCCTGACCGGTGATGACATCGAGACGATGGCCGACGACGCAATCGTCTTCGCGCTGGCCAATCCCGACCCTGAGGTCGACCCGGTGGACGCGGCCGAGCATGCGGCGGTGGTGGCGACCGGCCGCAGCGACTACCCGAACCAGATCAACAACGTGCTCGCGTTCCCGGGCGTGTTCCGTGGGTTGCTGGACGCGCACAGCAAGACCGTGACGGACGACATGTTGCTGGCCGCCGCGCGGGCGCTGGCCGAGACGGTCAGCGACGAGGAGCTGAACCCGGCCTACATCATGCCGAGTGTGTTCCACCCCGGAGTGTCCGAGGCGGTGGCCGCGGCGGTTCGCAAATCGGTCGAGGCGGTCCGGCAGGCGATCGACGAGACCGGCGAGATTCCCGCCCAGCCGGTGTAGCGCAGGTCTTTCGAGCGGGCGGGTCAGTTGTCGAGTAGGCCGCGCTGGTAGGCGATCGCCACCGCCTCGGTGCGGCTCGTGGCACCGAGTTTGGACATCACCCGCGAGACGTGGACGCTGACCGTCTTCTCGCTGATGAAAAGCTCCGCGCCGATCTGCCGGTTGGTGTGGCCATCGGCGACGAGCCGCAGGACGGACATCTCGCGCTGGGTCAGCGTGTCCGGGACCGATGATCTGGCACCCGAAGACCCGAGGCGGGCCCGCCTGGACAGCTCCCGGCAGGCGTCCGCCAACGGCTCGGCCCCGAGTTTCTCGGCGGCGGCCAGGGAGGCACCGACCTCGGCCGCCGCGGCTTCGCGATCGCCGCGGCCGATCAGGGCCTCGGCGAGCCGCCACTGGGCGAGCGCTTGCGGGTAGGGCTCGCCGTAGCCGAACGCGTTGATGACCTCGCGCCAGCGTTCGGGGTCGCTCTCGCCGAGCAGCCGTTGCCGTTCGGCCCGCATCCGAGTGAGCCAGGCGAGCCCTTCCGGTCCGAGTTCGCCGGCGCGCGGGCGGCCGTGCTCGGCGGTCTGCTCGACGAATTCGGCGTACCGGTTCCCCTTGGCAACCGCGTCGGCCTCGGCCTCAGTGTCCCGACGGTGACGCGCTTGCTCGGCGAGATCGGCCTCGGCGGCCAGGCCCAGCGTGCCCAGCCGAATCCCACCGAGCGGCCAACCGCTGTGGCTGGACTTGCGTATGACGTCGATCGCCTCGCTGATCAGGTCCGTTGCGACGTCGGGACGTCCCTGCCAGCACGCCAGCTCGGCGCCGGCGACGCCGGCCAGCTGAGCGATCTGGCTGTCCCGCTCCCATTGCGGCCGCACCCTGGCGAGCATCCGCTCAGCTTCACCGAACCGGCCGCGTGCCACCTGCACCAGGCCACCGGCCGCCGCGATCAGCGCCGAGATGACGTCCGACACCTGATCACCGGGCGGTGCGGCCGCCTCGGCGGCGTCGTCCCAGGCACCGCGTGCGTAGTGGACGAGCACCTGCGACCACCGCAGCTCGAGGCCGTACGGACTCCAGGTCAGACCCAGCTCGGCGGCGCGCCGGGCGCCGGAGTCGGCGACGTCGGCGGCGACGTCAAGCCTGCCCTGCTCGCCACGGGTGACGGCCAGGTTGTAGATCGCGCGCAGCTCGACCTCCGGAGCGTCGGCCTCGACCGCCCGGAGCCTGGCCTGCTCCAGCCGATCGCAGGCCTCCTCGATGCGGCCGGCAGTGGTGTCGACGTAGGCGAGCGTGATCAGCGCGTCGACTTCCGCGCTCGCCGATCCCGACTCGCGAGCGTCGGCGATGGCCGCCTCAGCCAACGAGCGGTCGTCACCGAAGTCGGTATATTTGTGCCCTCGCATGGCCAGCTTCGCAAGCACCCAGGCGCGCGCCTTGCTGGCCGGCTCGTCCTTGATCAGCTGCCAGGCTTCGGCGATGGTCTGCTCGAAGTCGGACCACCGTCCAACACCCAGTTGTGCCTGGGCGAGCTGGCGGCGCACATCCGCGGCCAGCACCGGGTCATCCTCGCGGTCGGCAATGGCGAGCGCGGCTCGGCAGAACCCGACGGCCCGCTCCGGATGCCCTGCGGCGCTGGCGGCGTACCCGGCCTTGCGGTGCAGGGTCAGCGCATCGAGCCCGGTGACCTCCTCCGGATCGTCCACCGCGTCCCACAACTCGAGGGCCTGCTCGAGATGGCGTAGCTCGGCCGCGAGTGCGCCGACGTCACGGGCGTTGCTCGCCGCCTGCACCGAGGCCCGCAGCGCGGTGGGCAGGTCGTTGCTGTGCCGGGCGTGATACGCGAGCGATTCGGCGTACTTGGCCTCCTGCTTGGTGGCGAGCTTTGCGTACGACGTGTGCAGCCGGACGCGCTCTCCAGGGAGCAGGTCGTTGTAGACGGCCTCGCGCAGTAGCGCGTGCCGGAAGGTGTACGCGTCCTCGGCCATGTCGCTGGGCACCAGTACATGATGCTGGACGGCCTCGCGCAGCGCCGTCTCGAGATCGTCGGCGGCCATTTCCAGGACCGCGCTGACCGTGCTGTGCCGGACGTGGCGGCGCCCTGTGACCGATACGGCACGGACAACCCGCTGAGCCGCCGGGCTGAGTTGCTCGAGCCGCGCCAGCAGCACTTCGGTGAGCGTCCACGGCAAGCTGTTGGACGCGGCAACGGCGCCGGCGAACCTGTCACCGCTTCGCCTCGCCTCGCCGGCCGCGGCGGTGGCGGCCAGCTCCTCGGCGAAGAACGCGTTTCCTTCAGACCGTTCCGCGATCGTTGCGACCACGTCACCGTCGGCCTCATCACCTAGCAGCGCGCGGGCGAAGCCCTGCGCGTCGGGTGGGTCGAACGGCTTGAGATCGAGCCGCTCGGTGACCGGCAGCCGGAGCAGCTCGGCGAGCAGCGGCCGCAGCGGGTGCTGACGATGCATGTCGTCCGAGCGGTACGTCGCGACGACGAGCAGCCGCTGCGAGCCGAGGCGGGTGAAGAGGAAGGACAGCAGGTCGCGGGTGGACGGGTCGGCCCAATGGAGGTCCTCGATGGCGAGCACGACGGGGGAGTGCGTGCTGAGCTCGGTCAGCACGCCGAGCACCGCGTCGAACAGCCGGAGCTGGCCGACGTTGTGCTCGCCGTCGTCCTGCCGGGTCGGGAGCGCCGCCGCAGGCTCGAGAGCCGGATGGCCGGCCACGAGATCGGGTTGGGTGGCGCGCAGCTGTTCAACGACCTCGGTGAACGGTAGGTAAGGCAAGCCCGCATCGCCCATCCCGAGGCAGTGGCCGGTCAGGACCTTCGCCCCGTCCGCAATCGCCATCGCGGTGAATTCGGCGAGCACCCGGCTCTTGCCCACACCGGCATCGCCCGAGAGTAGAACAGCGCCGGCGCTGCCTGCTCGCGCGCGAGCCAGCGCGGACGTCAGCTGCGCCAGTTCGTCGGCGCGAGCGACGAGCGGCAATCCGGATCCGAGGCGGGGCACAGAAGTCATGTTTGCACACACCACCGACAGACTGCGCCTGTGTTTTCGGCCGACGGTGGCCGGTTGCCGAAACCCTTCTCACCTGCTGTCTGGTCGCTCATGCCGGCGATGTCCCCGGCTCGGATCGCTCGCGCTTCACACCGGCCGCTTGGTCGTGGTACCCGAGCCGTTTGTGCGCTGCGCCGGCACCGTCACACCGCGGTGCCGGTGGTCCGCCCGCTCGGCGGTCGGGCTCGTCACCCGCTGCGGCGAGTGCCCGACCGCCTGAGCCTGCGCCTTGCGCTTGGCCCGGCGCTTCCGGACGGCACGGCGCGTCAGCCGGACGCGCTCGCGGCGGTACTCGACCTCCGCGTTGATGGCTTCGGCGGATGTCCACATAGTCATCTCGTTCCCGTTCCCTTCGCTTTGGTGTAGTCATGAGCTTCGGCGTAAGGGGTGGGGCGGAACATCGGGAACTCACGCAGCATCCGCAGTAAGGGGCCTTACGTCAGGGGTAGGCGCGGGTTGCCTTCTTGCCGACATCTAGTGCCATTTGGTGGTTGAGAAGGCAGCATGGAGGTATGAGCTTGGCTGGACGACTGCTGGTCGCGACTCCGGCACTAGCCGACCCGAACTTCGACCGGTCGGTGGTCCTGGTGCTGTCCGATGACGAGGACGGCGCGCTCGGTGTCATCGTGAACCGGCCGACCGAGCTTCCGGTGACCTCGATTCTCCCGGCGTGGGAGTCGGTGATCAGCGAACCGGACGTTGTCTTCCAGGGCGGGCCGGTCAGCCTGGACAGCGCGTTGGGTCTGGTTGTGCTGGCCGACGAGTCCGAGCCGCTCGGCGTCCGGCGCGTCAGCGGTCGGCTCGGCGTCGTCGATCTGGATGCACCACCGGAGGTCGTCTCACCCGGTGTTGCCCGCATGCGAGTGTTCGCCGGATATGCCGGGTGGTCTCGCGATCAGCTCGATGACGAGATCTCGGCCGGCGCCTGGTATGTGCTCGACGCTGAGACCGACGACGCGTTCAGCGACGATGCGGCCGAGTTGTGGCAGGCCGTGCTCCGGCGTCAGTCCGGCCCGCTCTCGTGGCTCGCGACGTTCCCACCCGACCCCTCACTCAACTAGAATGATCATGTTTGGCTCCGAAATTCCGGCCATACGTCGCCCGCAGGCGTAGCAAAGCACGTAAACACCGCGCATCGGACGGCGAGCGTCACATCACAGATAGAGTCCGGTCTGGCCGTCCTCCAGCCGCTCGGACGCGACAGCGTGCAGGTCCCGTTCACGCAGCAGCACGTAGCTGTCGCCGCGCACCTCGACCTCAGCGCGATCGTCGGGGTCGAACAGCACGCGATCGCCGATCTCGACGGTGCGCACGTTGGAACCCACCGCGACCACCTTCGCCCACGCCAGGCGTTTGCCCATACTGGCCGTCGCGGGGATCACGATGCCCGAAGACGAGCGGCGCTCGTCATCCTCGCGGTCGATGGACACCAGGATCCGGTCGTGCAACATGCGGATCGGCAGTTTGTCGTCGTTGCTCACGCCCATGAGGGTACTTGGCCGGAGGCGTGCTCATAGACTGGTGTTGTGACTACGCAGATGAGCCCCGGCACGGAAACCGTTGAAGACGCCAGAACCCGTCCATCCACCGACGACGGGGATCATGAGCGCTTCTCGCACTACGTGCCCAAGGACAAACTCACCGAGGCGATGGTCAACGGTACGCCGGTCATCGCGCTTTGCGGCAAGGTATGGGTGCCGAGCCGGGACCCGAAGAAGTACCCGGTCTGCCCGCAGTGCAAGGAGATCTGGTCCAAGTTCGGCAAGGGCAAGGGCAAGGGCGAGGGCGACGACTCGTCCTCGGACTGATTGGCAGCGCGAGAGCGATGCGCGGACTCTCCATGCAATGCTCGGCCTACAGTCCACGTAGAGCTGGAATTTTCCAGCTTTACGTGGTCATTCTCGGACGACGTCGGCCGCCGACTTGTCGGGACGCAGGCCGCGCCACGTCGGGTGCCGCATCCGGCCGTCGTCGGTCCAGTGCGCGAACGCGACCTCGCCGACCAGGTCCGGGCGGACCCACCGTGCGCCGCGGGCCTGGCGCGGATCGATCGGCCCGGTGAACGGCGACTCGTCGACCGTCCGCTCGCGCAGCAGGCCGATGAGGTGCTTCAGCGCGGCGTTGTCGAAACCCGTCCCGACGCTGCCCGCGTACGCCAGCCCGTCGTCTACCGGCAGGCCGAGCAGCAGCGCGCCGAAGGTGGACGTACGCCCGCCCTCGCCCGCCGTGTAGCCGCCAATGACAACGTCCTGAGTGCGCAGGTTCTTTATCTTGATCCACTCTTCGGACCGGCGGCCCGGCCGGTACGGCGAGTTGAGCCGCTTGGCGACGATGCCCTCGAGGCCCATGTTCCGGCTCGCCTCGAGCAGATCGGCACCACCGCCGGTCATCGCCGGGGAGAGTTGCCAGCGCGGCCCGGTGAGTTCCATGCTCTCGAGCAACTCTCGTCGCTGTTTGAGCGGCAGCGTGAGGGTGGACGTCCCCCCGATCGCCAATACGTCGAACACGATGTAGGTGACCGGTGCCGTTCGAGCAAGCTCCCGGGCTCGTTCGGCGGACCGGACATGGATTCGCGGACTGAGGGCTTGGAAGCTGGGACGGCCGTCCGGGCCGAACACGACGAGCTCGCCGTCCAGCACCGCCGCGCCCTCGCCGACGACGTCGCTGAGGCCGGCCAGCTCGGGATAGGCGGCGGTCATGTCCGCGCCGGAGCGTCCGGTCAGCCGGACCCGATCGGGGGTCACGTCGGCGATGGCCCGGACGCCGTCCCACTTCATCTCGAACGACCACTCGGCGTCATCGGCGGGCAGGCGGTCACGGGAGACGGCCATCATCGGGGCCGGCACGCTCACCGGTAGCTCACCGGCCCGGATGGCAGCGACGGCATCAGTGTGTGCGCCTGCTCGCGATCGATACCGGTGGCGCGGAGCAGGTCGAACGCCATGGACCTGACCTGCGCTACCACGACCTGTCCGGCGAAGCCGCCGGTCTGGTCGAGCGCTTCGGTGGCCATCTCGGCGGCAACGACGGCGGACGTGCGCGCCTCGGCGGGTGTGGCGCCACGTTCGAGGTCGAGCCGGAGCAGACGCACGGCTCCGGCCAGCGTTCGCAGCGCGTCCGGCAGCACATCCGGAACCGGCTCGCGGCGCCGCAGCATCGAGATGAGATGCCTGGCGAGCACCCGTAGATTACGGGTCACATGGTCGATCGGCTCTGCGGCGTCCAAGTAGCCGACGAGTCGCCCACGCGCTCGCCAGCGAGCCGGCGCGATGCGCGCGATCTCGGACGAGCTCTCCAGCGTGGCGGTCAGCCCGTCGATGTCGGCTTGGGTACTTCGCGCGTCCGCGAGTACGCCGGCGGCGAGAACGCGATCCCGGTCCGTGAGCGACGTCGCAGACCGGTCGAGAAGATCGGCAAGGGTGCGAAGCAGCGGATCGATGGCGCGCTGCGCCGCGCGGACCGGATTGATCGGCAGGAGCAGCGCGGTGACGGCGAGCCCGACCAAGCCGCCGACCGCGGCGTCGACGAAGCGGTCGAGATTGATCGGTTCGCCGTCGCGTGGGGCCACGAGCGTGACGACCAGGACGGCCGATGCGCCCGCCTGGGTGACGATCACGCTGCCGCCGCCGAGGAAGACCGCCACGACCATCGCAAGCGCCACGACGGCGGCGATCTGCACGACGCCTACGCCGATGAAGCCCACGATCACGTCGCCGACGAGCACGCCGAGCGCCACGCCGGCGACCATCTCGACGACCCGGCGCAGGCTGTGCCCCATACCGACGCCGACCGAGATGAGTGCGGCGATGGGCGCGAAGAACGGCTGGTCGTGATCGATCGGCGGGCCGGTCGCGACGAGCCAGGCCAGCGCTGCGGCGACCGCGGCCTGCAGGATCGGTGTGAGCGTGAGCCGAACCCGGCGGAGTCGATCGCGGACGCCTTCATCCGGGCGCAGCGACTCGACGGCGTCGATCGCGCGCCGCATGCCCTCTGGGTGGATGCCGCGGTTCGGGCCGTCCGGTCCGTGAACGGGCATGTCACTCCGGGATTGGCAGGGCGTGGCGTTCGGTGTGCAGGGGCGCGAGCAGGTCGGCGTCGCCGTCGAGCCGCTCGAGCGCGGCGTGGAAGTCGAAGAAGAGGGGAGGGTCACCGTCGCCGTTCCACTCGGCGACCTCGGCCACCTCGTCCCATGTGACGGGCGTCGACACCATCGGTTCGTCCCCGCCGCGCAGCGAATAGGGCGCGACCGTCGTCTTGGCGGCCGCGTTCTGGCTCCAGTCGATCAGCACCTTGCCGCCACGCACCCTCTTGTCCATCTTGGAGACGATGAGGCCGGGGTGCTCCTTCTCCAGCCGTTCGGCGAGCCGGCGGGCGTAGCCGTGCACTTGCTCGACCGGCGCGTCGCCGTCCAGCGCGACGTACGCCTGCAGCCCCTTGCCACCGCTGGTCTTCGGATACGCGAGCAGCCCGTCCGCCGCCAGCGCCTGGGCCAGAATCAACCCGACCTGGCAGCATTCGACGATCGTTGCGGGCGGTCCGGGGTCGAGGTCGATGACGAGCCGGTCGGGATCCTGCGGCTCGCCGCCGACTACCGTCCACTGCGGGACGTGCAACTCAAGAACGGCGAGGTTCGCCAGCCATACGAGCGTCGGCAGATCGTTGCAGATGACGTAGGTGACGGTCTCGGTACCGCGGCTGCTGCCGGGGGAGGCGAGCGTCACCGTCTCCACCCAGTCGGGCGTGCCGCGCGGTGCGTTCTTCTCGAAGAAGCTGGCCTCGTCCACGCCGTCCGGCCATCGCTTGCGGGTGAGCGGGCGGTCCTGGAGATGGGGGAGCAGTGTCGGCGCGACGCGGGTGTAATACTCGATGACTTCGCTCTTGGTGGTGCCGGTCTTCGGGTACAGCACCTTGTCGAGGTTGGACAGGCCCAACCGCCGTCCCTCCACGTCGACGGTCACCCTGCTGGTCGCCACGGCCCGATTCTCCCATGGCTCATGAACGCGTCGGTGGCTACGCCAACCACGCGCTCCCCCAGAATGACCACGTAAACGCCTCCGCGCGATGCCTAACGACGCGTCAACGGGACGCGAACCGGTACAAGACGCTCACGTTCCATCGGACGCGATGGGGCATATCCGGCCGCGTTGATGTAAACGTACGCCTGGCGACCCGTTGACGAGTCGTTAAGCAATGCTGAGGGTCGTTTACGTGATCATTCCGGAGGCGGCGGTTAGCTGGGCATCAGTTGTGGAGCCAGGCCCAGGCGGTCGACCAGTTCGCGCGTCGCCTTCGACCGGTTCAGCGAGTAGAAGTGCAGCGCGGGCACGCCTTCGGACAGCAGCTTTGCGCCGACCTCGGCGGTGATGTCCATACCCTCGGCGCGGAACGCGTCCTTGTCGTCGGCGAACGGCGCGAGGCGGTTGACGGCCCACTCGGGAGCCGGCTCTCCGGAGAGCTCGTGCACCTTGTCCAGCGTCCGGGTGGTCGTGAGCGGCAGGATGCCCGGCAGCAGTGTGACGCCGCAGTTCCGTGCCGCGAGGCGGTCGCGCAGCCGGAGGAAGTCGTCCACCTCGTAGCAGATCTGTGCGATCGCGAGGTCGGCACCCTTGTTGATCTTGCGGACGAGGTGATCGGTGTCAACCTCGATGTCTTCCGAACGCGGATGGCCGGTCGGGAACGCGGCGACGGCGACGCAGAAATCACCGAGTGACTTCACGAGCTCGACAAGCTCGTCCGCGTAGAAGATGCCCTCGGGGTGGGGTATCCACTCGCCCATGGGGTCGCCCGGCGGGTCGCCGCGGACGACCAGGATGTTGGAGACGCCGTTGGCCGCGTACCAGCCGATGACGTTGCGCAGTTCGGCGGTCGAGTGCTCGACGCCG
The DNA here is from genome assembly GCA_036374835.1 of Jiangellaceae bacterium. Classification (GTDB taxonomy): domain Bacteria; phylum Actinomycetota; class Actinomycetes; order Jiangellales; family Jiangellaceae; genus DASUTB01. Next base: position 3,441 of record DASUTB010000056.1, on the reverse strand, counting down.
GTGAGGTGCGCCATCGGAAGCAGCGTGGTCTCGGATGCGATGCGGGCGGTGGTGCGGATCGTGCGGTCGCGGTTCGACCCGCCTGCGCCGTAGGTGACCGAGACGAACGCGGGGTCGAGCGGTTCGAGGGCGCGCACGGCCTTCCACAGCACGCCTTCTTCGTCGTCACTGCGTGGCGGGAAGAACTCCACGGAGAACGTCGGCGTGCCGCCCTCGAGTCGTTCCAGCACGGTCGGCATAGAGATCTCAGCTCCAAGTCACTTTCAGAATGATCACGTTAAGCTCCGGAATCCGTCCCATACGGTGCTTGTAAGCCGCGCATCGTCGGTAAAGGACGCGCATCGGCCCGGAAGTGGTAGGGGATCGCGCTGCGGTGCACGTCCAGCGGACGGACGCCGGCGCGCCTGGGAGAACGGACGGCCGTCGGGGGCCGCCCGCCCCGCGCGGCGGACGGATCCGCTGCGCGGAGCGATGCCGGGCGTTCCGTGCCATTGCTCGCCCCGGTAGAACTCGTAAAGCGGGGATGTGCCCGCTTAACGTGGTCATCTTCTTAGTAGCGGTAGTGGTCGGGCTTGTACGGGCCGGCCATGTCCACGCCGATGTAGGCGGCCTGCTCCTTGGTCAGCTCGGTCAGCCTGACGCCGAGCGCGTCGAGGTGCAGCCGGGCGACCTTCTCGTCGAGGTGCTTGGGCAGCGTGTAAACGCCCAGCGGGTACTCGTCGGTCTTGCTGTACAGCTCGATCTGGGCGATCACCTGGTTGGTGAAGCTGTTCGACATCACGAAGCTCGGGTGGCCGGTCGCGTTACCGAGGTTCATGAGCCGTCCCTCGGACAAGACGATGATCGAGTGCCCATCTGGGAATACCCACTCGTGCACCTGTGGCTTGACCTCGATGCGCTCGATGCCGTCGATCTTCGCCAGCCCGGACATCTCGATCTCGTTGTCGAAGTGGCCGATGTTTCCGACGATCGCCTGGTGCTTCATCCGCGACATGTGCTCAGCGGTGATGACGTTGAAGTTGCCGGTCGCGGTGATGAAGATGTCCGCGGTCTCAACGACATCGTCCAACGTCGCAACCTGGTAGCCCTCCATCGCCGCCTGTAGCGCGCAGATCGGGTCGATCTCGGTGATGATCACTCGGGCGCCTTGGCCGCGCAGCGACTCCGCGCAGCCCTTGCCCACGTCGCCGAAGCCGCACACAACGGCCACCTTGCCGCCGATCAGCACGTCCGTGGCGCGGTTGATGCCGTCGGCCAGCGAGTGCCGGCAGCCGTACTTGTTGTCGAACTTCGACTTGGTGACCGAGTCGTTGACGTTGATCGCCGGGAACAGCAGCGTGCCCTCCCGGTGCATCTCGATGAGCCGGTGTACGCCGGTCGTCGTCTCCTCGGTGACGCCCTTGATGCCGGAGGCGACCGTCGTCCACCGGTTGGCGTCCGCGGCCAGCGACTCGCCGAGGCGGCGCAGTACCACGGCGAATTCCTCGTTGTCCGTGGTCGACGGATCGGGGACGACGCCCGCCTTCTCGTACTCGACGCCCTTGTGCACGAGCAGGGTGGCGTCACCGCCGTCGTCGAGGATCATGTTCGGGCCGCCCTCGGGCCAGGTCAGCGCCTTCTCGGTGCACCACCAGTACTCGTCGAGCGTCTCGCCCTTCCAGGCGAAGACCGAGATGCCTTCCGGCTTGTCGACCGTGCCGGTCGGGCCGACGGCCACCGCGGCCGCGGCGTGGTCCTGGGTGGAGAAGATGTTGCAGGACGCCCACCGGACCTCTGCGCCGAGCGCGGTGAGCGTCTCGATCAGCACGGCGGTCTGGATCGTCATGTGCAGCGATCCGGTGATGCGGGCGCCGCGCAGCGGCTTGGCCTCCCCGAACTCCTCGCGCATCGCCATCAGGCCGGGCATCTCGTGCTCGGCCAGCCGGATCTCGTGACGGCCGAACGCGGCCAGCGACAGGTCGGCGACGGCGTACTCGATTCCGTTGCGTGTCGCGAGCTTGTCGGTGGTCATGGTGTATCTCCTCCCGGCCGTTGCTGGCCGTTGCTAGGACTTTCTGTACTTTGCTGGGCCTGGAAGCCATGTAAGGCTGGGAATTGCGTGCCAAACATGGTCATTCTTAGGTGTTGAAGTAGGTTGCCTCGGGGTGGTGCACGACGAATGCGTCGGTCGACTGCTCCGGGTGCAACTGGTACTCCTCGGAGAGCTTGACGCCGATCCGCTCCGGCTCCAGCAGCGAGACGATTTTATCCCGGTCTTCGAGGTTCGGGCAGGCTCCGTAACCGAGTGAGAACCGGGCGCCGCGGTAGCCGAGCCGGAAGAAGTCCTCGACGTTCGCCGAGTCCTCGGCCGACACCGCTTGACCGGACGCGAACCGCAACTCGTCGCGGACCCGCTTGTGCCAGTACTCGGCCAGCGCTTCGGTGAGCTGGACGCCGAGCCCGTGCACCTCGAGGTAATCGCGGTACGAGTTGGACTCGAACAGCGAGTTGGCGAAGTCCGCGATCGGCTGGCCCATCGTCACGATCTGCAGGCCGAGCACGTCAACCTCGCCGGCTTCTTGCGCGGTCTCCTTCGGCCGGAAGTAGTCGGCCAGGCACAGGTAGCGCCCGGTCGTCTGCCGCGGGAACGAGAAGCGGAACCGCTCGTCCGCGTCCGGCGACGGGTCCGAGAGCACGACCAGGTCGTTGCCGTCGGACACGCACGGGAAGTACCCGTACACCAGCGCGGCGTGCGCGAGCACACCTTCGGTGGTCAGCCGGTCGAGCCAGGCCCGCAGGCGGGGACGTCCCTCCGTCTCGACGAGTTCCTCGTAGCTCGGGCCCTGGCCCTTGCGGGCACCGCGCAGACCCCACTGCCCGAAGAACGTCGCGCGCTCGTCCAGCATCGCCGCGTAGTCCGCGAGCGCGAGGCCGCGGACCACCTCGGTGCCCCAGAACGGCGGGGCCGGCAGCGGCACGTCGGTGGCGACGTCGGAACGAGCCGGAATCTCGGCCGGCTCGCTCTCACCGGCCGCGGCCTTGCGCTTGGCGATGATGCGCTTGGACCGCTCGCGGCGGGCCTTGCGCTCGGCGCGCTTGGCCTCGACCTCGTCGTCCGCCGTGGCGACACCGCCGCGCTTTTTGGCCATCACCGAGTCCATCAGCTTCAGGCCGTCGAACGCGTCGCGCGCGTACCGGACCTCGCCCTGGTACAGCGCGTCAAGGTCGTCCTCGACGTACGCCCGCGTCAGCGCGGCGCCGCCGAGCAGAACCGGCCACTGGTCTGCGATGCCGCGGGCGTTGAGCTCCTCGAGATTCTCCTTCATGACGACGGTCGACTTCACCAGCAGCCCGGACATGCCGATCGCGTCGGCCTTGTTCTCCTCAGCCGCTTCGATGATCGCGTTGACCGGCTGCTTGATGCCGATGTTCACGACGTCGTAGCCGTTGTTCGACAAGATG
>DASUTB010000055.1:0-99160 GCA_036374835.1 Jiangellaceae bacterium | reverse complement strand
TCACCCGGCACGCGTGCCTGGTGAAGCTACGTGACTCCTACCGAACGTGATCACTCAGAAATCTTGGGGTGTTGGCCAGGGGCCGATGGTTGCTTCGATCTGGGCGGCGAGCGCGAGCAGCGTCTCCTCCGCCCCGAGCGCGGCACCGAACATCACGCCGACCGGTAGGGTCACGCCATTCACCTCGGTGCGGTGCATCGGCAGGCTGATCGCCGGACCACCGGTGAGGTTCCAGACACTCGTCCAGGGAGTGAACTCGGTCTGTGCGGCGAAGTCGGCGGCCGGGTCGGCGTCGTTGCGCAACTCGCCCAACGCGGCCGGTGGACGGGCCAGCGTCGGCGTCATGATGATGTCGAAGTCCGCCCAGGTGGTCGCCGTTTGGCGGGTGATCTGCTGAACGCCGCCGAGCGCGTTCGCGTACTCGAGGCCGGTGACGTTCCGGCCTCGCTCGCGCAGCCACCGCGTCAGCGGCACGAGCGCATCCTCGGCATCGGGTCGTACCGGTATCTGAAGGGCGAGCACCGACCAGAGCGCGCCGAACGCGTCCCACCTCTCGGCGGGGAACGGGACGGGCGCCTCGTCGACCGAGTGGCCGAGCGCGGTGAGCAGCTCGGCGGCCGCGTTGACGGCACCGAGGCACGCCGGGTCGACTTGCGCGTCCGCGGCGATGACCGGAGCGGTCAGCATCCCGATGCGCAGCTCGCCGGGCGGCCGCTCGCACGCCTCCAGGAAGGTCGTGCGCGGTGGTGGGAGCAGGTAGGCGTCACCGGGCCAGGCCCGGCTGAGCACGTCAAGCATCACCGCGGTGTCGCGAACGTCCCGGGTGAGCGACCCACCGGTGGCGAGCCCGGGACCGTCAACGGAGTGCGGTCCGGGGCTGACCCGGCCGCGGCTCGGCTTGAGCCCGACGAGGCCGCACGCGCTGGCCGGGATCCGGATCGACCCGCCGCCGTCCGAACCCTGGGCCGCCGGCACGATCTGTGCCGCGACGGCCGCCGCCGCCCCGCCGCTGGAGCCGCCGGCCGACCGGGTCGTGTCCCACGGGGTTCGAGCGGGCGGCGCGACGTCCGGTTCGGTGTAGCACGGCAGTCCGAACTCCGGCGTCGTCGTCTTACCCACCATGACCGTGCCGGCTTCGCGCAGCGCGGTCACCACTCCGTCGTCCACCGGCGCGACGAAGCCCTCCAGCACACGGCTCCCCGCACCGAGCCGAACGCCGGCCACCTGGTTCAGGTCCTTGATCGGGCACGGCACACCGAGCAATACCGGGACTTGTGAGTCGGACGTCAGCTGCTTCTCCGCCGCGCGCGCCTGTTCGAGCGCCAGCTCCGGCGTCGTTGTGACGAACGCCCCGACGGTCGGGCCGATCCGGTCCACCCGCTCCAGCGTGTGCTCGGCCACCTCGACCGGGGTGACGTCCCGCCGCTTGATCGCCGCCGCCAACTCCAGTGCCGTCAGCTCGTGTATCTCGCTCACCAGGTCCACTCCAGAATGATCACGTTAAGCCGGCATTCCCCGCGTCAACCACGTCTGCAGGCCCAGCAAAGCATGAGCTCGCCGCGTATCGGCCGCCCCGGGCCCTAGCCGCGCCAGGCCCCCACGAGGGACGTCGCCCGCTGCTCCAGCGTGTCCCAGTCCTCGGCGGCAACCGTATCCCGGTCGACGAGTGCGCTACCGATGCCGGCGCCGACCGCCCCGGCGGCGCGGTAGTCGCCGATGTTGCCGGCGTTGACGCCGCCGGTCGGGACGATGCGCAGGTCTGGTATCGGGGCCAGGACCTCCCGCACATAACGCGGCCCGACCGCCGACGCCGGAAAGAGCTTGACGTAGTCCGCGCCGGCGCGAGACGCGGCGTCCAACTCGGTCGGCGTCAACCCGCCACATACGATCGGCACTCCGGAGCTCCGGGCTGCACCGACCACGTCCAGGTTGAGCGTCGGCGTCACGAGGTACTCCGCACCGGCATCGATCGCTCGGCGAGCGTCGTCCACCGTCCGCACCGAACCCACACCGACGCACAGCCCGTCCAGCCCCGCACGTCGCATCACGCCGACCGCCTCGAGCGCACCGCCGGTCGTCAGCGTGATCTCGATCACCAGGATGCCGCCCGCGTGCAGGGCGGACGCGACCCGGGCCGCGTGATCGGCACCGGGCAGCCGCACGATCGCGATCACCGGCGTGACGGACATGGTTGCGCGGAGGGCGTGCGACGTCGGCGACTTGTCCATGGGAGTTGACCTTATCGGACCGTATGATCCGGCATGTGACCTATGAGACATGGCCGCCGCGTCCCCAGCCACTCGGAGCGAGCCGACGCGACGTCGTCGGGTTCGGCGAGGCTCTGGTGCTGCTCCAGCCCGAAGCCGGCGCCAAGCTGGCCGACGCCGCCACGCTCGACGTGCACGCCGCGGGGGCCGAGCTCAACGGGTGCGCGGCGGTCGCGTCACTCGGTGGGACGGCGACGCTCGTCACCCGGCTCGGGGACGACCCGCTGGCCGAGCACATCACCCGGGCCGCGGACCGGCTCGGCGTCACCCTCGACGCCGAGCGCGATCCGGCGCGGCCGACCGGCGTCTACTTCAAGGACGTGCGCCCGGATGGCGCCCGCCGCGCCTACTACTACCGGTCGAGTTCGGCCGCATCCGTGATGGGACCGGCCGACGCGGACCGCGGCCTCTCCCTCGAGCCGCGCGCGGTCGTCGTCTCCGGGCTCACCGCGGCGCTCGGTGCCGGGCCGGCCGAGATGGTCCGGCGGGTCGCATCGACCGCGGCATCGCGCGGCGCCGCACTGGTGGTGGACGTCAACCTCAGGCCTCAGCTCGGCCGGCACGACGAGGTCAACGACGTGCTGACCGAACTGCTCCCGCTCACAGACCTGATCATCGTCGGCACCGACGAGTCGGCTCGGTTGCTCGGGACGGACGACCCGCAGAAGGTGGCCGCCGCCGCACTCGCCGCAGGCTGCCGAGAGATCGTCGTCAAGGACGGCGCGGATGGCTGCTGGTGGGTGGACGACGCGGGCACCGCACATCACGAGCCGTCCGCCGCCACCACCGTCGTCGACCCGGTCGGTGCGGGCGACGCCTTCACCGGCGGCTATGTCGCCGGACGGCTGGCCGGCGCCGGTCCACAAGCAGCGGCACGGCTGGCGTCCCAACTCGCCGCCCGCATCATCGCAACGACCGGCGACACGACCGGCCTCCCGGCACCGGACGAAGGACGAGAGATGCTCGTCAGCGCTCAGTCCCGACCGAGCACGTGGCTCAATGCCGGGCCGAGGTCGCGGTACCGGTAGACGTGTCCGGCACTCTCCAGCCGGGCCGGGCGGACCCGCTGGTTGGCGTACGCGAGTTCCCGGCTGCCCTGTTCGCCGACCAGGATGCGCGGCCCGATCCGAGGCGTCGGAATGATGGCCGGACGGTGTAACACCTTTGCGAGGGTGCGCGAGTAGTCCGCATTGCGCACCGGCTCGGGAGCGACCGCGTTGACCGGTCCGTACAACGAATCGTCGAGCACAGCGCGCCGGTAGATGTCGAGCAGGTCGTCCAGGCCGATCCACGACATCCAGTGGGTTCCGTCGCCGAGCCGCCCACCGAGCCCGGCCCAGAAGACCGGGTACAAGATCTGCAGTGCCCCGCCGCGAGGGTCCTGGACGATCCCGGTCCGGATTTGCACCACCCGCATGGCGGCCTGTTTCGCGGGCGCCGCGGCCGCTTCCCAGTCCCGCACCAGTTCGGCTACGAAGCCGTCGCCCGGGTCGCTGTCCTCGGCCAGGATCTCGTCGCCGCGGTCGTATCCGTAATATCCGATCCCCGACGCGCTCACGAACGTCTGCGGCCCGCGTTCGGCTCGTACCGCCGATTCGGCGAGCAGACGTGTCGGCGTCACCCGGCTGTCCCGCAGCTCGCGCCGGTGCCGTTCGCTGAATCTGCCGCCGATGTGCTCCCCTGCCAGATGAATGACCGCATCGACGTCGGAGAGCAGGTCCGGATCGGCTTCCATCGGGTTCCATTGCCGTTCATCCGGTGCGCGCGGAGTCCGGCGGACGAGCCGGATGACGGAATGACCGCTCGTGGTCAGCAGTGCGGTCAGCACACTCCCGATCAGTCCGGACGATCCGGTGATCGCGATCGTGACCGCACGGTCCGACCACTGCCGGGACCGTTCCAGCGACGCCAGCTCCGCGGCGAGCTGGGCGTGCCGGTAACGCAGGACGGGTTCGACGAGGAAACGCGGCGCCCGTGAGTCGACGGTGTCGATGACCCGCGTCGCCGTCCCGGCCTCCTCGAACTCGTGGACATGCCGCCACGCCAGGGCGGGCCCGAGACCGGCGGTGACGAGCTCGTCGGCGAAGCGGTGCGGCGGGTCATAGTCGCCCGGCTGGTGCCGGGCCGACCAGCGCAGACCGCCGGGCAGGCCCAGCACGGCCGTACCGTCACGCAACGACGCCGACTCGCGTAACACGGTGACCGGCTGCCACCGCGGCATCAGCCGCCGCACCGCGCCGGGTCGTTCGTGCCACCCGAACACCTCGTCGATACTCGCAGCCATCTCGGTTTCCCGCCTGATCGTCATGACGTGTTCCTCCCTTGACCCGGCGAGCCGTCCGCCGGGTTGTGCGGATTGGCTGTTACGGGTTGACGTTCGCCGGACACTTCGGCCGTCCGGCGGGATCCGAGCCGGGACGGCCACCAGGTGCGCTCGCCGATGTCGTACGCCAGTGCCGGTACGAGCAACGAGCGGACTACGAATGTGTCGAGCAGTACACCGAACGCGACGATGAACGCGATCTGGATGAGGAACGCGAGCGGCACGACCGATAAGGCGGAGAACGTCGCTGCCAGCACGATGCCCGCACTGGTGATGACGCCTCCGGTCACCGAAAGGCCGCGGATGATTCCCGGCCGCGTACCGTGGACGAGCGACTCCTCGCGGACCCGGGTAATGAGGAAGATCGAGTAGTCGATGCCCAGCGCGACGAGGAAGACGAACCCGTAGAGCGGAACGGCCGGATCGACGGCGGGGAAGCCGAACCCGAACTCGAACACCAATGTGGCGATTCCCATGGTCGCCGCGAACGACAGGACGTTGGCGAACAGCAGGATCGCCGGGGCGACGACGGCACGAAGCAGGAACATGAGCACGATGAAGATCACAACGAGGACCAGCGGTATGATCACGTTGCGGTCGCGGGTCGACGCTTCGTTCGTGTCGAGCTGTACAGCGGTGTCACCGCCGACGAGCACGTCCTGCCCGACAGTGTCCAGATCAGAGCGCAACTGAGCGACGGTGTTCCGCGCGGCGGCGCTGTCCGGGGCGTCGCTGAGAATCGCGTTGATCAGCACTCGGCCGTCGACGACGGCCGGCGGCGCGTCCGGTTCTGGTGAACCGCGGGCGCCGGACCGCGTCTGAACCGCCGCGCCGGCGATACCTTCGGCCTCGGCCACCACCGCCTGAGCCGGTTCGGCCCGATCGGCGGGTGCCACGACGACGACCGGGCTGCCAGAGCCTGCCGGGAAGTGCTCGGCCAGCACGTCTTGGCCGGTGACCGCCTCGACCTCGGTCATGAACAGATCGCGCTGGGCGACCCCACTTGCGTCCAGGCGGGGCAGGAAGGCGGCGAACGCTGCCAGGACCAGCGCGGTGCCGATCCACACCCGGCGCGGTCGCCGCTCGATGAGCCCGCCGACACGGCGCCAGAGCCCGCTGCGCTCAGGATGCGCCGAACCGTAGTGCGGCCGGAACGGCCAGAAGGCCGCGCGTCCGAGGAGCGCAAGGGCCGCCGGCAGGAACGTCAGCGCAGCGATCATCGCGAACGCGATACCGATCGCCGCCACCGGCCCGAGACTGCGATTCGAGTTGAGCGTGCTCGCCAGGAAGCAGAGCACCCCGAGGATCACCGTAAGCCCCGACGCGACGATCGCCGACCAAGCTCCGCGGATGGCCTCGCGCATGGCCGCGAACCGGGACTCGTGATCGCGGAGCTCCTCACGGAACCGGGACACCAGCAGCAGGGCGTAGTCGGTGGCCGCGCCGACGACGAGAATGAACAGGATGCCCTGGCTCTGGCCGTTCAGCGTGATGGTGCCGTCGTCGGCGAGCACGTAGATCACCGCCGCCGCACCCGCAAGCCCGAGCACGGCCGACGTCAACACGACGACCGGGAGCAGCGGACTCCGGTAGACCACGAGCAGGATGATCAGCACGGCGGTCAGCGCCACCTGTAGCAGCAAGCCGTCGATCTCGCCGAAGGCCTCGGTGAGATCGGCCGCGAACCCGGCCGGGCCGGTGACGTAACCGGCCGCATCAGGCACTTGGAGCGTCTCGCGAACATCGGCGACGACCTCGGAGACGTCGCGACCGGCGGACGGATCGATCTGCACCACCAGCTGGATCGCCCGCCCGTCCGGGCTCTCCACCGGTGGGGTGGGCTCGGCGACTCCGTCGATCTCGGTCAGTTCCGCGCCGGTACGTTCCACCGCGGCCAGGTCCGATTCATCGACCTCGCGGTCGTATTCGAAGACCGCGACCGCCGGCAGCAGCGAACTCCGGGAGAATCCGCGCTGGATCTCAAGAACCCGAGTGGCTTCGGAATCGTCCGGCAGGAATGCCGTACCCTCATTGGTCTGGACGTCGGAGAGCTTGCCCGCGTACGGTCCGGTCACCCCGCCGGCGGCCAGCCAGACCAGAATCACGGCGAGCGGGAGCAACCACCGGATCCGGTTCCGGCGAGATCCGGACGCGTTTTCGGGACGGTCAGGCATCGGGCTCCAGACGCTCAGCGGGCGGTCTCGGTGTTGGCGGGCGCTTCGCCTTCGGGCGAGCCGGTTCGATCAGCGGCGGCGGGTAGTCGAGGGTGCTTCTCGTGGCTGCGGGCAGGCGCCAGGGCTCGTGCACGCCCGACCCGTCCACCGACGCGAGCTCCGGCACGAAGCGGCGCACGTACGCACCGTCCGGATCGAACCGGTGGGCCTGCCGAACCGGGTTTAGTACCCGATTCGGCCGAGTGTCGGTGCCGGTGCCGGCGATCCACTGCCAGTTTCCCGCGTTGTTCGCCACGTCCCCGTCCACGAGCCACCGGAAGAAGTGCGCGGCACCGTCCCGCCAGTTCAGCTGCAACGTCTTGGTGAGGAACGATGCCGTGATCAGCCGGGCCCGGTTGTGCATCCAGCCTTCGAACAGCAACTGGCGCATGCCGGCGTCGACGATCGGGATGCCGGTCTGGCCGCGACGCCAGGCCTCCAGCGCCGCGTCATCCCGGAGCCACTCCCGCCGTCCCGGGCGGTAGTCACGCCCGGCGATGTCCGGGAACGCCGCGGTGAGCTGGTGCATGAAATCACGCCAGGCCAGCTGCCGGACCAACTCGGGAGCGTCGGCCAGCCGCACGCGCACCGCAAGCGGCGAGATACACCCGAAGTGCAGATAGGGGCTCAAGCGGGTCGTCGAATCAGCGGCGAGATCGTCGAGCTGCTTGTCGCGGTCGTCCGCTCCGAGCAGCCGGGCGCTCGCGCGCTCGAGGACCTTCCCCGCGGCGGACTCGCCGCCGGGCGGCAACTGCGGCGACCGCGGGCCGGCCACGAGATCGTCCGCGGTGGGGAGCTCGCCGGGTTGGATCTCGTGCGGGATCGACATCAGGCTGGGTCGCCGAACCTGCGGGCGGACCGGCGCCTGCTGCCAGGCGCGCCAGTACGGGGTGAACACGCGATAGTGGTCAGCGCCGGTCGGGCGCAGCGATCCCGGCGGCACGACGGTATTGCCCGGCAGGAATTTCGTGCCCATCCGTTGAGCCGTAGCGGCGACGCTCAGCGCTCGCTCCCGGCGCCTGGCGTAGCCGGACACGTCGGCGGCGGCGTAGATCATGTCCGCGTTCGCCGCCCAGGCGAGGCGGATGACCTCCTCGACCACCTCGCCACTCCGGACAGCCAGGTCCGAGCCAAGCCCGCGCAGGGCCGCCCGGAGGTCCCCCAATGCTTCGGCGAGAAACTGCGCGCGGTTGGGCGACGCCGTCCGCGCGGTCAGGATCCGCCGGTCGATGATGAACAGCGGGACGACCTCGGCGTGTTCGCGGCACGCCGCCGCAAATGCCGGGTTGTCGTGTAGGCGCAGGTCTCGGGTGAACAGCATGATCGCGGTCATGAGCGCGCTCCGCTGTGGATGAACGCGATCCGTACGAGTGGCGGGCGTTCGGGTGACCAGTGGTGCGACATCGCCAATCCCTGTTGCGCGAGCTACTGGTCGCCCTGCAGCTCACCGCGGATCACGCTGTTACCGGAGTGGACCGGGTCACCGTCGAAAGGCTCGATCGAGACGTCGACGACAGGGAAGGCCGATACGTCCAGCCCATCCGGAATCGCCAGAGTGGCCGTCGAGCCGGGCAGAATACCCAGCGAGACCATGCCGCTGACGTCCGGCGCGAGCAACCACACTTCGAGGTAACCGTCGGCTGCGGGAAGATCGGCGACGTCGATGTCGAGCCGCCGTTCCCCGTCGACGTCGACGAGTTCTGCGCGGCCGCTCGCTGTGGACTCGGCAACCGGGTCCAGCGCCGCCTGCGCCACGATGCTCCCGGACTGGTCGCCGTCCGGCTCATTCAACGCCTCCCATCCGACGACTCCACCGATTCCGGCCAGCAAGCCGGCGATCGCCGCGGCCAGCGTCCAGCGAAAGCCGGGCCCCGATGCCTGGGATGACTTGGGACCGATCTCGCGCTGCCCGGCCTCGAACGCTGCGGCCCGGTCGAGGTCGTGCGGGTCAACGCCGGCAGCGCGCGCCACGCCCTCCCAGACGTGGGGCGGCGGTTCGACGAGCACGTCGGTCTCGTTCAGCTCGCGCCCGGCGGACACGACCTTGCCGAGCGCCTCGAACTCGGCGGCGCACTGTGCGCAGGATTCGAGATGCGCGGTCACCTTGTCGGGTGCCGGTTCGCCGATCGCAAGGTCGGCGAGTCGGTCTTGGTCAACGTGCCGCATCGTCGACCTCCAGTCTGCCACGCAGGTGCGTCAGTGATCGGCGGATGTGGCTCTTCACGGTCCCGAGCGGTAGTGCGAGGTGCTCCGATATCTCGGCATGGGTGAGTCCATCGTAGAAGGCCAGCCGGAGTATGCGGCCCTGTGGCTCGCCCAGCCGGGAGAGCTCATCCACCAACAGCATCCGGTCGGTCAATGAGACGGACGCCGGCGTCTCGGACCGGTCGTACGCCGCCTTGGCGCTGTCGACCGCACGGCGCTGCCGTTCCCGCGCCGACCACGCATCGGCGATCTTGTGTCGGGTTATTCCCATCAGCCACCCCGCAAGGGTTCCGCCGGCCGGCGAATAGCGCTCCCGACTCTGCCAGGCTGCGATGAACACCTGCTGCGTGACCTCGGCGGCCTCATCGGCGTTATTCAGGGCTCGCAGAGCCACAGTATGAACCAGCGACGCGTACCTGCGGTAGACGCGGGCCAGCGCAAGATCGTCACCGTGCCTGAACGCCTCGGCGATCTCCGCGTCCGCCGTGTCGTCTGCGACGGTCGTCGTCTCAGGCACCGGTGCTCAACTCGGCACGGCCGTGACGACGACGTTGTCCGAATAGCTCCTGCTGTCCTGGTCGAAGTCCCCGCCGCAGGTGATCATGACCAACCTCGGCTCCCCCTCCCGAGCGAAGTATTCATCCAGCGGAACATTGCGTTTGGCGATGCTCTGTACGTCAACGACTCTATAGAACACCTCTTCGCCGGTCGAGGTGGTGACGACCACCGAGGCGCCGGTCTCCACCCGTTGCAGCGCGGCCAGCGGACCAACGCCGAACCGCCGTGAGTCGACGTGTCCGGCGATGACCGTCGAGCCTGCTTCGGCCGGAACCGACGGGCCGTACCGGTACCAACCGAGGGTATCCGGGTTCGCCGGCAGTTCCATCTGACCGTCGTCCTCGACACCGACCGGGATGATCTCCGCGTCGATATCGACCGACTCGACCACGACCCGCACAGGGGGTTCGGCCCGCTCCACCGGCTCGAGAGTCGCGGCGGACCGGGGCACCTCGACGTCGGAACTCACCGATGGCAGGTCGATGCCGGCCGCCGGCGACGGCTCGGATGCCGTCACGTCGACTCGCACCGGCTGGACGACGGCCCGGTCGGCGGCCGCCGGCGGACCGTCCGCGCACCCGGACAGCGCGACCAGCACTGCCGCCGCGCCGGCGAGCGCGGCGGCAGTGCCTTGCCGACGATCGGCTCTGATTGGGATCAGAGCTGCGCCTTGGTCGGGCGGCCCCGCGCTGCGAAGACCGCGAAAGCGACCAGTAGCGCCAGTGCCATGCCGCCCCCGATGTACCACGGCGTTGCGCTGGAATCGTCAGCCACGAGGCCTGCTTCGCCGCCCGGCACTCCGTCCGGGGCGCCGTTCAGGCCACTGATCGTCTGCACCGCCAGGTCGAGGTTCTCGTCCTCGGCGCTGCCCCATGCGTAGACGATCGTGCTCGTGCCTTCGGCCAGGTCGAGATCTGCCGGCCCGAGGACGACGTCCTCCGTTCCCGCCAGAACCACGTCCGCCTCAATCGTGCCGGCATCGACGTCCGCGGACGCTTCGTTCGGGTTCGTCAGCCCCTCGAACGTCGGCGTCCCGTTCACCCGGACATCCACCGCCGGCGCGGCAGCGGTGTGCCGCACCGTCACGCGCGCCTGGCCGGCCTCGAGCTGCGACACGTCGTTGACGAACACGCTCGCGGTCGGATCACCCGCCTCGGACAGGTGCGCCACGATGGTCGCATTCGCTCCGGCCGGAACCTCGACGCCGGCGGCCTCGATGGCCGGGTCGCCGTCCGGACCTTCACCGTCGGCGAAGATCTGGATGTCGTACGTGCCCGCCGGCAGGGTCAGCGGATCGGTCAGGGTACCCGGTTCGAAGTCCGGAATGATCTCATCACCGTTGGCGAAGACGTCAACGGTCAAGCCAGGTACACCGTGCAGCACGGATACAGTGGCATCGGCATTACTTGCGGCAGCCGCCGGCACGCCGGCTAGAGCGAACGGCACTGCGAGGGCTAGCCCCGTAATTACGCTACGACGCATGGTGCCCACCTCCTAGATCGGTTGGTTACCTACGTCTGTATCTTCTTGTGCCACCGCGGTGCTGGATGCACGAACGCAGAAATTCGTTCGACCGAATTTCGGAGAGCACCTCGCGTCCGCCGGACTCATCCGCGCACATCGCGAGCCGGGCACCACTCGTGACCTGCTACGGCGGTTCACCCGGCGCCCACTGCCGCCCGTGCAAGTTACGGCGGCGATCCGTTCACACGGGATCGCCCGATTCGATACCCGCCCACCCGAAGGTCAGTAGGTGTAGAAGCCCTGCCCGGACTTGCGACCGGTATCGCCCGCCGCGACCATGCGGGTGAGCGACTCGGGCGGGAAGAACTTGGTGTCGCCGGTCTCGTGGTAGATGTTCAGCGTCGCGTTGCGCAGGACGTCGAGGCCGGTCAGATCCGTTGTGGCCAGCGGCCCCATCGCGTGGCCGAAGCCGAGTTTGCACGCGGCGTCGATGTCCTCGGCGGTGGCGACACCGGACTCGTACAGCCGGATCGCCTCCATGGCCAGCGCGGTGATCAGTCGGGTGGTGATGAAGCCGGCCACGTCCCGGTTGACGACGACGCACGTCTTCCCGGTCGATTCGGCGAACGATCGCGCGGCGGCCAGCGTTTCATCGGACGTGTGCCGTCCCCTGACCAGCTCACACAACGGCATCATGGGCACCGGCGAGAAGAAGTGCGTACCGGCGACGGATTCGGGCCGCCGTGTCGCGGCCGCGATGTTCGTGATCGGGATGGCGCTGGTGTTGGTAGCGAGCACGGCGCCGTCCTTGCAGATCCGATCTAGCTCGGCGAAGACCTCCTGCTTGAGCTCGATCTTCTCGAAGACGGCCTCTACGACGATGTCCGCGTCGGCGGCCGCGGCGAGATCGGTCGTCGTGCTGATCCGGCCGAGCGCGGCGTCGCGGTCCGCCTCGGAGATCTTGCCCTTCTCGGCGAACTTGGCGGTGCTGGCGATGATCGCTGACATACCCTTCTCGAGGGCATCGCCGGAGACGTCACGCAGGACGACGTCCCACCCCGCCGTCGCCGCGACCTGCGCGATACCCGAACCCATCAACCCAGCACCGACGACTGCTACCTGCTGCGACATTCCCGGTCCTTTCGAACGCTTGTGGCCACGTGGTCATTGGCCGGCTCGGCTCAGCTCGGGGACGTGACGCGATCCCGCGGTGGCACGTCGGCATGAATCGGCTCCTCGGCCGCAGCCGAACGTACGGACTGGCGCTGCGCGAACCAGCGATCCCACGCCTGGAACACGAACACGATCGCAACAACGTACGCCCAGCCGAGCAACACGTCGAGCACGTAGTGCTCACCGCCGTACACCAGCGTGAAACCCATCGCCAGCGGGAACAGGGCGAGCGGAATCCGCAACGCCCAGTGCCGCGCCACCGGCCAGAGCGCGATGGCGATCAGCATCGCGAACGCGGCGTGCAGCGACGGCAGCGCGGCCACATCGTTCACGCCGGCCGATTGCCGTTCGAACCAGATCGCGGCGAACTGCAGTCCCAGCCAGTCGGCGATCGGCGAATTCCACCACCCGTCGGCGGCATTGCGCCACACCGTGTCGCCGATGACCCCGGTGGACGCCGCGTACCACGGCGGCGCGGCCGGAACGAGAATGTAGGTGGCCAGCCCGGCGTACGACAGCGCGAGCACCATCCTGATGTACTTCCACCAGCGGTCGCGAGACCAGACGTAGAACGCGGCGGCCAGCACCCACGGCACGACGAAGTGCGACATGTAGACGATGCCGGCGACGACGTCGTACCAATGGATCTCGCCCGGCGTGTACAAATGCTCCTGGAGCCACACCGTCGGAACGGTCCCGCCGAACAGCCACTGATCGAAGTCGACCAGCTCGGACACCCGCACGGTCATACCCAGTGTGTCCGCGATGCCACGGGTGTAGTCGTAGAGCAGCAGCGCGGCCAGGAGTGGCGCCCAGTCGAGTACTGCCTGCATGTGGTCGCGCAGGGGCCGGCCGATACGCGCCGCGGCAATGCCGGCCAGGATCCAGATCGTCTGGTCGATGCGGTCGGTCGGCAGCCCGATCTCGGCCACGAACGCTATGAGCACGGCGAAGTACAACAGCAACGGCCCCCGCCGCCGGAGCCGCGGACCCAACGGTCCTTGCCCGCGCAGCCAGGCGCCCTGCGCCTCCCGCCACTGCCGTAGCCGGCCGCCCACCCGTGCCGCCACGTCACGATCCACGTCTCACCCCTCGACTCGCTCGGCGTCCGGCTCCCGGACCACCTCGGCCCCGAGTGCACCCATCTCTCCGGCTAGATCTGGATACCCCCGGTCAATATGGTGCACGGCCGATACGACGGTCTCCCCCTCCGCGACCAGACCGGCCAGCACCAGCCCGGCGCCGGCGCGGATATCCGTTGCGACGACGGGCGCACCTGACAGTTTCTCACGACCGCGCACAACCGCGTGATGGCCATCGGTCCGCACCTCCGCGCCCAGCCGGGCAAGCTCGTTGACGAACATGAACCGCGCCTCGTACACGTTCTCAGTGACCATGGCCGTGCCATCGGCAACCGAGTTTAGCGCGATGATCATCGGCTGAAGATCAGTCGGGAAGCCGGGGTAGGGCAGCGTCGCCACATCGACCGAGCGGGGCCGTCCGGACATGACCACCCGCACACTCCGGTCCGCACCCTCGACCTCGGCGCCGGCGGCGGCCAGCTTGTCCAGCACGATCTCCATGTCCCGGGCCCGGGCGTTCTCGATGATGACGTCTCCTCGTGTCATGACCGCGCCGATCGCCCAAGTGCCGGCAACGATCCGATCCGGAACCGTCGTGTGCTCGACCGGCGACAATGAGTCGACGCCTTCGACGACCAACGTCGACGTGCCGATCCCCTCGATCCCGGCGCCCATCTCGGTCAGCATGGTGCACAGATCGGCGACCTCCGGCTCTCGAGCCGCGTTGTCGATCATCGTGGTGCCTTTTGCCAGGACCGCGGCGGTCACGATGTTCTCGGTGGCTCCCACACTCGGGAAGTCCAGCCAGACGTTCGCGCCGATCAGGCCATGCGGCGCCCGCGCGACGACGTAGCCGTGTTCGATCGATACATCGGCGCCCAGCCTGGAGAGCCCGTCAAGGTGCATGTTCAGGCCCCGGGATCCGATCGCGTCGCCGCCGGGAAGCGCAACGTCCACCTCGCCGCACCGAGCGAGTAGCGGGCCGAGTACGCAGATCGACGCGCGAAGCTTGCGCACCAGGTCGTACGGCGCCTCGTGCGCAACCGACGTTGGTACATCGACCGCGAGCGCGGAACCGTCCCGCCGCACCGTGGCGCCGAGCCGGCCGAGCAGGTCGGACATATAAGCGACGTCGCTGATCGACGGGACGTCACGCAGCACCGTCGTACCCTCGGCGAGGAGTGCGGCCGCCATCAACTTGAGCGCGCTGTTCTTGGCACCGCGCACTCGGACATCGCCGCGCAGCGAGGCCCCACCGACGATGCGGTACCGCTCCATCTACGTGCTCACGTGCTCCCCCGGCGGCGCGGCCTCGAGCCACGACCGGAAACCGGTGGCCGCGTCCTCGGGCATCGACACCTCCACCCGCTCTCCGCCGAGGTCGCAGTCGAACACGACGTGCCCCGCGGGCAGGTCGTAGGCCTCGTCATCGGCCGGATCGCGGCGGCTGAACACCACCAGCCGGTGCCGATCCAGCGTACGCACCGCTGCGCCGCCGACCCAGAAGGTGCGGTGCCACTCCAACATCTGGCCCCGATAACGACCGACCCCGAAGACCCACCCGTGGGTGCGTTCTTCGGGGCCGATCCGCAGGCACATGTCAAAGCCGCCGTCACGCTGCAACAGCAGGCGGCGTACAAGTAGGCCGGAAAGCGCGAGCGTGGTCAGCACGGCGAGCGCAGCGATGACGACAGCCAGCCAGCCCAGTGCCGTCATCGTGCCTCCCGCCTCGCAGCTACGCCGCCATCACCGTGCGTCGGCGACGAGCAACCTCGTCTCCGCCCGCCGGCGGGCGTCCTCGTCGTCGTCGGCGACCGCCCGGTTCTTCGCCTCTTCGGCGCGCTGCCGGTCGATGTCCTCGGACCGCTCGGCGGTCTCCGCGAGGATCGACACGTTGTCGCCGGCCACCGTCAGGAAACCGCCGTGCACGGCCGCCCGGACGGTCTCGCCACCGGTCGTCATCACCGCTACCGGACCACTGGCCAGCAACGCCAGCACCGACTCGTGGCCGGGCAGGATGCCGATCTCGCCCTCAGTTGTGCGGGCGACGACCATGGTCGCCGAACCGGACCACACTCGGCCCTCAGCCTGCACCACCTCGACCTGCAGTTCCGCCACCGTGGGTCCGCTCCTTCGCTGTCGCTTTCGAAACCAGCCACTTTACCCGCCTTACGAGGCGAGCTTGGCGGCCTTCTTCTCGACGTCCTCGACGTTGCCCGCATAGGCGAACGCCTGCTCGGGCAGATGGTCGTACTCGCCCTTGCAGATCGCATCGAACGACTCCAGCGTTTCGGACAGCGGGACGAACACACCCGGCTGGCCGGTGAACGCCTCGGCGACGAACATGTTCTGCGACAGGAACCGCTGGAGCCGGCGAGCTCGGTTGACCGTCACCTTGTCCTCCTCGGACAGCTCGTCGATACCCATGATCGCGATGATGTCCTGGAGGTCCTTGTACTTTTGAAGGATCTCCTTGGTCGTCGAGGCGATCCGGTAGTGGTCCTCACCGATGATCACCGGATCGAGAATCCGGCTGGACGAGTCCAGCGGGTCGACCGCCGGGTAGATACCGAGCTGCGAGATCGGCCGGGACAGCACCGTCCGAGCGTCCAGGTGCGCGAACGCGTTGTGCGGCGCCGGGTCGGTGATGTCGTCGGCCGGTACGTAGATGGCCTGCATCGAGGTGATCGAGTGGCCGCGGACCGACGTGATGCGCTCCTGCAGCTCGCCCATCTCGTCGGCCAGTGTCGGCTGGTAACCCACCGCGGACGGCATCCGGCCGAGCAGCGTCGAGACCTCCGAGCCGGCCTGCGAGAACCGGAAGATGTTGTCGATGAACAACAGCACGTCCTGCTTCTCGACATCCCGGAAGTACTCGGCCATGGTCAGCGCCGACAGGCCGACCCGCATCCGGCAGCCCGGCGGCTCGTCCATCTGGCCGAACACCATGGCGGTGTCCTTCAACACGTCCGCCTCGGCCATCTCCACCCAGAGGTCGTTGCCCTCACGGGTGCGCTCGCCGACGCCGGCGAACACCGACGTTCCACCGAACTCCCGGGCGACCCGCGTGATCATCTCCTGGATCAGCACGGTCTTGCCGACGCCCGCACCCCCGAACAGGCCGATCTTGCCGCCCTGGATGTACGGGGTGAGCAGGTCGAGCACCTTGATGCCGGTCTCGAGCATCTGCGTCGAACCCTCGAGCTGGTCGAACGCCGGCGGCTTGCGGTGGATCGACCAGTGGTCGGCGGCATCGATCTCGGACTCGTCCACGTCGAGCGGCTTGCCGAGCACGTTGAACACGTGGCCCTTGACGCCTGGGCCGACAGGTACCGTGATCGGTGCGCCGGTGTCGCGCACCCGCGCGCCGCGGGTCAGGCCGTCGGTCGGCTGCATCGAGATCGCGCGGACCAGGCCGTCGCCAATGTGCTGCTCGACCTCGAAGGTCAGCGTCCTGCGGCCGCCGGCCTCCGTGGGCAGCTCGACGTCGGTCTCGAGCGCGTTGTATATCTCCGGCATGTCGTCGATCGCGAACTCGACGTCGACGACCGGGCCGATCACCCGCGCCACCCTGCCGGTGGCCGTGGTCTGTTCCGTTGCTGTGGTCATGATTGGTCCCCTTATTCCGCGGCGGCGTCGGCCAGCGCGTTCGCACCGCCAACGATCTCGCTGATCTCCTGCGTGATTTCGGCCTGACGGGCCGTGTTGGCGTCGCGGGTCAGGCTTTCTTGTAGCTCGGCGGCATTGTCGGTCGCCGACTTCATCGCTCGACGCCGCGCCGCCCACTCGGATGCGGCGGCGTCCAGCAGCGTGGTGTACACGAGGTTGCCGGCATACTGCGGCAGCAGTGCGTCCAGCACCGCTTCGGCCGACGGTTCGAAGTCCAGCAACGCCATCGGCCCTTCCTGCTCCGGCGCCTCGGCGCGGGACGGCGCGGACGGTCCGGTACCTCCGGCGGACTCGACCTCATGGATGCGCTCGGGCACCTCTTCGACCACGATCGGGAACAGCCGCCGGGCGCGCACCTCTTGGCGAACCATGTTGATGAAGTGGGTGGACACGACGTGTATCTCGTCCACCCCGCCCTCGTCGCTGTCCGTGTCGAACGCTTCGAGCAGGTCGTCGGCGATCGCCCGCGCATCCGCGTTGGTCGGCGTGCCGGAGAACCCCGTGTACGTGCCACCCAGCTCGCGGTTCCGGAACCGGAACCAGTTCACGCCCTTGGCGCCGACCACGAACGGGACGACCTCCTGGCCCTCTTCGCGCAGCAGGCCGGTCAACGCCTCGGTCTGCCGGATCACGTTGGACGTGTACGCGCCGGCGAAGCCGCGGTCGGAGGTGACGACGAGAACGGCGGAGCGGCGTGGCTTGCCCTCGCCCTCGATCAGCGGATGGTCGAGCCGAGACTTCTCGGCGGCGGACTCGAGCGCGCGAACCAGGGTCTCGGTGTAGGGACGGGCCGCCTCGGCGCGCTGCTGCGCCTTGACGATGCGCGAAGCGGCGATGAGCTCCTGCGCCCGCGTGATCTTCTTGATGTTGTCCGCGGAGCGAATGCGCCTGCGCAGCTCACGTAGCTGTGCGCCCATCTACCGGCCTCCTCTCTCGTCCCGGTGACTCCGTCTCATGCGTCCGGGGCCGCCTTCTCGCGGATCTCTTCCCGCGACGCCTTGTGCACCTTCAGCGTGGTCTTGGCCTCGTCGCCCTCTTCCATCGCCGGCACCGGCTCGTCCTTCACCAGAGGGTGCCCGGCGGCGGTGACGAACTGCTTCTTGAACTCGTCGATGGCCGAGCTGAGCGTCTCCACGGTGTCGTCGGAGAGCTGACCGGTGCTGTCGATGTCGTCGAGGGCAGCTCCGTGCTCGCGCTTGAGGTAGTCGACGAACTCGGCCTCGAAGCGCCGGACGTCCTCGACCGGCACCTCGTCGAGCCGGCCTGTCGAACCCGCCCAGATGGCCGCGACCTGGTGGGCGACCGGGACCGGGGCGTTCTGCGGCTGCTTGAGCAGCTCGACCATTCGCTCACCGCGGTCGAGCTGGGCCCTGCTGGCCGCGTCGAGGTCGGAGGCGAATGCGGCGAACGCGGCGAGCTCGTTGTACTGGGCGAGATCCAGCCGCAGCGTCCCGGACACCTGCTTCATGGCCTTGATCTGCGCGTCACCACCGACTCGGGACACCGAGATACCGACGTTGACGGCCGGTCGGATACCGGAGTTGAACAGGTCCGCCTCCAGGAAGCATTGCCCGTCCGTGATCGAGATGACGTTCGTCGGGATATATGCCGACACGTCGTTGGCTTTGGTCTCGATGATCGGCAGGCCGGTCATCGAGCCGGCGCCTAGGTCGTCGGACAGCTTCGCGCAGCGTTCCAGCAGCCGTGAGTGTAGGTAGAACACGTCGCCGGGGAACGCCTCACGGCCCGGTGGGCGGCGCAGCAACAACGAGATCGTGCGGTACGCCTCGGCCTGCTTGGTGAGGTCGTCGAAGATGATCAGGACGTGGTAGCCCTGGTACATCCAGTGCTGGCCGAGCGCGGAGCCGGTGTACGGGGCGAGGTACTTGTAGCCCGCCGGGTCGGAGGCGGGCGAGGCGACGATCGTCGTGTACTCCAGCGCGCCGGCCTCCTCGAGCTGCTGCCGCACCCCGGCGATCGTGGAGCCCTTCTGTCCGGTCGCGACGTAGATGCAGCGCACCTGCTTGGACTTGTCGCCGCTCTTCCAGTT
The DNA here is from genome assembly GCA_036374835.1 of Jiangellaceae bacterium. Taxonomy (GTDB): domain Bacteria; phylum Actinomycetota; class Actinomycetes; order Jiangellales; family Jiangellaceae; genus DASUTB01. The sequence continues at coordinate 80,156 of DASUTB010000055.1, read as the reverse complement.
GTCCACCTGGTTGAGGATGGTGTCGACCGCGATGGTCGTCTTGCCGGTCTGCCGGTCGCCGATGATGAGCTGGCGCTGACCGCGGCCGATCGGCGTCATCGAGTCGATCGCCTTGATGCCGGTCTGCAGTGGCTCCTCGACCTTCTTGCGGTGGATCACGGACGGCGCCTGCAGCTCCAGGGCTCGCCGGGCCTCGGCCTCGATGTCGCCGAGGCCGTCCAGCGGCTTGCCGAGCGGGTCGACGGTGCGGCCGAGGAACGCGTCACCCACGGGCACGGACAGAACGTCACCGGTGCGACGCACCGTCTGGCCCTCTTCGATGCCCGCGAACTCGCCGAGCACCACGACACCGATCTCGCGCACGTCGAGGTTCAGCGCCAGCCCGAGGGTGCCGTCCTCGAACTCCAGCAGCTCGTTGGCCATCGCCGAGGGGAGACCTTCGACACGCGCGATGCCGTCGCCGGCGTTGATAACCCGGCCGACCTCTTCCTTGGCCGCCTTCGGGGTGTACTCCGCGACGTGACGCTCGAGCGCGTCCCGGATCTCCTCCGGCCGGATCGTCAGCTCCGCCATGGTTCTCGTTCCTTCTCTTCGAGGTACTAGTTCGCGCCCATCAGGCGCCGGATGTTGTCGAGTCGGTGCGCCACGCTGCCGTCGATGACCTCGTCACCGACCTGCACGACTGCGCCACCGCGTACGTCGGGATCGATCTGGACCTGTAGGTCGACCGGCCGGCGGTAGATCCGCTCAAGCACCGCGGCGAGCCGTTCGTGCTGCTCATCGGTCAGCGCAGCGACCACCCGCACCTTGGCCAGCAAACGCTCGCGGCGCTTCGCCGCCGCGTCCACCAGCTCGGCCAGCGCCCGCTGCGGCCGGCGGCCTCGGGGGTGTGCCACCACATGCCGAACCAGCGCGGCGGTCTCGAAAGACACTTCGCCGTCAAGAATACCGGCCAGCAGAGAGGCTTTGGCCGCATCGGTGACGCCGGACTGGGTCAGCGCCTCGGCGAGGTCCCGATCACCGGCGACCAAACGCTCGACGCGGAACAGCTCGTCCTCAACGGTGTCCGCTCGGCCGGCCTTCTCGGCCATGATCAGCGTGGCTTCGACACCGAGGTTCTCGATCGTGTCGACCAGATCACCGGCCCGGGCCCACCGCAGGCTCGCCGCCTCGGCCATGATGTCCGCGGTCAGCTCGCCGACCTTGCCACCGAGCACCGACCTGGCGAGGGCGCCGCGCTCGGCCCCGTCGCGCTGAGTGTCGGTGAGCACACTGCGCAGCTGCGCGGACGACGACAGCAGCGTGGCGACCGACAGCAGTTCGGCGCCGACCGCGTCGAAGCCGTCCTGGTCCGACCGGGAGGCGAGCGCCTCCCGGGCCTGCGCTTCGGATGTGCGGCTCGCGCCCAGCATCAGCGGCTCTCCCCTTCGGCAGAGCCGCCAGTGTCATCAGCGGAGACGGATGCGCCGGCGGGCGCTTCCGCCGCGGGTCCGTCCGTGCCGGCGACCGAGTCGGCACCGGCCTCGAGGTCGGCGATGAACCGGTCCACGAGGGCGGCAGTGCGCTCGTCGTTCAGCGACTCGCCGACGATCTTCTCCGCAAGCTCGACCGCGATCCGTCCGACGTCCTGCGACAGCGAAGCGCGCACCTGGTCGGCCTCGGCCGCCAACTGAGCCTCGCTGCGCCGGGTGACCGCCGCGGCCGCCTCCTGTGCCTCGTTGCGGGCCTCGGCGATGATGCTCTGCCTTTCGGCCTGCGCTTCGGAGCGAATCCGCGCCGCGTCGTCGCGAGCGGAGGCAAGCTGCTCGCGGTACTGCTCGAGCAGCGCATTCGCCTCAGCCTGAGCCTCTTCGGCGCGCTCGATGCCGCCCTCGATCTTCTCGGACCGCTCGGCGTACGCCTTCTCGAACACCGGGAAGACGTACTTCGAGAGCACCCAGAACAGCACTCCGAACGCGATGAGCCCGACGACCAGTTCGGACGTATGCGGCAGCAGCGGGTTCGGCTCGCCCTCAGCCGCGAGCGTTACCTGCGTACGTAGCGAACTCATGGTTAAAGAACGAATGCCATGCCGAGACCGATGATGGCCAGGGCCTCAACGAGGGCGAAGCCGGTGAACGCGATGGTCTGCAGGATGCTGCGCGCCTCCGGCTGGCGGGCGACGCCATTGATGTACGCGGCGAAGATGAGCCCGACGCCGACTCCGGCGCCGATTGCCGCCAGACCGTAGCCGACGAGGTTGAGGTTGCCTTCCATTTCATTTCCTTTCGTGGTGATTCTGACTTCTAGTGGTGCTCGGACATGGCGCCACCGATGTAGGCGGCGGACAGCAGGGTGAAGATGTACGCCTGAAGGAACTGGATGAACGCTTCGAGGAACGTCATGATGATGCCGAACATCCAGGCGCCGACACCGGTGACCGCACCGAGAACGCCGCCGTATTCGAACAGCAGGTATTCCCCGCCAAGGAACGTCAGCAGCAGGACCAGGTGCCCGGCGAACATGTTCAGCGAAAGACGGAGGGTGAGCGTGATCGGCCGGATGATGACCGTCGAGAGGAACTCCAGCGGCGCCAACAGCGGTAAGAGCCACTTCGGCACGCCGGGCGGGAACATCATGTTCCTGAAATAGCCGACAAAACCCTGGCGCCCGATCCCGACGGCGTTGAAGATGATCCAGCTGATGATCGCGAGGAACATCGGGATGGCAATCTTCGACGTCGCGGGCAGCTGGAGGAACGGGATGATGCCGGAGATATTCAGGACGGCGATGAAGAAGAAGAGCGTCGCAAGGTAGGGGACGAACTTGCGACCCTCCTTGCCGATCATGTCCGGGACGATGTTGTCGCGCACGAAGTTGTACGCACCCTCGGCGGCGAACTGCAGCCTGCCGGGCACCAGCGCGAAGTTGCGGGACACCGCGACGAACAGGCCGCCGACGAACACCGTGCCTAGCACGATCACCAGCATCGGCTTGGTGAACTCGAAGCCGGCGACGGTGAAGATCGGCGGGAACTCGAAGTCCGCCGGACCGGGCGCGTGAAATCCTTCCTGCGCGGAGACAGAAGCCATGGCCGTCCCGGCAAATGCGGTAATGCTCAAAAGTTTCCCTTCTCCACACAGAAATCCCAGCACTTGCTGCTGGGATCACGACCTACCGTATCGCACCCATACCAGGTACAAAGCAGCGGTCACCCCGGCCAGCACGCCCACCAGGATGAAGATCCTGTTGTCCAGCCACCGGGAGATGGCCCAGCCGACTCCGCCCCAGAAGAAGACGCCGGCGATCACCAGACTGAGAGCGTGGAACGCCGCGTCGTGTTCGCGCCGCCCTTCATCATCGGTCGGATCGTCGTCCATGGCTGGACTGAGTCTAGCAGCGCGCATTGCGCCGCCGCGCACCCTCTGTTCAGCCGATGACCTGCGGTTTTGCCCAGCCGGCCAGGTCCGGGCGCGAAGTCGTCGCGGTCCCTGAGCCGATGCCTCCGACCTTGTGAAGGAATTCACAAGCTGTACTATAACGCACGCCCTACTATGGGCCGAATCGACCCCCGATGCGTGGACCGCTCTCCCGCGACGGCTCGGCTCCTGCTTCGAGCCCGTCAACCGACCCGCTCGCGCAACAGCTCGACCACTCGACGCGCGGCCGGGTCTTCGCGAAGCGATTCCCGCACCCGCACCGAGATCCGGCGCATCGGCACCGGGTCGACGACCGGCACCGCGACCAGACCCGGCGGAACGAGCGCACCGACACCCAGCCGTGGGAGCACCGTGATGCCCACCCCGGCGGCGACGAACGATATCGCAGTCGGATAGTCATGTGTCTCGACATGGAATCCCGGGCTGAAGCCGACCGACGAGCAGGCGTCCAGCACCACTTGCCGACACGGCCCGCGCGCGAAGTCGTTATCGACCCAGGGCTCGTCCGCGAGCTCGCGCAGCGCGATGGTCGGCTGCCCCGCGAGCCGGTGAGTCTCAGGGAGAACGGCGACGTAGGGCTCCTCGAGTAGCAAGAAACTGTCATAGCCCTGCGTCCGATCCGATGGCGCCCCCTCGACGAAGATCTCCACATCGGGAGGCGCCTGCAGCTCATCGGCCAGTTCGATCAGCCGCAGGTCGACCCGGAGGTCCGGGAACTCCCTGGTCAGGGCCGCGACGACCGGCGGGATCCAGGCCGCGCCGGCGGAAGCGAAATAGCTCACCGAGAGGGTTCCGACCCGGCTCTCCCGCAGGTCGTCGACCACGGAGTCCAGCGCGGCCAGTCGGTCGAGCACCTCGCCCGCCGCGTCGGCCAGTCGCTGCCCGGTGGCCGTTGGTTCGATGCCTCGGCCGTTGCGCTCGATCAGGCGCAGCCCGGTCTCCCGCTGGAGCACCGCAACCTGCTGGCTGACCGCCGAGGGCGTATAGCCGAGGTTCGCCGCGGCCCGGCTCACCGAGCCCGAGGCGACTACAGCACGGAACACGCGGAGACGCTGGGGGTCGAGCACGAGCCCAACGATACAGCAGAACTAAACGATGATACAGAAACCTTCGCTTGTGCTGAAGGATCTCCCACGTGACGATGAGGCGTGACCACAACGCACGCTCCCGCTGATGCACCTTCGCGACCCGCTCCGTACCTTGCTGTCGCCGCTGCGCTGATCACCGTAGTCCTGTGGGCTTCGGCGTTCGTCGGCATCCGGATGCTCGGAGCGTCCTACTCACCTGGAGCGCTCGCGTTCGGGCGGATCGCATCCGGCGCCGTGGTACTCGGCGTGATCGCGCTGCGCCACCGGCGCCCGTGGCCGCGAGGCCGCACGCTGCGGCTGGTACTTGCCTACGGTGTCGCCTGGTTCGGAATCTACACGGTGGCGCTGAACGAGGCCGAGCGGCACATCGACGCCGGCACCGCCGCGCTGCTGGTCAACGTAGCGCCGCTACTCGTAGCCGTGTTCGCCGGTTTCCTACTGCGCGAGGGGTTCGCGCCTGCACTGCTCATCGGCATAATGATCGCCTTCGGCGGAGTCGGCCTGATCGCGTTGGGTGGAACGGACGGCGCGGCCGTGACCGACAGCATCGGCATCTGGCTCGCGCTGCTGGCCGCCTTTCTCTATGCGTCCGGTGTGCTGATGCAGAAGGTCGCGCTACGTGGAGTTGACGTGTTCACCGCGACGTTCCTCGGCTGCGCGACGGGTGCGGTCGTGCTCCTGCCCTTCGCGCCACAGTTCGTCGTCGAGACGAGCACCGCCCCGCTCGGCGCCCTTGCCGGGGTGGTCTACCTCGGGGTGTTCCCCACCGCAATCGCGTTCACCACCTGGGCATACGCGCTTGCCCGCACCGATGCCGGACGGCTGACCGCCACCACGCTCACCGTGCCGGCGATCGCCATCCTGCTCTCCTGGGTGATCCTCGGCGAACTCCCGACCGTCCTGGCAATGATCGGCGGTGCGCTGTGCCTGCTCGGCGTCGCGATCAGCCGCCGCTGAACCGTCGCCGCCGGATGGGCTACGGCCCATCTCGTTCGTCGCGGTTCTCCGGCTCGACGATCAGCTCCGATTTGGATCGGCGCCATGCGTACATGGTGTGTGCAGTGATCCAGACGAGGGCGCACACCACGATCGAGCCGCCGAGCCACTGAGCGTCCACCCAGTCGAACCGGATGATCAGCGCGACGGCGAAGAGCACGACAAGCAGGCGGAGCGCGAACGCCAGCAAGAACACGATGAGACCCATGCCACCGGGAACGTCCTCGCGACCGAACATGCGCAGTGCCACCGCACCGCTGGACAGGAACAGTACGACGATCACCGCGCCGAAGGCCGAGCTGACCGCCGCTCCGCCGCCGGCCGCGACCCCCGCGGCCACCACCAGAACGGCCCCGGCCGCCAGCGTCCAGCGCCGAGCCAGGGCATGCGCATGGGCGCCGGGACTCATGGGCGATCCTCGGCCGACTCGGTGATCAGGTGAGAGACCTCGCCGTCTGATCCCGATTTGCCCACCTGATCGTTCCCGTTAACGATCAGGTGAGCAACTTCGTCGTTCTCCCCCGAGTTGCTCACCTGATCGTCTGGCCGCTCACGGCCCGCCGGGCGCAACGTTATGAGCAGCGCCACGCCCACCGCGACACCCAGCCCCACCCACGTCGTCCAACCGTTGAACCGCCCGACCAGCACGACGCCGAAGCCGATCAGCGCCGTCCACGACCACATGATCAGTACCGCCCGGCCGTGCGAGTGCCCGAGCTCGAGCAGCTGATGGTGGAGGTGACTCTTGTCCGGCGTGAACGGTGACCGTCCCTCCCCGGTTCGCCGGAACACGGCCAGCAGCATGTCCGTCAGCGGAATCGCGATCACCGCGACCGGGATCAGCAGCGGCAGCATCGCGAGCAGGAACGACGGCTCCAGCTCCCCCTGAGCGGGAAAACGTCCGGTCAGCGTGATGGTGCCGCTGGCCAGCAACAACCCGAGCAGCAGCGCACCGGAGTCGCCCATGAAGACCTTCGCCGGGTGCACGTTGTGCGGCAGGAAGCCGAGGCAGACACCACAGATGATCGCGGTCACGAGAGCCGGCATGGTCAGCCGCGTCAGGTCGCCGGCCACCGTCAGCGCGTACACGTACGTGAAGACGGCCGCGGCGCCGATCCCGACTACTCCGGCGGCCAGCCCGTCGAGCCCGTCGATGAAGTTGATCGCGTTCGCGGTGGCCACGACCAGCAGGATCGTCAGCAGCGCACCCTGCGCCGGGTCGAGTGAGAATGTGCCGCCGGTCGGTAGCGGCAGCCAGATCAGCTGCACGCCCTGCACGACCAGCAGTCCGGCCGCGAACAGTTGGCCGGCCAGTTTGGTGAGCGCGGGCAGCTCCCAGATGTCGTCCGCGGCACCGATGAGACAGATCACCGCTGCCGAGGTCAGCAGCGCGCGAGCGTCGCTCGACCCTTCGAAGACGAGGCCCATTCTCGGCAGGAAGCTGGCGACCAGCATCGCGGCGAGCAAGCCTCCGAGCATCGCCAGACCGCCGAGCCGCGGCACCGGTGCCCGATGCACATCGCGGTCACGCGTCGGCGGCGCGGCTCCGATCCGTCGGGCGATCGACGCGACCGGGCCCACGAGCAGATAGGTTGTGCCGGCGGCGATCAGAATGGTGATGAGGTATTCGCGCATGGCCGGTGGTCAGCGGTTCGATTCGCTCGTGCGGGCGTCGTCCTGCTCCGCCCCGTTCGATCCCTCCGGATCGGCCCGACCGTCACCCTCTTCGGCCGTCTCCGAAGTATCGGCGGACGGGTCGCCGCCGGGTGCCGATGCCGGTTCCTCGCCGACGCCGATCACGGCCGGGACAACCTCGCGCAGCGTCTCCAGACTCACCGCGCCCTCGCGTAGCACACGTGGAGGATCGGCGGTGACGTCGACGATCGTCGACGCCACGAGGTCCTCGCTCGGGAACGACTCGAGATACACCGCCACCGACTCGCCGAGCTGTTCCTTGGCTTCGGCGGCGGTACGGGAGGGCGGCTTGCCGGTGACGTTCGCGCTGCTGACGGCCATCGGCCCGGTCTGCTTCAACACCTCGATCGCCACCGGGTGCAGCGGCATGCGAACGGCGACCGTGCCGAAGGTGTCGCCGAGGTTCCATTTCAGGGACGGCTGCTCGCGGCAGACGATCGTCAAGCCGCCCGGCCAGAACGCCTCGGTCAGCTTCTTCACCAGACCGCCGGACTGCGCCGAGATGCCCGGAAGGGTGGCCGTGGAACCGACCAGAACGGGCGGCGGCTTGTTCGACCCGCGGCCCTTGGCGCTTTGCAGCGCAGCGACCGCGTCTTGGTTGAACGCATCGCACCCGATGCCGTAGACGGTGTCCGTCGGCAGCACCACGAGCTTGCCGCGGCGCACCGCACGGACCGCCGCGGAGATGCCGCGGGACCGCTCCCCTGGATTGTTGCAGTCGAACGTTCGGCTCACGCGGTGCAATCTACTCGTCGTGCTGCTCGCTCGCCGCGACCGCTCCCCTCGTCCCCTGTGCCGTGGGCGCGAGGGCACGTGAGGCGGTGAGATAACGGGGGCGGTCGGTCCAGTCCGCATGGTCGGCGACGTCCGTCCATCGGCCGGTACTCGCGAACACCGCTGGTGCGCTCTCGCCCTGCACATCGGCGTGTTCGGCGATTGCGATTCCGCCGGGCCTGAGCAGGCGGGCGGCCGTCCGCTCGAGGACGCGCATCGCGTCCAAGCCATCGCGGCCCGACCACAGCGCGGGCGGTGGGTCGTGCTCGGCGACCTCGGCGTCCCGGATGTGTGCACCTTCCGGGATGTACGGAGGGTTGGCGACGACGACGTCGACGGTGCCGGTGATGTCGCGCAGGACGCCGTCCGCGCACTCGGCGACCTCCTCGTGATGTGCGTGCAGCCGGCCACCGGAAATGCCCGCTGCGTTGCGCGAAAGCCAGCGAGCAGCGGCGTCGTCACCTTCAACCGCGTGCACCGCCGCTTGCGGCACCTCGTCGGCGACGGCGATCGCGATCGCGCCGGAGCCGGCGTAGAGGTCGACCACGGTCGGAACCGAGCCGTTTGCGGCGATCTTCTGCGCCACTTCGATCGCGGCACCGGCGACCACCTCGGTCTCCGGCCTCGGGATGAACACTCCCGGACCGACCCGGACCGTGATGTGCCGGAAGTGCGCGACCCCGGTGATGTGCTGGAGCGGTTCACGCTGCGCCCGGCGCTGCACGAGGTCCCGGTACGCGGCCAGGGTGGCATCGTCGAGGTCCGGATGGGCGATGAGCTCGCCGCGCCGCACGCCGAGCAATGACGCGGCAAGTTCTTCTGCATCGAATCGCGGGGACGGCACGCCCGCCGCGGTCAACTCGCGCGTCGCGCCGGCCAACAGCTCACGGATCGCCGTCACCCCTTTCGCCCCCATCGCCGATCGATCACGTTCGGCAGGCCCGGCCACATCACACCACCCACGCATGCATGGTCTGATGTCGCCAAGCCTGGTGGCGGGCGCATCACCCGGCCGCGCTGGCGGACATCCGCTCGGCGGAGTCGGCATCGACCAGCGCTTGGATGACCGCGTCCAGATCGCCCTCGAGCACGGCGTCGAGGTTGTGCGCCTTGTAGCCGACGCGATGATCGGAGATGCGGTTCTCCGGGAAGTTGTAGGTGCGGACGCGCTCCGATCGGTCGAACGTCCGTACCTGGCTGCGTCGTTCGGCCGACGCCGCCGCCTCGGCTTCTTCCTGTGCCGCCGCGAGCAGGCGGGCGCGAAGGATACGCATGGCCTGCTCCTTGTTCTGCAGCTGGCTCTTCTCGTTCTGGCACGAGACGACGATTCCGGTGGGCAGGTGGGTGATGCGCACTGCCGAATCGGTCGTGTTGACGCTCTGACCGCCAGGTCCGGACGACCGGTAGACGTCGATGCGCAGATCGTTCGGGTTGATCTCGACCTCGGTGTCGACCTCGACCTCGGGCAGCACCATGACACCGGCCGCCGAGGTGTGGATCCGGCCCTGGCTCTCGGTCACCGGTACCCGCTGGACGCGGTGCACGCCGCCTTCGAACTTCAGGCGCGCGTAGGGCGCCGTACCCGGCTCCGGCGTGCCCCTGGCTTTGATGGCGAGCGAGGCGTCCTTATAGCCGCCGAGGTCGGACTCCTCGGCGTCGATCAGCTCGGCCTTCCAGCCGCTGCGTTCGGCGTAGCGCATGTACATCCGCAGCAGGTCGCCGGCGAAGAGGGCGGACTCGTCGCCGCCCGCGCCGGCTTTGATCTCCACGATCACATCACGATCGTCATGCGGGTCGCGCGGCAGCATGAGCTTGCGCAGCTCTTCCTCGAGTTCGGCCCGGCGGGCGGCGAGTTGCTCCGCTTCGTCGGCGAACGCCGCGTCGTCGCGGGCGAGCTCGAGTGCGGCGTCCCGATCTTCGCCGGCCTGGCGCCACGCCTTGTACGTCTTGACGATGGCGCTGAGTTCGGCATACCGCCGAGAGAGCTTACGGGCGTTGGCCGCGTCCGCATGCACGGCCGGGTCGGCAAGGCGTTGCTCGAGTTCGGCATGCTCGGCGACGAGATCATCGATTCGCTCGAACACCCGAACCTCCTTCGCCACAAAACGACCATGTTAAGCCGGTAATTCCGTGCTTAACCCCGCCCGCAGACCACGTTAAGCACGGAATTACCGGCTCAACATGGTCATTCTGGTAGGACGATGCCCCGCGCGGTGCTATTTGTTGGCCTTCTTGCCGTACCGCGACTGGAACCGCGCCACCCGGCCACCGGTGTCCAGAATCTTCTGCTTGCCCGTGTAGAAGGGGTGGCAGTTCGAGCAAACTTCGGCGTGGATGACGCCGTTGCTGGCCGTGCTGCGCGTCGTGAAGGTGTTGCCGCACGTGCAGGTGACGGTCGTCTCCACATACTCAGGGTGAATACCAGACTTCATGGTGGATGTGCTCCTCGATCTGTGGGTCGCCGGGTCCGTCGCGCTCGGTACGGACGGTGAACCGGAACCAACATTCCATTATTCCAGCCCGTGGCACGCCTGACCAAACCGGAGATTCGGCGCCGAATGGTCCGCTTCGCGACCCGTTGACGGGTCGTTAAGCAGAACAAAGGGACGATTACGTGATCATTCTGGAGGGGGTTAGTCCTCGCCGAGACCCTCGCCCGGCGTGGTCTTCTGGACGTGCTGGAGGAACTCGATGTTCGTACGGGAGTTCTTCAGCCGGTTCATGAGCAGCTCGATGGCCTGCTGCGGATCCAGTGCCGACAGCACCCGCCGCAGCTTCCACATGATCGCCAGCTCTTCCTTCGAGACCAGGATCTCCTCGCGGCGGGTACCCGAGGCGTCGACGTCGATCGCCGGGAACAGCCGCTTGTCGGCCAGGTCGCGACGCAGCCGGATCTCGGAGTTGCCGGTGCCCTTGAACTCCTCGAAGATGACCTCGTCCATTCGCGAGCCGGTCTCGATCAGCGCCGTTGCGATGATCGTCAGCGAGCCGCCGTGCTCGATGTTGCGGGCCGCACCGAAGAACTTCTTCGGCGGGTACAGGGCGCTCGAGTCGACACCACCGGACATGATCCGGCCGCTGGCCGGCGCGGCCAGGTTGTAGGCCCGGCCCAGCCGGGTGATGCCGTCCAGCAGCACCACCACGTCGTGCCCGAGCTCCACGAGCCGCTTGGCCCGCTCGATCGCCAGCTCCGCGACGGTCGTGTGGTCGTCGGCCGGACGGTCGAACGTGGACGAGATGACCTCGCCCTTGACCGTGCGCTCGAAGTCGGTGACCTCCTCAGGACGCTCGTCCACCAGGACGACCATCAGGTGCGCCTCCGGGTTGTTCGTGGTGATGGCGTTGGCGATCGCCTGCATCATCAGCGTCTTACCGGCCTTCGGCGGGGAGACGAGCAGCGCCCGCTGCCCCTTGCCGATGGGGGCCACCAGGTCGATGATGCGCGTGCTGAGGTTGTTCGCGTCCGTCTCGAGCCGCATCCGCTCCTGCGGGTACAGCGGTGTGAGCTTCTGGAACTCGGTCCGGCTCTTGGCCGCCTCCGGGTCGGTCCCGTTCACCGTGTCGACCCGGACCAGCGCATTGAACTTCTGCTGCTTCTCGCCCTCGCGCGGCTGGCGGACGACGCCGGTGATCGCGTCGCCCTTGCGCAGGCCGTGCTTACGCACCATCGCGAGCGAGACGTAGACGTCGTCCTTGCCGGGCAGGTAGCCCGAGGTGCGCACGAAGGCGTAGTTGTCGAGGATGTCGAGAATCCCGGCGACCGGGATCAAGACGTCGTCCTCGAGGATCACCGGCTCCTGCTCGCGGCCGCCACCGCCGCGCCGGTCCCGGTTGCCCCGGCGATCCCGGCGGCGCCGCCGGCCACCCTGGCGATCGTCGTCGTCCTGCCGGCCGCCGCCCTGGCCGCCCTGGCCCTGCTGGCCGCCCTGACGATCGGACTTGCCCTGCTGCTTGCCGTCCTGGTTGCGGCCATCGCCGCCGCGCTCGGACTTGTCCTGCTTGTCGCCGCGGTTCTGCGCCTTCTGGTCGTCCTGGCCGGACTCGCCGGACTCGCCGGACGGACGCCGGCCCCCACTACTGCCGCCGTCGTCGCCGCCGCCCTGCTGCCCGGCCCGCTCGCCCGGCTCGGCACGTTCGACGCGCGGCTCGCCGTCCCCACTACCTGCGGCGTTGGCACTGCCGGCATTGCTACCGGCGGCATCGCGCGCGGCGCTGGACGCCACCAAGGTGCCCTGCCGGGACTCGGCCGACTTGGCACCGCCCTCGGCGGTGTCCCGCGTGGCGCCGTGATCGGTGGCGTCGCTGGGCGCGCCCTGCGCCGCCTTGATGGCGGCGATCAGCTCGCTCTTGCGCATCCGGCCGGTGCCGCTGACGCCAAGGCTGGTGGCGAGCTGCTGCAGCTCGGAGAGCACCATGCCGGACAGGCCCGGTGCACGACGGCGCTTGGGCTTGTCGTCGGCAGCGTCCTTCGCGGGTTCAGGTGTGATTTCGGATGCTCCGAAGAGTTCAGTCTCAGACACTCAGGGTCCTTCCCCTGGACCGGTACCGGCTTCGTGGCCGGTGGGTGGATCGCCCGGGTCATTCCCGGGGTGTACATGCACGTCACGCGAATCAGGTTGGCCGGCTCGGCATGCGCCAGGCACATGCTGTTGCCGAGTGATCCGTAGTGTGTGCGGCGAAGCCCGCGTCTAGGGAAACTGCTAACCAACCTGGATGGTGTCGGTGCGGAACCGAGTTTAGCACGGCCGGCGGTGAGCACACCTAGTCCCCGTGTCCGATCGCAACCGGGTCGTAACCTTCGTGTGCATTTCCCGCCTTGACCGGCACAACCGTCGCACCGCGTAGATCGACTCCAAGTGGAGCCATCCGCCATCGATCCATGGTCGGCGGCAGCGTATCGCCCGTGCTCAGTACCAGGACGGACGGCCCGGCTCCGGACACGACAGCGGGCCAGCGCTCAGCGCGGAGCCGGTCCACCAGCTCCATCGCCTCCGGCATGACCGGGCGGCGGTACTGCTGGTGCAGCAGATCCGCGGTCGCATCGAACAGCAACTCCGGACGCTTCGCCAGTGCCTCGACGAGCAGGGCGGCGCGCCCGGTGTTCTGCGCCGCGTCGGTGAAGGGAACGGCGTCGGGCAGCACGCCGCGGGCGGCTTCGGTGCGGACGGCCATATCCGGCACGTACACCACGGGACGGATCTCCGGATGGACGTCGAGCCGTTCGGCACGCACCCGCCCGTCCGACCGCCAGGCAACCGCCGCCCCGCCGAGCAGGCATGGGGCCACATTGTCCGCATGTCCCTCGAGGTCGGCGGCGATCGCGAGCGTGTCGAGGTCTATCGCCCGCTCTCGCGCCACCTCGGGTGTCAGAGCACGCGCCGCGAGCACGCCGGCCACGATGGCGGCCGCTGACGAGCCGAGTCCGCGTGCCTGCGGGATCGTGTTGACGCAGCGCACCACGACACCCGGCACCTCGACGCCCAAGGCCGAGAACGTTGCATGCATGGCGCGGACCACAAGATGGCCCGCATCGCGCGGCAGATCGTCAACGCCCTCACCCGCGACCGAGACCGCCACACCCTCGGATGCCAGTTCCACCTCGACCTCGTCGTGCCAATCGAGCGCAAGGCCGAGCGCGTCGAAACCCGGTCCGAGGTTGGCGCTCGTCGCCGGCACGGTGACGAGGATGGCTCGCCCGCGCTCGGCCGGTCGGGCGTTCGGGACGCTCATCCGAGCCCGAGCGCGGAGGCGGCCGCCCGCACATCCGCCGGCACGACAAGGGGTCGGATCTCGCCGTAGTGCGCGCTCGCGGTATCGACGTCCTTGAGGCCGTGGCCGCTCACCGTGACGACGATCAGCCCGCCCGGTTCGACCCGACCGGCCTCGGCAAGCGCGATCAGGCCCGCCACGCCCGCGGCGGACGCGGGTTCGACGAACAAGCCCTCCCGGCCCGAGAGCTCTTGTTGCGCGGCCAGGATCTGGCTGTCCGACACGGCCTCGATCAGGCCCTTGGACGCGTCCCGCGCCTCCTCGGCGAGCCGCCACGATGCGGGGTTGCCGATCCGGATGGCGCTGGCAACGGTCTCCGGCTTGGCGACCCGCTCCTTGCGCACGATCGGCGCGGCGCCCTCGGCTTGGAAACCCCACATCGCCGGACGCCTGGTAGCAGGACCCGCGGCCGCGTACTCGCTGTACCCCATCCAGTACGCGGATATGTTGCCGGCGTTCCCGACTGGGAGCACGTGTATGTCCGGCGCGTCACCGAGGTCGTCGACGATCTCGAAGGCGGCGGTCTTCTGCCCGGCCAGCCGGTCCGGGTTGAGCGAGTTGACCAGGGCGACCGGGTACGAATCGGCCAGTTCGCGAGCCAGCTGCAGGCAGTCGTCGAAGGTGCCGTCGATCGACACGATGACTCCACCGTGCACCACAGCCTGAGCGAGCTTGGCGCCGGATACCTTGCCGTCGGGCAACAGCACGATCGGCGTCATTCCGGCGCGCACCGCGTAGGCGGCCGCCGATGCGCTTGTGTTGCCGGTCGACGCGCATACCACGGCCTTGGCTCCGGCCTCGAGGGCCTTGGACACCGCAACGGTCATGCCGCGGTCCTTGAACGAACCGGTCGGGTTCGCGCCCTCGACCTTCAGGTGCACCTCACACCCGGTCAGCCCGGACAGCCACGGGCTCGGCACGAGCGGCGTACCGCCTTCGCGCAGCGTGACGACCGGCGTGGACTCGCTCACCGGAAGCCAGTCGCGGTACTCGGCGATCACACCACGCCACAACTTGGCCATTTGGCTCTCACTCAACTCGCAACACGGAAAGAACGTCGCGCACGGCATCGTGGTCGCGCAACGTGGCCACCGTATCGGCCAACGCACGATCCGGCGCGGCATGGGTGACAACGACGAGTTCGGCGTCGTCATTCCCGTGCACGTGTTGATGTACGGTCTCGATCGAAATGTTGTGGTCGGCGAACACCGCGGACAGCGACGCGAGCACACCGGGACGGTCGTCGACGTCCAGGCTGACGTGGTAGCGGGTGCGGGCCTCCCCGACCGACCGAACCGGCCGCGCGGCGTAGGCGGAGGCGCCGGGCCCGAGCGATCCGGCCAGTTTGTTCCGGGCGACCGTCACGACGTCGCCGAGCACCGCACTCGCGGTCGGCGCGCCACCGGCCCCCGGTCCGTAGAACATAACCTGCCCCGCGGCGTCGCTTTCCACGAACACGGCGTTGAAGGCTCCGTGCACGCTGGCGAGCGGGTGCTCGCGCGGGATCATCGCCGGGTGGACGCGGACCCCGACCGCACGGCCGTCCTCGGACAGTTCGCAGATCGCCAGCAGTTTGACGACCGCACCGATCTGCCGGGCGCTCTCGATCTGCGCCGGAGTGATCTCCCGGATACCCTCGCGGTGCACGTCGGCGGCGGTCACCGCGGAGTGGAACGCGATTCCGGCGAGGATCGCGGCCTTTTGCGCCGCGTCATGGCCGTCCACGTCCGCGGTGGGGTCGGCCTCCGCGTAACCGAGCCGCTGGGCGTCCGCGAGGGCCTCGTCGAAGGTGCGGCCGGTCGTATCCATCTGGTCGAGAATGTAGTTCGTCGTACCGTTGACGATGCCCAGCACCCGGGTGATCCGGTCTCCGGCGAGCGATTCGCGCAGCGCGCGCAGCAGCGGGATCGCGCCGGCGACGGCGGCCTCGTAGTAGAGGTCGACGCCGAACTTCTCCGCGACGTTGTGCAGCGTGGCGCCGTCCTCGCCGAGCAGCGCCTTGTTCGCCGTGACGACCGAGGCGCCGTGCTCCATCGCCGCCAGGATCAGCCCGCGCGCCGGCTCGATGCCGCCGATGACCTCGACGACGATGTCGGCATCGCCGGTCGCCAGGGCCTCGGCGTCGGTCGTGAACAACGAGGGATCGATGCCGGAGTTGCGGACGCGGTCTGGGTCTCTCACGGCAATGCCGGCGAGTTCGATTCGGGCGCCGGCCCGTGCCTCCAGATCGTCGGCCTGCTCGATCAGCAGCCGGGCGACCTCGGCACCGACGACTCCACACCCGAGAAGTGCGACGCGCAGTGTGCTCATCGCTCTAGTCTCGGTCAGCACCCACGGACAGTGGGCAAAGTTCCACTATGCGAGACGCCCATCTCACGAATGACCATGTTAAGCCGGCAATCTCCGGCCAAACCATGCCTTCATGCCGCGCAAAGCCCATAAACGCCGCGCATTGGCCCGCAGCACGAGCGTAGGCCCCCACCGTCCGTCACTGGAGGTGGTCAGTACGCCTTCCACTCCTGGCGGGCGTAATCGAGAATGACCGGGTCGAGCAGCGTCGTCACCCCGGCGTCGTCGACCAGTTTGTCCGGCGGGATCACCGTCGCGGCGTCCAGCACCTCCGGCGATAGATAGCGCAGGTCCGGCGCGTCGCCCGGCACCTGGAGGGACGGACGTCCGTCCGGGTCCGCAAGCACGAAGCCCCAGTCGCCCATGCTGGGCACCGACACCATGTACGGCGCTACCCCGAAGCCCGCCGCGGCGATCGTCGCCTGGACGGACGCGAACGACCGGGGCGCGAAGTACGGCGAGCCCGCCTGGACGACCATCCGGCCGTCCGGGGCCACCAGGTCATGCACCATGCCGTAGAACTCCAGCGAGTACAGCTTGGCCGTGGCCGGCGAGTCGGGATCCGGCATGTCGACGATCACGACGTCGTACCGCGCGGCGTCGCGGTCCACCTGCTCGCGCAGCCAGCCGAACGCGTCGGCCGTGATCGTCACGACACGTTCGTCCGAGAACGCGTCGTCGTTCAGGGCGGCGATGCGCTCGTTCTCCCGGGCCAGCCGCAACACGGCCGGGTCGAGTTCGACCAGCGTCACCGCCAAAACGTCCGGATAACGGACGACCTCGCGCAGCGCCAGGCCGTCGCCGCCACCGAGGATCAGCACGCGGTCGCGATCACCCGCCATGACCGGGTGGACCAGCGACTCGTGATAGCGGTACTCGTCCGGCGAGGCGAACTGGAGATCGCCGTTGAGGAAGAGCCGGACGTCGTCCCCGCCACCGATACGGTGCCGCTCGGTGAGCACGATCTCCTGGTACTCCGAACGCTCCACATGGGTGATCGGGTCGCGGAACAACTGCTGGCGAGCGTCCGTCTCGATCCGCTCAGCCTGGGTCGCCAGCGCCGCGAGCGCGACCGCCACCACGCCGACGGTGGTTCCGATGCCGACCCACGCGCGCCGCCCCAGCGTGCGCCGGAACAGCCACAGCACGACAACGGTGCCGGCCACCAGGTTGAGCCCGGCGGTCGCGATCGTGCCCTCGACAAGGCCGAACACCGGCAACAACAGGAACGGAAACGCCAGCCCGCCGATCAACGCGCCGACGTAATCCGCGGCGAACATGTCGGCCACGGCGCTGCCGGCCTCCTGTTTGCGGATCCACTGCAGCAGCGTCATCAGCAGCGGGATCTCGGCGCCGATGAGCGTCCCGATGAGGACCGCGAACACGATCATCATCGGCATGTAGGCGTCCGTCACCGCGAACGCGTCGTACAACACGATGACCGCGAACCCGCCGACAAGCGCCAGCGCGGACTCGACGGCGGCAAAAGCGACGGCCGGGAAGCGCTGCAGCGGCTTGGCCAGGAGTGACCCGATGCCCATCGCGAACACCATCACCGAGACCACGATCGAGGCCTGCACGATCGTGTCGCCGATCAGGTAGCTGCCGAGCGCGATCAGGGCGAGCTCGTATACCAGCCCGCAGGCGGCGCAGACCAGCGCCGCCCCGAGTATGACCGCCCGCGCCGGCCGGGAGCGGCGAGCCGGAACAGCGGCGAGCGTCGTCACCTAGATGATGGCCAATGCGATGATCCCGGACACGACGATGCGCAGCGTTCCGACGACCGTGCTGGCCGGGTGCGGTTCGGCGTGCACGATGTCGCGGCGCATGTCGCCGGGCGTCGCCAGATCGACGATCAGGAAGACGAAGGTGCTGACGAGCAGCCCGATGACGCTGTAGACCACAGTCGTGATCAGCCCGTCGACGAAGGCGTTCGAGCTGGCGTAGATGGCGGCGACCACGATGATGCCCTGGGCGACGAATCCGGTGGACACCAGCACCGCGGCGTTGCGGTTGCGCTCCATCCACACGAGGTCGCGCAGCCTTCCGGGCGTGAGCAGATCGACCAGGATGAAACCCAACAGCATCATGGCGAGGCCGACACCGCAGTAGGCCAGCACGATGCCGACCTCTTCGAACAGGTCGGCGGCGGTCAGGTCGCCGTCGACTCCCAACGTCGTGATCATTCCAATCCCTTCGTCAAATGTGGTTCCGCGTGCCGGCGGCTACTTACCGAAACCCGAACCGCCGCCGGAGAAGGCGCTCGTGTAGCTGCCGCCGTAGGTGCCCCAGACCGGGATGATCGCCGCGCCCCAGCGGTTGTAGCCGTCGCGCGGGTCGGTCACCTCGATCTCCGAACCGCCGTCGTCGTCCTGTTCGATGTGCACCATGGCGTCCTTGTAGCCCAGGTACCGACCGGTCTCGTCCTCGTGATCACGGCCCGGTGTGGCCACGCCGATGATGGCGTCGGCGACGGCACGGACGGGCTGGTCCGAGGTGTAGGTGGCGTACTGCCCGCTCTCGCTGACCAGCTCGTAGTTGTCCCGGATGTGGTTCTTCACGTCCTCGCCGGCGCTGCCGCAACCGGTCATCACCAGTGCGACGGCCAACGCCGCGGCCGCGACCGATCGCCTCATGCCGGACCTGGTCATCAGAGCACCTCCGTGGTGGTTCGAACGATCTGCTTGCTGCGCGGGTAGACGTGCCAGCTGTGCCAGCGGACGGCGCGCGGATCATCGTCCAGCCGCAGCGCCGTGACGGCGTCCCGCTCGGCCGGGAACGCGGCCAGGAACACGTCGTCGTCCCGGTGCAGCTCGGACACCTGTTGCCGCAGCTCGCGCACGGTGACGTCCACGACGCGGGATTCGAACGTGTAGGTCCGACCGTGGGTGGGACGGTCCGCGGTCTCGGGCAGGTACGGCTCGACGCCGGGCAGGCACGCGACCGTCTCGATCAACATTGCGGCGTCCTGCCGCAGGATGACCTGATGCGACGCGCCCAGTACGCGCAGCTCGACGTCGCCGCCGGGCAACGAGACGCGATGCGCGGTCAGCGGGCGAACCTGCGGATGGTCCAGCGTCCACACCAGCTCGCCGGCACTGGTGTCTACGTACGGCACGTCCAATGTGGTCAGCACTATGACGGCCGGCGCCTCACCGGTCACTGCCGGGATAGACGGTGAGCGTCCCGGTGGGTATCCGCTCGCCGAGTGCGACCTCCCAGGAACCGCCGTCGAAGCGCTCGAAGGACAGGTAACGACCGCCCTTGGCCTCGAAGTCGACGTACTCCACCTGGCCGGTCGCACCTAGGCCGGTCGTGCCCTCGGACGTGAAGCCGGCGGTGCCGTGCTCGTCCCGCCGGTACTCGACGCCCTCGTACGTGAGTGTCCGGGCGTTGGGTGCGAGATCGGTGCCTTTGAGCTCGTTCCAGAGCACGACCTCGAGGTCCGGGTCCTCTTCCACCGACAGCCAGCGGCGGGCGCCTTCC
The DNA here is from genome assembly GCA_036374835.1 of Jiangellaceae bacterium. Classification (GTDB taxonomy): domain Bacteria; phylum Actinomycetota; class Actinomycetes; order Jiangellales; family Jiangellaceae; genus DASUTB01. Next base: position 60,580 of record DASUTB010000055.1, on the reverse strand, counting down.
ATGTCGTCGAGGAAATGCTCACTCCAGTGGTATCCGCCCTCGCGCAGCCGCAGTGAGCCGCGCACGAACAACTGCTCCCCGAGGTACTCGACCATGTCGCCGGCTCGCAGGGTTCGTGGGTCACCGGACGTGCTCTGGCCCGGATCGAAAGGATCTCGCGGGACGTTCGACGGCGCGGCCTGCCGGCGCAACCGCCGCGCCCGAACCACGACCACGACGACGATGGCCACCCCAATAGCCATGATGATGAGAAGTCCGAGGACTCCAGCGAACGCTTCCACGAACCCCCCACGGTTCGACCGGCAATATCAGGACTTGGCCGGCGGTAACTTACCAAACGGCGCACTCGGCGCAACAGAGCACCTCGTGCCATCCGGCGCGACGGCTACGGCGGTCGCACGTAGTTCTTGTCGAGCCACCGGCGCCAGCCTCCGATGTTGGCCTCGTGGATCGCATGCAGCATGCGCCAGCGGCGCCAGCGGGCCAGCCGCCGGTCGGCCAACCTGGCGAATGCCGCCACCGACTCGGGTGTATCGGGGATGGCGTACGGACTGTCTTCGCATTCCGGACACAGAACACGAAGGTCAAGCGCGAACCACCGGTATTTCGTGTGCAGCTCGAGGGCACCACCGGACCGGAGATCGATCCGCCGACCCCAGGGCTCGTCCATGCTGATCATGTAACGACGGGCGAACGCCTTGCCCTCGTCGTTGAGCATGTCGCTGGCGAAGATCCCGCCCCACCACGCGTAAAGATGCGGACCCGACAGACGCCCGGCCAGAAGGTCGTCGATCTGGCCGCCGGACTCCCGCCGGAACCACTCGCTCACCAGCCCTCGCCGCACGAACCAACCCAATGCCAGCCCGTACGGCACGAACAGCTGCGACGATCGCACGCCCCGCGGCAGGGCCCCGATATGGAGCCGGCTGGTGTCATCGTAGATCTGCAGGCCGAAGTCCCACGGATGTGTCGACAGGCGGGCAACGAACCCGGCCACCAGCAGCGGGAAGCCGGCCACCATCCAGACGACGCCGACTTCGGTCGCGATCGCGGCCAGTCCCACCGCCCCTCCGAACCACAGGACCGTACCCACGACGAGGTGCAGGCCCGAGATCCAGCCCGTCTGGAACGGCCGCCGGACCGGACGCTCGCTTCGGCGGGCGCGGCTCTCGGGCGGCGGATCGTCGGGCTCGCCCAGCAGTCGCGCCAGACGCGGGCCGAACACCATGCGCCGCCACGGCTGCCGTATCGACCAGGACGGATCGGCTCGGCGCTCGGCCATCAGCCCATGATCGCAGCACACATGGGCGATGCGTGCCGCAGGTGCGTGGTCACTCCGGAGCGTCGAGGCGGAGCAGGTCGCCCTCGGTCTCGCGACGTACGATGACGCGCGCCGTCCCGTCCTTGACCGCGACGACCGGCGGACGCGGAACGTGGTTATACGTGCTGGCCATGCTCCGGCAGTACGCGCCCGTGCCGGGAACCGCGAGCAGGTCGCCGGGACGGACGTCCGCCGGCAGGAACTCGTCCTTGACGACGATGTCTCCGCTCTCGCAGTGCTTGCCGACCACGCGGGACAGCACCGGTGGCGCGTCGGAGCGGCGCGAAGCCAGCGTGCACGAGTAGTCCGCGTCGTAGAGCGCAGTCCGCACGTTGTCGCTCATGCCGCCGTCCACCGCCACGTAGTTACGGGACGTCCCACCGTCCAGCTCCACCTGCTTGACGGTCCCCACCTCGTACAGCGTGCAGCCGGCCGGGCCGGCGATGGCCCGCCCCGGCTCGACGCTCACTCGCGGAACGGGCACGCCGTAGCCGCGGCACTCGTGGTCGACGATCTCGGCCATGCCGGCGGCAAGTTCCGCCGCCGGCCACGGGTCGTCCTTGGTGGTGTACGCGATGCCGTAGCCGCCGCCGAGGCCCAGTTCGGCGAGCTCGACGCCGTGTTCGGACCGGACCGCGGCATGCAGGCCGACGACGCGCCGTGTGGCGACCTCGAACCCGGACGTGTCGAAGATCTGCGAGCCGATATGAGAGTGCAACCCGAGCAGTTCCAGGGACGGCGAAGCCAGGACGGCCGCCACCGCCTCGCCTGCCGCTCCCCCGGCAAGGGAGAAGCCGAACTTCTGGTCCTCGTGCGCCGTCGCGATGTACTCGTGCGTGTGTGCCTCGACGCCCACCGTCACCCGGACGAGCACCCGAGCCCGCGTTCCGCGCTCCGCAGCAAGGCTCGCCAGACGCTCGATCTCGTCCAGCGAGTCGACGATGATCCGTCCCACGCCGAGGTCCAGCGCACGACTCAACTCCGAGACCGACTTGTTGTTGCCGTGCATGGCGACCCGGTCCATCGGAAAACCGGACCGTTCGGCCACGGCCAGCTCGCCGCCGGTACAGACGTCCAGACCCAGGCCTTCTTCGGCGATCCAGCGCGCCGTCGCCAGGCAAAGGAGCGCCTTTCCGGCATAGAAGACGTCGGCTCCCGGACCGACCGCGCCGAACGCCGTGCCGAACGCGTCGCGGAACTCCCGCGCACGGGCCCGGAAGTCCTGCTCGTCCAGCACGAACGCCGGTGTGCCGAACTCGGCGGCTAGCTCGGTGACGGGAAGACCGGCCACGCGGAGCATGCCGCCCCCGCCCCGGTCGACATTGCCCGCCCAGAGCGCCGGAACGAGAGCGTTGACGTCCTCGGGCTCGCGCAGCCACGACGGCCCGCGCTGCCCGGCGCCGGCGTGCAGCGCCCCGGCTTCGTGTGCGCGCACGCTACATCCGCTCCGGCGCGCTCACGCCGAGCAGGTCGAGGCCGTTGGCGATGACGACCCTGGTCGCCTCCACCAGCCAGAGCCGGGCGCGGTGCAGGTCCGTGGCCGCTTCGTCGCCTATCGGGAGCACCCGACACACGTCGTAGAACTTGTGGAACGTCGCGGCCAGGTCCTCCAGGTACCGGGCGATCCGGTGCGGCTCACGGAACTCGGCAGCGGTCGCGACCACACGTGGAAATTCGCCGAGCGCTCCGAGCAGCAGCGATTCACGCTCATGGCTCAGCAGATCCGGCTGCAGCTCGCCACGCTCGACGCCGAGCTCGGCAGCGTTGCGCAGGATCGACGAGAGCCGCGCGTGCGCGTACTGCACGTAGTACACCGGGTTGTCGCTGGCCTGCTTGGTGATCTGGTCGATGTCGACGGTAAGCGGCGAATCCGCGGGGTACCGCGTCAACGTGTACCGCCAGGCGTCCACCCCGGCCAGCTCGATCAGCTCGGCCAGCGTGAGCATCGTGCCGGCGCGCTTGGACAGCCGCATCTCCTCGCCGTCTCGGACGACCTTCACGAGCTGACCGATCAGTACGTCGATGTGGCCCTCAGGATCGTCACCAGTGCATGCGGCCATCGCCGCGAGCCGGCCCACATAACCGTGGTGATCGGCACCGAGCAGATAGATGTTCTTGTCGAAGCCGCGTTCACGCTTGTCGACGTAGTACGCGGTGTCGGACGCGAAGTACGAGTAGTCGCCGTCCCGCTTGACCAGGACGCGGTCCTTGTCGTCCCCGAAGTCTGTCGTCCGCATCCAGAGGGCGCCGTCCGATTCGTAGACGTGGCCTTGCTCGCGCAACACTTCGAGGCCGTGCTCCACCTTTCCCGTATCGTGCAGGCTCTGCTCGGTGGACCACACGTCGAAGACCGTCCGGAACTCGGCGAGCTCGCGGCGCTGCATGTCAAGCTGCCGCTTGTAGCCTTCCGCACGGAACGCGGCGCGCTGCTCATCGGCCGGCAGGTCGAGAATTCCAGGGTTCGCGGCGACGATCTCGTTGGCGAGCTCCACGACATAGCTACCGCGATACCCGTCGGACGGCACATCCTCACCATGCGCACGTGCCATGAGAGACGCGGCGAACATGTCCATCTGGACGCCCCGGTCGTTGATATAGAACTCGCGGGTGACCTCCGCCCCCGCCGCGGCCAATACCCGCGCAAGCGCATCGCCGACAGCAGCCCACCGAACGTGCCCGAGATGGAGCGGTCCGGTGGGATTGGCCGAGATGAACTCGACGTTGATCCGCGTGCCGGCCAGGGTGTCGGACGTTCCGTAGGACTTGCCCGCGGTGACGATCGTCCGGGCGAGTTCGCCCTGCGCGGCGGCGGCGAGGGTGATGTTCAAGAAGCCCGGTCCGGCTACCTCGATGTTCTCGATTCCAGGGTGTTCCTTGAGGCGTGCGGCGAGCAACTCCGCGAGTGCACGGGGGTTCGTCCCCGCCTTCTTGGCCAGCTGAAGGGCGATGTTGGTGGCGTAGTCGCCGTGCTTGCGGTTACGGGGACGCTCGACGGTCACGGTGGAGGGGACGCCGTCCGGCAGGGCGACCTCGCCTGCCGCGACGGCCGCCGTCAGGGCGTCACGTACCGCGCTTGAAACCTGCTCGGGAGTCACCCGGTAAGCCTACCGAGCCCCGGTTACCACGATGGACTCGGTTTCACCATGTGACGCACAGTGATCAGGGTGAATCCGGTGTACCTGTAGCAGCACCATCTTCACCCTGATCAAGGAGCCACCGAGCTAGCGGCCAAGTTCCTTGCGGCCGAGGCCCTTGAGCCGTCGACGCTGCGACGCGTCCAGCATCAAGTACCCGGCAACCGGCAGGCCGACGAGAATCAGCAGGGCCCACCAGAAGCTGGTCAGCCACCACAGAAAGATGAACCCTGCTCCGATACCCAGGGCGAGCTTGCTTCCACTCGACATGTCACACCTTCATCCCGCGCGGGATACGCACCCGCGGCTTCTTTCATTGTGTGCCATCGGCGCCCGAAGCGTCCTCAGGGACTCCCCCGAGAAGTCCCTGGAACGCGGATCACGCCTCGTCGTGGACCACGCTTAAGCTCGATATCGACCGGAGCGACTCTGACCTGCTCGCACAGGTGCGTCCACTGCCGGTCACATAGATCGCATCCGGCCCCCATGCGTTGGGCGCATTGCTGCGACCAGCTCAGAGTCGCTGAGCAGCTCGAGGGGTTCCTGCACAAAGATCGTCGGCAGCAATCGATTCGGGATGTGGCGGCCCCGGATGCTACTCTCTAGTCCGCCCCCTGCCCTCGTAGCTCAGGGGATAGAGCGTCTGCCTCCGGAGCAGAAAGTCGCAGGTTCGAATCCTGCCGAGGGCGCCATGTGATGTCTCAAGCTGCGGGCCTGCTCCCAGGGGCTCCATCGCCTCCAGAACCAGTCGACCGCCACAGCACGATAGTTCCCAGTTCGAGTCCGCTATCCGGACCCTTCCCGGCAAAGAACGATGTTGGTGTGGAGTGGGAAGGCGAGACCGGTCGGGTCCGTGTAGGGCTGGAGGGCGGTGGCGGCATCGGCGACGATCGCGGCGCGGGTCGCCGGCGCCAGCTCAGCGACGCTCGGGACCGGCGCGGCGCCGAGGAATGCCTCCACCCACGCCTCGGCCGAGGGGAACCGCACCGTTCCTGTTCGCCGCTCGACGTGAACGTCATCGAAGCCGGCAGCCTCCGCGAGACGAGCCACTTCGGCGCCGTCGCTGAGGGCGAAGATGGCCGCAATGAACCGGGTCGGGTCGGGGTCGTCGGGCCGGTGGCGCTGGAACGCCTCCGCGATCGGGGCGTAGCCGGCACCATCGTCGGCCGCGCTCCAGGTGGCGATCACCGCGCGGCCACCTGGCGCCATGACCCGGTGGACCTCTCGCAGGGCGGCCGGCCGATCGGGGACGAACTGCAAGCCTTGCTGGCAGAAGACCACGTCGAAGGACGTGTCCGGCAGGCCGGTACGGCTCGCATCCGCCTGACGCCACTCGATATCGGGGCCGGCGCGGCGGGCGATGGCGAGCATGTCCTCGTTGACGTCGAGCCCGCATACGTGTCCGCCTCGCCCCACGAGGCCGGCCGCACCGCGGGCGACCACACCGGTTCCACAGGCCACGTCGAGCACTCGATCGCCGGGTCCGACGCCGGCGATGTCGATCAACACGCCTGCCCACGGCTCGAATAGCGCGGGCACAAGGTCCCGCTCGTAGCGCTCGGCCGCCACGGACACGTCCTTCCAGCTGTGCCCGACCCCACGCGCGGTGGCGCTGGTCACGGTCGACTGTGCGGGGCTGTCTTCGGTCACGAGCCGATCATCCGGCCGGGCGATGGAGGTGGCAAGGACAAGATCTGAACCATGAGCCAAGCGAAGGTTCACGATGTGTACTAGCGCAGGTCGGCGGCGCGGTACACACTGGCCTCATGCGCAGCTACGGCCAGTTCTGCCCCATCGCCCGGGGGTCGGAGGTCTTCGCCGAGCGATGGACGCCGATCATCCTGCGCAACCTGCTGCTCGGGTGCCGCACGTTCAACGCGATCGCCGCGGGAGCACCTGGGCTGTCGCGAGCGCTCCTGACGAGGCGGCTACGGGAGTTGGAGCGCGCGGGAATGGTACACATACGCCCGAAACCCGACGGCCGCGGATCACGCTACGAACCCACACCCGCGGCAGAGGCGATACGGCCGGTGCTTGATGCGCTGAGTGACTGGGCCCAGCAGTGGACCGACCTCACCACCGAGCACGCCGACCCGGACGCCGTGCTGTGGTCATGGACCCAGTCGTACCTGCGAACCGATCTGCTGCCGGAACGACGAGTCGTGGTGCGGTTCGACTTTCACAACCGCGGCCGGCGAAACGTGTGGCTGCTCGTCGAGCGGCGCGAGGCTGAGATCTGCCGGTTCGACCCGGGCTTCGGTGACGACGTCACCGTCAGGATCGACAACCCCGTCGCCTTTGCTCGCTGGCATCTCGGCGACATCGAGTGGGCCGACGCGGTGCGCTCCGGTGCGATCACCGTCGAGGGTCCGCCAGACTTGCGCCGAGCGCTCCCCACCTGGAACGCTGCGCCCAAATCCCACGCCCCGGCCGCCGGGGCCTGATCGACGCGCCTCGTTCCTTGTCAATCTAGGCCGGCACGTGAGTCGACCGTCCGACACCGCAACCCACGGAAGAACCGACGGACGAACCCGCCGAGGAGGCCCAGATGACGGCCGATGAGATGAGAGAGGCCAACAAGGCAGCTGTCTTCGGAGCACTGCCGGACGGCTTCGTCAGGATCACGAGGGAGAACGAGGATGACACCGACGGCATGGCCGGCTTCGCACTCGCCGAAAGCGCGCCGGCCACCGACGGCCTGCCCGAAGGTATGAGCGGCGGAATCAGCTTGATGACGTTCCCCGCCACCGATCCCATAGACCTGACTGGACCTTGGTGCGACGGACGTACCGAGAAAGGCGCCACCACGACGGAGTGCGTCGACGTGCGGGTCGAGGACGACGTCGTAAAGGTCCAGGAGTTCACCCGCTCCGAAGGAGGCAAGGGAGGCGCGTACGAGGCGACTCGCACCTCGTACCAGCATCCATCCGGTGACGTCATCGTTCTTGATCTCTATGCGTGGGAGGACGACCGCCGGACGACGCCGGAGCGGCTAGCGGCAGCACGGGTATGGGTCGACGCGATGCATGAACAGATCGTCTCCATCGTGCTCCACCCGTCGTTCCAGCCGACCGAATGGCAGGAGCGCAGGCGGGCCGAAGCAGAAGACCTCGCCGCCGACCTCGGGGACGACTGGTATGTGCTCGATGAGCCGCCGGCGGCCGACTGGTAGTCACCGGCGTGGGTGCGATAGGGGCGGACTCCGAGCCCGACCCGTCGAGCCTGCGACCCTGGCTCGAGGAGCAGGTTTCGGACCTGGTCCGAGCAGCGACGTCCGTCCTCTGATGTAGGAGTCCAGTCTCCGATTCCCTTGCCCAGCATCTGCGCGGTAAGCGACGATGACTGTCGTGACAATCGACGAGTCGGTGAGCGCGCCGGCACGACTGGCCGAGCCGGATGAGGGCATCTCCGAGGACGAGCTCCGCCTCGCGGCCCGCAACCACGGTATGCCGCTCGAAGCGCTGCGGTACGACGTGACGCCTGTAGGGCTGCACTACTTGCTCGTCCACTACGACATCCCGCACCTCGACGCGGCCACGTGGGCGCTCCGGATCGGCGGACATGTCGACCGGCCTTTGACGATCGGCCTGGACGAACTGCGCGGGCGCCACGCGGTAACCCATCGCGTCACCCTTGAATGCGCCGGCAACGGACGCGCCCGCATCTCACCGCGGCCGATCAGCCAGCCCTGGCTGGACGAGGCCGTCGGCACCGCCGAGTGGACCGGGACGCCGCTGCGGCCGCTCCTCGAGGAGGCCGGCGTGCTCGATGGTGCCATCGAAGTCGTATTCATTGGCGCGGATCACGGGGTTGAGCGCGGCGTGGAACAGGACTACGCGCGAGCGCTGCCGTTGGACGAGGCGCTGCGGGACGACGTCCTGCTCGCGTACGAGATGAACGGCCAGCCGCTGCTGCCGCAGCACGGCGCGCCGGTGCGGCTGCTCGTCCCCGGCTGGTACGGCATGACGCACGTCAAGTGGCTGATCGACATCGACGTTCTCACCGAGCCGTTCGACGGCTTCCAGAACGCCGTCGCCTACCGTGTGAAGCACCATGCCGACGACCCGGGTGAGCCGGTCACCCGGATGCTCCCCAAGGCGCTCATCTCGCCACCGGGATTCCCGGACTTCCAGAGCCGGGTGCGTGTCGTTGAGCTCGGCAGCCATGAGCTGACCGGTCGCGCATGGTCGGGCTGGGGGACGATCACCCGTGTCGAAGTCAGCGTGGACGGCGGCATGACCTGGTCGGACGCAGCACTCGGGGAGCCACCGGGCGACTACGCCTGGAGGTCATGGACGTGGACGTGGGACGCCGACCTGCCCGGCAGATACGAACTGCGCGCCCGGGCCACCGATGAGACCGGCCGCGTCCAGCCCGTCGACCAGGCGTGGAACCGGCAGGGCATGGCCAACAACCACGCCCAACGCATCGCCGTCATCGTCCGCTGACCCCAGAATGATCACGTAAAGCTCGCAAGCCCCAGCCAAACCACGTCTGCGGAACGCGCATCGTCGGGGAACGCCGCGCAAAGCCACAGACGGCCTCAGGCGGCAGCGGCGACACTCGCCGACGAACCCAACCGGAGTTCGACGGCGACGTCATATAGCAGTTCACCCTTGAGCCCCGACTCGATCCACGCCCGAGCGTCACGCAGGAACATCTCCGTCCAGGGGTCGTCGATATCGCCGGTGAAACTCATACGACCTCCGACGAGGACGAGATCTGTCCCCTGGTAGTCGATTCGCAGCATGCTGTCGCCCCAGGCGGTCGTCGTGATCTCCACCGAACCCTCTGCCTCGACTCGGACGCCGTTCGTGACCAACTCGATCGCCCGGCCCGAAGCCAGCACGAGGATGAGCTTGGCGTCCTTGCCGTTGCCGATGTGAATGACCGCGTCGAGCGGTTCGCCTACGCCCGGAAGAGTGATCCACGCGGCGTCGCTGTGGTCCGGCCACCGGCGATAGGGCAGCGCCCACCAGGGGTTGCGGTCTCCTCGCAGCATGTGGGTTCCTCCCTTGTTGATCCACCAATGCTGCGAACCATGGCGCTGATCGCCAGATCTGTCATTCGATTTTCGAGCCATCGGGGCCCATACGCGGTAATTCCCTGCTTTACACGGCCGCCAGGCCGCGTAAAGCAGGGAATTACCGGCTTTACATGATCATTCTGCTAGAGGCCGGAGCACTGGCCGATCTTCGGACCGATCACCAGGTTCGGGTCTCCGCCGTTGACCGGCACCGGATCGTTGCCGATGCAGGTCAACGAACCGACGATCCGGTTGCCGCCGACAACGATCGGGGTCTCACCCGTCGAGTTGTCGCGCAACTCCACCGGACCGGTGACCGTGTTGCCGATGACCTCTACCAGCTCGGTGCTGTTCTGCACACTGATCGATCCGACGAACCTGCTGTTCAGCAGCGACACGACGGAGGCCCCGTCACTCGCCACAGGCCCGGTGATCCTTGCGCCGTCCGAGGCGAGGCCGGCACCGTCGCCGACGGTCACCGAGCCGACCACGGACGAGCCGTCGGCCAGACACGTGACGCCGTCGGTGACCGTCAGCGCTCCGACGTGCCTGTCGGTGATCTTGTCGTCGCACAGCGCGTCGAGCGTGACGACCTGGAACTGCTCGCCGGCCACGTTGGTCGGGTGCAGCCACAGCATGTCGCGCTCGTCGTCCAGCGGGAACGACAGCGTGCCGGTGGCGCCGGCCGGGACCGACAGGTCCGGGTTGTCGCTGCCGTCGACGCCGTCGGCCAGGTCGACGCTGCCCGTCTGAACACCGAGCAGGTCCTCGCCGCCGAAGAACTGCAAGGCCGTGTAGTCGAAGTCGGTGTTCCCTTCCTCGAGGAAGCCGAAGGTACCGGTTCGATCCACGATCAGGCCCTGCACCTCGTTGTGGTAGTCGCCGTCGACGAACCACTCGAGGAACCCACCGCCGGCGGACAGGTTGAACAGCGCCGTCACGACGTCGCCGGTCGGGTCCACACCTTGGAGGAGGCCGAGGTCGGCCGCCACAAGAACGAAGTCGTCGACGCCGTCCTCGTCGGTGTCCAGCAGGATCTGGGTCTCGAGCGAGGACAGCGACTCCCAGCCGTCGGTAGCGAGGCCGAACTGCACGACCGGCGTGCTGCCGATGTCGAAGGTCCGGACTCCGAGTGCCTCGAACACGCCACCGACGTCGTCGCCCTCGCGGACGAGGGTGTATCCGCTCGACAGGCCGGTGGTGAGGCTGTCGTTGGCCACGTCGAGGTCGATCGACGTCTCGGCGACCTCCTTGTCCACGGCCTCCACATCCACGGCCGACGCTGGGTCGACCACGGCCAGCACACCGGTACGCAGGCTGGTGTCGGCGTCGGACAGGTTGATCCAGCCGTCGAGCTCGGTCTGGCTGAACGTTGCGGTGTCCGCCGGCATCGCAGCCGGGTCGAGGGTCAGCGTGACGTCGACCGTCGCCGAGCCACCGGCGGGTACCGTCACCGACTCGTCGTGGCTGATCGACGCACCCGGGACGACCTGGTTCTCGGTGAAGCCGATGTCGAACGTCTGCTCCACGTCGGCCAGGTTGTGCACCTCGACCGTCTCGGTCACCGTCGTCTCTTCGGTCGGATTCAGGTGTCCGAAGCTGAGCCCGGCCGGGAGGGTGTACGCGTCCAACTCGACCGCACGGTCGGCGCGCACGACGCCGGTGCCCTGCAGGGTCAGCGGGTACGGCTCGGCCGTATCGACGGTGCTGTTCATGATCAGGGACTTGATCTTCTGCACGGTCGCGGCCTTCTCGTCGACGTCGTCGATGCCCGGCAGGCCGTGCTGATGCGCGAGGAGCGCAGCGAGGCCCGCCACGTGTGGCGAGGCCATCGACGTACCACTCGAGCCGCGAGCCTGGTCGCCGGTGCCGACGGCGGCCGACAGGATGTTGAAGCCCGGTGCCGACACGTCCGGCTTGAAGTTGGACGTGTTGCCCGGCCCGCGCGATGTGAAGCCGGCCAGCGTGTCCGCCAGCTCCGGCTTCGGGATGACGATGTCCTCGCTCATGGTCAGCGAGACCGTCTCGCCGAGCTGCAACTGCTCGTGCAGCAGCTGACCATCGCTCAACGAGATCATCACACCGGGGATCGTGATGCCGGACGGGTCACCGCCCATCACGATCGGGTCGCCGGCCACATTGTTGAACACCACGATGGCGGTCGCACCCGCATCCTGCACCGCCTGGTGTTTGACGGTGAATGTGCAGGCACCGCGCTGAACCAGGGCGATCTTGCCTGCGAGCGCCGCAGGGTTGTCGATCTGTGCGTTCCCGTCCGCGTCACATGCGATGAGCGGATCGGCGGCCACAAGCTCGCCGGTGACCGGACCGCTCTCGGACAGCGGCAGCGACGTCGCGGACTCGGCCGCTTCGTACTGACCGGCGACGGCCGCCGGCTCGTGCACCTCGAGGCCCAGCACGAAATGCCCGTCGTCGACCGACGCGGCCACGCTGAGCACGTCGGGCGCCGCGCCCGGCGTACCACCGACGTAGGAGGCGGTGTGCCCGGAGTTGCCCGCCGACGACACGACGACCGTGCCTGCCGCCGCGGCGTTGTTCGACGCGATCGCGGTCGGGTCGCCCTGCTGGCCGAACGTGTTACCGAGGCTCATGTTGATGACGTGCGCCTGGCCGATCATGCTGCCGTCGCCGAGCGGGTCGAGCGACCACTCGATGGCGTCGGCCGTGACGGCCGTCGAGCCGGCGACGTCGCCGAACACCTTCGCCGCGTACAGCGTCGCGTCCGGTGCGACACCGGAGCCGACCGCGACCTCGCCGCTGTCGTCGAGCACCTCGGCGCCGGCGGCGCTGCCGGCCACGTGGCTGCCGTGACCGTGCACGTCGATCGGGTTCGGATCGGGCTCCGGAACGTCGAGGTCCGGGTCGCTCGCGTCGTAGTTCACGCCGACGAAGTCGAATCCGCGAGTGACCTTGGCCGTCGGGAAGACCGGCTCGCCGTCCACCTCGGGGATGACCGTGGTGTCCTGAGCGATGAAATCGTAGTCCGCGGGATCGCCGGATCCGCCGAACGACGCGTGGGTGTAGTCGATACCGGTGTCGATCACCGAGATGATGATGTCCTCACCGGTGAAACCGAGCGCCTCCCACGCCTCCGGCGCGCCGATCCACGGCACGCTCGTGTCGTTGGTCGGCTCATGGAGCACGACCGGCGCGACCGATTCGACGCCCGGCAATTCCGACAGCTCCGGGATGTCGGCGATGGTCGCCTTGACGCGGAGCCCGTTCGCGCCAACCTTGAGCTCGGAGCGCTCCTCGATGCCCATCTTCTCCAGGGCTGGGCGAATCGTGTCGTGCTGCGCCTCGACGCGGTCGGCCTGGGCGCGCCGCTGGTTCGGCGTCGGTTCGGCGCGACGCGTCCGCTGCGCCTCGGCCACGTACTCTGTGACGGCCGGCTCGTCCATCTGGATGAAGATGTCGATCTCTTCATTCACGTCCGTGATGTTCGCCGCGTCGAGCGAGATGTCCGCCCGCTCGGCACGATCGGCGCCCGGATCCTGCTCTTCTACCTCTCCGGTGTTCGCGTTGCCCGGCGTCGTGATCGCCATCACAAGTGCGGTCGCGCCGATCGGCACGACCACTTTGGATAGACGTTTACCTCGATAGGTCACCTAAGGCCCCCTTAGCCCGGTATAGGGTCCCCCGCCACCCTTATGTGCTTTGGAAGTACCGAAGCTATATCTAACGCTCGGACTGGGCAAGGGTGTCTTTGGTGTTATATCGAACCGAGATCAGACTCCGACACCGGACCACGAGGCGTGCCGACATCACACCATGCATGCGTGGGTGGTGTGATGTCGCCACGCCTACCGAACGTGATCGATCGGAGCGCTAGCTCGAGTTGATCAGATCGGCGCACTTCTCGCCGATCATCATCGTGGTGATCTCCGGATCCACCGTCACGAGCTCGGGCATGATGGACGCATCGGCCACGCGCAGCCCGGATACACCTTTGACCCGCAGCTCCGGATCCAATGGAGCCATGTCGTCGTCCGGCGAGCCCATCCGCACCGAGCCGGCCAGATGGTAGGCCGTGCCGTGGGTGCGCTGGATGTACTCGGCGATATCGTCGTCGGTCTGCACGGCCAGGCCGGGAGCGAGCTCGTCACCGGCCCAGTCGGACATGGCACGTTTCGACGCGATGTGCCGCGCGAGCCTGATCCCCTGCGTGATGACACGCAGGTCATACGGATCGGTGAAGTAGCGCGGGTCCACCCGAGGCTTGTCGCGGAAGTCGATGCTGCGCAGCCGGACCGTGCCGCGCGAGCGGGGACGGGTCACGCTCGGCGCGAGGGTGAACCCGTTCTCGGTGGTCGGGAACCCGTAGCGGACGGTGTGCGCATCGAGCGGTACTGAGCTGTAACGGAGCATGATGTCGGGACGGTCCAGCCCGTCGTCCGTCGCCGCGAAGATGACGACCTCGCGCCACTGCGGCGACTCGGTCACCATGGGCCGCTTCGCGACCCACTGGACGACGGCTTCGGGATGATCCTGAAGGTTCGAGCCGACGCCGGGCGAGTGGAGCCGGACGGGAATCCCAACCGACATCAAATGATCGGCCGGTCCGATGCCGGACAGCATCAGCAGTTTCGGCGACTCGATCGCGCCGGCGGATAGGACGACCTCGCGGGCGGCCAGGATTCGCCGGGTGTGGATAACGTCCGCATCGAGGACGTCCACGCCGACACAGCGCTGCGCGCCGTCGAACAGGAGGCTCTTTGCGCGCAGCCCGCACAGCACGGTGAGATTCGGCCGGGTATCGATGATCGGGTGCAGATATGAGACGGACGACGACGCGCGCACTCCGTCCTCCAGGCAGTTGATCTGGACGAAGTTGGCACCGCTGACCACGGTCGTGCCGTCGTTGAACTGGGTGCGCGGTATACCGGCGTGTTCACATGCGTTGAGCACCGCGACGCCGCACGGATCCTCCGGGGCCAGCTGGCGGATCGGCACCGGGCCGTCGGCTCCGTGGTGCTCGCCCGGTTCGCTGTTCGTCTCGATACGTTGGAACAACCGCTCGGTGCGCTTCGCGTCCCACCCGGCGCAACCGAAGTCGATCGCCCAGTCGTTCAGATCTTCGGCCGGAGCCCAGAACGCGATGCCCGAACTGTGCGACGAACAACCGCCGAGCACCCGCCCGCGGGAATGCCGCAGGAATGAGTTGCCGCTCGCCTGCGGCTCGACGAGGTAGTCCCAGTCGGAGCCCGATTCCAGCAGCGTCATCCACTTGTTGAGCTGCAAGATCGTGTCGTTCGCCGCGTCGCTCGGCCCGGCCTCGACCAGCGCGACGGTGACACCCGGGTCCTCGCTGAGTCGTGCCGCTACCGCCGCACCGGCGGTACCGCCACCGACGACGACGTAGTCATACTCCTCCGAAGCCACGTCACTCCCCCCTTACCGTCATGATCGAGTGACGTGGCTAGACGTTCAGGTGAATGACGCCGTAGTCGTAGCCCTTGCGCCGGTAGACGACGCTGGGCGCCTTGGTCTCAGCGTCGACGAACAGGTAGAAGTCGTGACCGACCAGTTCCATCTCGTAGAGCGCCTGGTCCAGCGTCATCGGTTCGGCGTCGTGCGTCTTCTCCCGGACCACGAGCGGCCCTTCGCCCATGACCTCGAGCGGCCCGGTCTCGGACGTTGCGGCGGCGAAGTCGTCCGGCTTCGGTCCGCCGATGTTCAGGTCCCCGGTCAGTTCCGCCGTGGCCGCAGCGACCGAGACCGGCCTACGACCACCGGCCCGCCGCTGCTGCCGGCGGTCGGCCGCACGGCGCATGCGGGTCGTGAGCTTCTCGAGCGCAGCGTCGAAGGCGGCGAACCGGTCGTCGGCCGCCGCCTCGGCGCGGATGATCGGGCCCTTGGTCCGGACGGTCAGCTCGACCCGGTGTGCCTGATCGGCTCGCCGTGGATTGGGCTCCTTGCTGACCTCCACGTCGACGCGGATGACCTTCTGGTCATAACGCTCCAGCTTGGTGAGTTTCTCGCTGGCCAGCGCCTCGAACCTATCTGGGACCTCGCAATTTCGTCCTTTGACGACGATGTTCACGACGACCTCCCGGTTGTGAGATCTCACACAGGTCGGCACCCACGTGAGCCCTCTCACATCTGTGCGACTGGATGGGAGCGCGCACGGGGTGCCATGACAGCACGCTAACCCCTACCGGCCCGATCCGGCACATGGAACGGCAATCTGTTCGCGGCGCACGAACGGGCGAGGCGTGCCCTCAAGCGGCGGCGACGACGGCCGCGCCGGACGGACGGTAGCCGGATTCGTGCAGCGCACGCCGCGCCTCTCGCAGTGTGGCGCCCGTCGTCACGATGTCGTCGACGACCACAACGGCGCAGCCGGGTAGCAGGCGCCCGGTCCCGCGGCGCACCGTCAGCGCGCCGGCCAGGTTCTCGGCCCGTTGCGGAACGGACAGACCACTTTGGTCCACGACGTCGCGTCGATGCCGCAGCGCGCAGACCACGGTGCAGTCGAGCCCGCCACGGCGCAGCACCCGCGCTGCGTGGCGGGTCATCCGCGCGACGGCGTCGTGGCCGCGCCTACGTACCGCACGGCGGGTGGAGGGCACGGGCACAAGTGCGGTGCGCATCACGGCGTCACCGGTACGCTGTGCGCCTCCGTCGCCGGACGGTGAGCCCTCGAGCAGCGCCGCCACCGCCACGGCCAGCGCCTCGCCGAGGGGCCGGGCCAGGCCGAGCCGGCCGCGCTCCTTGTGGGCGAGGATGATCTCGCGGGCGGCGTCGCCGTAGCTCGCCGCGGCGGCCACCGCCGGCGAGCCGGGCTCGGCGGAGAGCGGCCGGACGGTGGGCCCTGAGCCGTACAGCCGGTCCCGGCACTCCGCGCAGATCAGGCCGGGTTCGGACCCACATCCGGCGCAGACACTCCCGAAGACCAACTCGGCGGTGACCGCGCCGAACTGCCGCAGCCTGCCCCCCATCGCCGCCCCGCTATCCCGCGTAGGCCGGCGCGGTGGCGTCCTCGATCAGGAGCCAGCGACCGAGTTCGGACCGAATCCACACTTCGTTCTCGGACGTCCCGACGGCAAGCCGGTTGTCGACGGTCGGCGCGGCCATCGATATCGCGTTCGGAATAGGCCCATCCTCCTGTGCCACCAGCCGGTCGATGCCGGCCAAGAGCACAACGGGGTCGGACGCTTCGGACCGCTGTGCCTCGCCCGATGCCGGATTGATCTCTTCGGCGGTCGGCGCTTCCGGCGCGGTGAGCAGGGCCAGCTCGTCCGAGTCATACCACGCCATGGCACCGAGCGGCTCCGGCAGCTCCTCGAGGTGCAACTCGCGCAGTCCGCTGATCTGGATGGCATCCGGCTCCTGCATCCGGTCGGGGTCTCGTTCGACGATGGCCAGGTAAGCGGCGCCGTCGATAACGAGTGCGATGCGGGCGCCGTCCGGTGCGATCGCGAACTGCTCGACGTCGGCGCCGCCCTCAGTCTGCGGCGTCACGTCCGCGATCTCGCCGGTCTCGGGGTCGATCACCAGGAGCCGGTTGCCCGAATCGCCTTTGGCCTTGGCGTCGGCTTCAGCAGCGTCCCCGGAACTACCCGCTTCGCCCGCCCCGGTCCCTTCGGCGCCGGAATCGGTCGCGCCCGGCTCGGCATCCATCTCGATCGCCCAGATGAGGCCGGCACCGTCCCACACCAGCGAGTCGAAAGCGATCGCTCCCTCGAACAGCGGTGTGATCCCGCCGTCAGTGGCCAGGTCGGCCATGATGAGCTGGTTGTCCGTTGTGATCGCTGCGGCGATGTTGTGGGTCCGGTCGATCGCGACCTCTCGCACCCCGGCCCGGCTGCCCAACGGCCCCAACACTGGGGTGACGACGGGCGAGGCGCCGTCGGCGACCCAGCCGACGCCGGACTCGGTCACCGTGTAGAGGCGGGTGGCGAGGCCGCTCGCCCTCGCGGTGTCCGCCACATCGACGAAGGGATTCTCTTCGGTTCCGGACAACCGATTCGTGCCGGCGGCGACCTGAACGCGCCGAACGTCGCGCAGTTCGCCCAGGGTGGCGGCGAGTTGGCTGACCATTCGCGCTCGGGTGTCGGGCCGGGTGGCGGTGCCGTCCGGCCGGGTCACCGCCTGCGAGCTCAATGTCACGGTCGCATCGCCACCGCTGACTGTGACAGCGGCCGGCTCGAGCGATGTTCCTTCCGGGAAGGCGGTGTCAACCGCCGGAGCGAGCCACTCCGATGGACCCTTGAGCAACTCCTGAACCAGGAGCGTCTGCTGGTTGGCGGTCGTCGGTAGGTACACGGGGTCGGGCACAAATGTGTTGCCACCGAATCCGGCGCTGAAGAAGTACAGGTTGTACGACGCGAAGTACCGCTCGAAGGACTCGGTCTCGATCAGGAGGCTCTCGGGTGCCTCCGCCAACCGCCACTGGTCGCCGACGCGCTCCAACGGAAAGGTGTAGCGCATCGGGTCCGCATCCTCGGGTCTGCGGACGAAGCCTTCCACTCGGTCGTACGTCGCTTCGACGTCGAGTCGCAACACTGCGCGGCCAGTGCCGCCGTCGAGTTCGATCTCGACAACGGGGTCACGCTTGTAGATCACGATCTCGCTGAGCGGGTCCTCCCACTCCGCCCTTGCCTGCTCGGTGAGGAACGTGGCCGCGGTCGGGTAGCCACCGGGTGGCTCGTAAATCTCCATCGCGTCGAGAAAACCGTCAACGATCTCATGCGGCGTCATGTCCTGGGTCGCCGGTTGCAGGTCCCGGATCACCTGCGGGGACACGTCCTCGGCATCCGACTCGCCGGCGGCCACCGGCTCTCCAGAGGACGGGATGCCGCCGCACGCGGAAAGCAGAACGGCGCCCGCGCCGGCGAAGACGATGGCCGCCCGGCTACGCACGGCGCACCTCCACACTGTCGTCAGGAACGTCACCCGGTGTGTCCGGTTCGTCTGGATCGGGCTCGGCGGCATCCGGCGCGGTCGCCTCGTCGGCGACCTCGAACGTGGCGTGCGGGTCAGGAACGTCCACGTCGAACGCGGCAGCGGTTGCCGCATCGCCGGTCGATTCGTCCTGGTCGCCGTCATCCGCATCGGTCGTGTCCCGGTCAGCGTTTGCGGCTCCGGCCGCGCCGCTCATGACCTCCTCGGTGAGATCGAGCGGCTCAGCGCTCCAGCCGTCCGTCGCGTCGTCGGCGACACGTTGATACGGGCTGCCCACGCCGCTTAGCCCACTGTCGTCCATTGCATCGTGCGGTATCAGCGGCAACGGCGAGGCGACGATGTCGTCTCCTGCGGTCCGCGGCAAGGTCAGCAGGAAGTGCGATCCGCCGCCCGGCTCGCCCCACGCTTGGAGCCAGCCGCCGTGCAACCGAGCGTCCTCCAGCGAGATCGCGAGACCCAGTCCGGTGCCGCCGGTGGTGCGGGCCCGTGCCGGGTCGGCGCGCCAGAACCGGTGGAACACGAGCGACGCCTCACCCGGTTTGAGCCCGACGCCGTAGTCGCGGATGCCGACCGCGACGGCCTGGTCGTTCGCCACGACCCGGACGACGACGTCTCTGCCCTCGCCGTGCTCAATGGCGTTGATCACGAGGTTCCGAAGCACCCGCTCGATCCGCCGCTCGTCGATCTCGGCCACACACGGTTCGGCCGGTATCTCGATCCGTACCTCGCTGCCTCTCCGGCCGGCGAGTTGGTTGCACGAATCGGTGACCGAGTAGACGAGGTCGCGCATATCGACGGACTCGGCGTTGAGTACGGCCACCCCGGCGTCGAACCTACTGATCTCCAGGAGATCGGACAGCAGCGCTTCGAACCGATCGAGCTGCGCCTGCAACAGCTCGGCGGCCCGCTGCACAACAGGGTCGAAATCCTCGCGCGACTCGTGCAGCACATCAGCGGCCATCCGGACCGTGGTCAGCGGTGTCCGAAGCTCGTGCGACACGTCAGAGGCGAACTGCTGCTGGATGCGGGAGAGCTCCTCGAGTTCGGCGATCTGCTTCTGCAGGCTCCCGGCCATCTGGTTGAAGCTCATGGCGAGTTTGGACATGTCGTCCTTACCGCGCACCGTCATCCGTTCGGAGAGCCGTCCCGCGGAGAAGCGTCCCGCGATACTGGCCGCCATCCGCACCGGCGTGACCACCTGGCGCGTCACCAGCCCTGCGATGGCGCCGAGCAGCAGGACGACAAGGAGGCCGGCGGTCCACAGCGCGGTGCGGACGATGCCGAGAGTCTGTTCGGTCTCCTCGAGCGAGAAGACGTAGTACAGCTCGAAGATCTCTTCGGCGGCGCCAACAGGAGCGCGCACCTGGCCACCGACGACCATGCCCGGTTGGTTCTCCAGTTGCTCACCGCCGAGGCCGGGGAGGAACTCGATCGTGGTGTACGCCCACCACAGCTGATCAGGTTCCTCCTGGATCCTGGCGCGAAGGTCGGCGGGGAAGGTCGAGTCGGCAGGTTGAGGTGTGGTGGTCGCAGCCGTTCCTCCGTCTGGACGCAGCATCACGACCGCGGGGCCGCCCTCACCGTCCTGCGCCGCCAGATCCTCGACGATTTGCACCCGGTCCGCATGGTCTGGCTCATCGGCGAGATTGTTCAACTGCTGCTGTGCTTGGCCGATTCCGGCTACCGCATAGGGAACCGCGGTATCCAGCTGCTGTTTGAGCAGATCGTCCGTGATCTGCCGGGTCAGCGTGATGCCGAGAAGCGCGACGACCGCAAACGACAACGTCAGGGTGGCGGCGACGACACGGAGCTGGAGCGAGCGTTGCCACACATAGACGACCCGCCGCCAGGCTCGCAGAACGTGCACGCCGGCGGTGGACAGCGCACGCGCCAACCGCCCACCCGGGCCACCCGCGCGCTCAACCGACACACCGGACGTCACGTCAGGCCGGACCCGCCTTGTATCCGACGCCGCGTACAGTCACGATGACCTCAGGATTCTCCGCATCCTTCTCGACCTTGGAACGCAGCCGCTGCACATGCACGTTGACCAGCCGGGTGTCTGCGGCATGCCGGTAGCCCCAGACCCGCTCCAGCAACTCCTCGCGGCTGAAGACCTGCCACGGCTTGCGCGCCAGACAGGTCAGCAGGTCGAACTCGAGCGGTGTCAGGCTGATCGTGGTGCCGTTGCGCTTGACCGAGTGACCGGCGACATCGATGACGAGCTCGCCGATTTCGAGCCGTTCCGGCTTCGGATCGTCGGTGCGGCGCAGCCGGGCCCGGACGCGGGCCACCAACTCCTTGGGCTTGAACGGTTTGACGACATAATCGTCAGCACCGGCCTCGAGACCGAGCACAATATCGACGGTGTCACTTTTCGCGGTGAGCATGACGATGGGGATTCCCGACTCGGCACGGATCTCTTTGCACACGTCGATGCCGTCCGTGCCGGGCAGCATCAGATCAAGCAGCACCAGGTCAGGCTTGAACTCCCGGTAGGTCTGGACAGCATCGTCACCGCGGGTGACCACGGACGTCTCGTAGCCCTCGTTCCGCAGAACGATGCCGAGCATCTCCGCTAGCGCAGTGTCGTCGTCGACAATGAGTACGCGACCCTTCATAGTCAATATCGTGACACTCTTTCGGCCAAACTGTGAATTCTTGCCGGGCTCCGTCCCCGCATACTCCCGACCGTAGTCGGGTTCACAAAATCGGTGTGGCCGCCGTCACAGGGCCATCGGTCTCGCAGAGCGGAGATCATGCGGCCGGTTCCACCCGGAAAACGACCAGTACACTTTCGTGATCACCGACGCGTCGTGAAACGATGTGAGCGAAGCAGAACCGGACGAGTCCCTGCGGAGGCCATCGCCGATGTCCGACCAGACACCTGACAGGGCCGAGCCGCCGTATCCCGGCTGGTCGGCGCAACAGCCGCCGGAGCGACGCGCCGGACCAGGTCAGGATGCCGGCTGGCAGCGCCCGGGCGGGTCGTACGGCCCGAGCGGCACGCACGGCGACGCCGGCTCGACCGCGGGCCACGGCGGGCAGCAGGGGTGGGGTTCGCCTGACCGACCGGACACACCTTCGTCCCCCGGCCAACAAGGCTGGGGCACACCACCGGGCCAAAGCCCGGAGCAGGGCTCGAGTCCGACACCGCAATGGAGCTGGGCTCAGCCGAAGATCAAACCGGGTGTCATCCCGCTGCGGCCGCTCGGCGTCGGCGAGATCCTGGACGGCGCGGTCACCACGATCCGCAAGAACCTCGGCGCGATGCTCGGGCTGTCCGTCGTCGTGGCCGTGCTCATCCAGTTGGGCGCGCTGTACTTCAGCTGGACCATGTTCGACGCGCTCAACGAGCTGTCCCTGCTTCCGGCGACCGCCTCGGAGGACCAGGTCCTCGGCCTGTTCAGCGACTTCGCGCAGGCCGGCCTTGTGACTGTCGCCCTGGAATGGCTCGGCCGCACGATCCTGACCGGCATCCTCACCGTCGTCGTCAGCCGTGCCGTGCTCGGCGAGCATATGACCGCCGGCGAGGCGTGGCGGCGCGCCAGGCCACGACTGTTGCGGCTGCTCGCGCTGACGATCGTCTACCTGGTGATCGTGCTCGGCCCGTTGCTTCTGGCCGGAGGCGTTTTGTTCGCTTTGACCCTCAGCGGCGACGGCGGCGCGATCGCGCTCGGCGTGCTCCTATTCATCGCGGCCATACCCGTAACCGTCTGGCTCGCCATCCGTTACGTTCTCGCCACTCCGATCGTCATGATCGAAACGATACAGCCGGCGAACGGTGCACCGGTTCCGATCGGCATCGCCGGTTCGCTCCGCCGATCGGCCGAGCTGGTCCGCACCTCGTGGTGGCGCGTGTTCGGCATCTACCTGCTCATCGTTCTGATCGCGTACATCATCGCGAACGCGATGAGCTTCACGGTCTCGCTGCCGGCCATGCTTGCCGACCCGGCCGAAGGGATCGGTTTCGGCGCGGTGCTGCTGATCGCGCTCGGTGGCGTGCTGGCGACCGCCGTCACCGCTCCGTTCGTCGCCGGCTCGGTCGCGCTGCTCTATGTCGACCGTAGGATTCGCGCCGAAGGACTCGACATCGAGCTCGCCCGCGCCGCCGGCGTCACGATTCCCGGCCGGACCGACGTCCCCCCTGGCGGGCCGACGCACGGACCCGGCCGACACGGTTGATGCTCTCGCTCGTAACGGTGGTGCCGATAGCCGCGTCCGTCGACGTGGAGCGAGACGAGGCACGCCGTCTCGCCCAGCAGGAGCTCGCCAACCCGATCTATGAGGACGAACCCTCGCTGCTACAGCAGATTCTGGATTGGATCCTGCTGCAGCTCGACAAGCTCATCGCCGCAGCCGGCGGGTCGCTGAGCGGCTGGGGCGCGCTCGCGCTGCTGATTCCGATCGCGATCATCGTCGCGATCGTGCTGTGGCGGTTCGGTCCGATGGCGCGGCAAGCCGCCCGCGGCGAGGAGTCGCTGTTCGGCACGAACAAGCGCAGCGCCGCAGAGTACCGGCTTGCCGCAGACGACGCGTTCGCCGCCGAAGACTGGACGACCAGCGTGCTGGAGCGCTTCCGGGCGATCATCGCCGGGCTCGAAGAGCGCGACATCCTCACCGCCAAGGCCGGCCGCACGGCCGACGAGGCAGCCCGGGAGGCGGGGCGCGTACTGCCGACCCTCGCCGAACGCCTCACCGCCGGTGCCGTGACATTCGACGACGCACGTTACGGCGAACACGCGGCCACCCGTGCTGCGGCCCTCGCCATGCGGGAGCTCGACGGTGACGTCCGCTCGGCACGGATCAGCGACGAGCCGGTTGACGCGCAGCAGGCGTTGGCGGTGCCGCGATGACGTCCCGCACCCGAACCATTCGCAATGTCACGGTGGCGGTCGTTCTGCTGCTCGGCACAGCGCTCGTGATCGCACTCGCCATGAGTGAGTCGCGCCGGGGATACCTCAACCCGGACGGCGTCGACGAGCAGGGCGCCCGGGCGCTCGTCCAACTGCTCGAGGACCAGGGCGTCGGAGTCAGTGAGGTGCGTACCACGCGCGACGCCGCCGCGGCCGCCGGTCCGGGCAGTACCGTTGTCGTCACGGTTCCGGACCTTCTCGCGCCGTCCAATGTCGACACGCTCGTCGGCACCGGCGCCGACATCGTCCTCGTCGCCCCCGGCCCGACGGTCACCGAGTACAGCGAGCGGATCGAGCGCGTCGGCGGCGACTTCGTGGAGTCCCGCGAGCCCGGGTGCGACGTGCCAGAGGCGCGGACCGCCGGCTCGGCGCAGCTCGGCGACGTCCTCTACACCGCACAACCCCCGGCCACCGCCTGCTACCTGGCCAGCGACGATGCCGGCTCGCTCATCGTGGACACCACGGAGCAGGACGGCCGGCTGGTCGTATTCGGCACCGCCCAGCCGCTGGTCAACCGTTACCTCGACGAGGACGGCAACGCCGCACTGACGATGAACCTGCTCGGCCGCAATCCGGATCTCATCTGGTACCGGCCGACACTTGGGGAGATGGCCGGGACCTCGATCACCGAGCTCTTCCCCGACTGGGTCGTGCCGGTGGGGTGGCAACTCGGAATCGCCGCTGTGCTTGCCGCACTGTGGCAGGCGATCCGGCTGGGGCGCGTCGTCCCCGAGCAACTGCCGGTCGTCGTACGCGCCGCGGAGACCACCGAGGGCTTGGCCCGGCTGTACCGCCGGGGCCGGTCCCGCGACCATGCCGCGGCGACCTTGCGGCAGGCGGCGACCGATAAGCTGCGGACCCGGCTGGGACTGCCGCGGTCCGCGAGTGCGCACGTGGTCGCCGCCACCGCGGCCGCTCGCACGCAGCGGACGGAGCACGACGTGACGGCGCTGCTCGACGGGCCGGCGCCACCCGACGAGTCCGCACTCGTCCGGCTCGCCGACGAGCTGGACGCCTTGATCGAGGAGGTACTTGCCAGGTGACCGAACCCACGAATGCCATGGCCGCGCCCGGGTCGGCCGCGTCGGCCCGCGACGCGCTCGTCAGGCTCCGCGAAGAGGTCGGCAAGGCCGTCGTCGGCCAGGACTCCGTCGTCACCGGAATGGTCATCGCGCTGCTTTGCCGGGGGCACGTCATGCTCGAGGGTGTTCCCGGTGTGGCCAAGACGCTTCTGGTACGGGCGCTGGCCGGCGCCCTGGACGTCGAGACGCGGCGGCTCCAGTTCACGCCGGACCTGATGCCCGGTGACGTCACCGGTTCGTTGGTGTACGACGCGCGAACCGCCGAATTCTCCTTCGCGCCCGGCCCGGTGTTCACGAACCTGCTGCTCGCGGACGAGATCAACCGGACGCCGCCGAAGACCCAGTCGGCGTTGCTGGAGGCGATGGAGGAACGACAGGTGTCCGTGGACGGCGTCCCGCGTCCGCTTCCGGATCCGTTCGTCGTCGCCGCGACCCAGAACCCGATCGAATACGAGGGCACCTATCCGCTGCCCGAGGCGCAGCTGGACCGGTTCCTGCTGAAACTGACCGTGGCGCTCCCGGAACGGGCGGACGAGATCACGGTGCTGGAGCGGCACGCCCATGGGTTCGATCCCCGCGACCTGGAAGCGGCCGGTGTGCGGCCGGTCGCCGGACCCTCCGATCTCGCGGCCGCGCGGGTCGCCGTCCGGGACACCCGGATCAGCGCGGACATCTTCGGCTACATCGTCGACGTCTGCCGAGCGACCCGGACATCGCCGTCGGTACAGCTCGGAGTCTCGCCGCGCGGTGCGACTGCGCTGCTCGCGACGTCCCGGGCCTGGGCGTGGATCTCGGGGCGGGACTACGTCACACCCGACGATGTGAAAGCGCTGGCCCGCCCGACGCTGCGGCACCGCATGGTGTTGCGCCCGGAAGCCGAGATCGAAGGCACGACCTCGGACTCGGTCCTCGAAACCGTGCTGGCCACCGTGCCGGTGCCGCGTTAGACGGTGCTTGGCTGATGGTGTTGACGGGCCGCGCGGCACTACTCGCCGTGGCCGGCGCACTCGTCGTGGCGGTCGTTGCGTCGCTGGTCGGCGTGGTTGCGGTGACCGGTGCCGTGCTGGCGCTCGCGCTGGTGGACGTCGCCGCGGCCGGCGCGATCACGCCGTTGCGGTTCGAGCGCTCCGGTGACACATCGGTGCGGCTCGGTGGCACGGCGAGCGTCGCGCTGACGGTCACCAATCCGGGCCGGAGGGTCCGCGGTGTGCTGCGCGACGCGTGGCCGCCGTCGGCCGGGGTGGTGACCGACCGGGTGCGGATCGATCTGCCGTCCGGCGAACGGCGCCGGATCGAGTTCATGCTGCGCCCGACCCGCCGCGGCGACCGCACGGCCGATCGGGTGACCGTGCGCAGCATCGGTCCGCTCGGCATCGCCGGACGCCAGCGGTCGCGGCCGGTGCCGTGGACGGTCCGGGCGCTGCCGCCGTTCACCTCGCGCAAGCACCTGCCGTCCCGGCTCGCCCGGCTCCGGGAGCTGGACGGCCGGTCGGCGGTGCGAATCCGTGGCGCCGGTACCGAGTTCGACTCACTTCGCGAGTACGTGATCGGGGACGACACCCGGTCCATCGACTGGCGCGCGAGCGCACGGGCCGCCGATGTCATGGTGCGGACCTGGCGGCCCGAGCGGGACCGGCACGTGCTGATCGTGCTCGACACCGGGCGTACGTCCGCCGGGCGGGTCGGGGACGCCCCGAAGCTCGACGCCGCGATGGACACCGCCCTGCTACTGGCCGCGCTGGCGACCCGCGCCGGCGACCGGGTCGACCTGCTGGCGTACGACCGGACGGTGCGTGCGGCCGTCGAACGCTCCGGGCCGGCCGACGTGCTGTCGCGGTTCGTCAACGCGATGGCAACGGTCGACTCGGAACTGCTCGAGACGGACTACCGCCGGCTCGCCGCCGAGATCAGCCGCCGCGCCGGCCGGCACGCCTTCGTCGTGCTGCTGACCGGCATCGACGCCGGCACGATCGAAGACGCGCTGCTGCCGTCGCTCGGCACGCTGACCCGGCGGCACACGGTGCTCGTGGCGTCGGTGAGCGATCCGCGCGTCGCCGAGATGGCAGCGGCACGGGGTGACTCGGCCGCCGTGTACGGCGCCGCCGCGGCCACTCGTTCCCAGATGGGCCGGGCGCGCGTCTCGGAGCTTTTGGAGCGCCGCGGCGCCCACGTCGTCGACGCCCTCCCGGCCGAACTCCCCCCGGCCGTGGCCGACCGCTACCTCGACCTCAAAGCCGCCGGCCGCCTCTAGCGAATGACCATGTTTGGCACGCAATTCCCAGCCAAACCACGGCTGTAATCCGCGTAATGCCCAGGGAATCCGAGCAAAGAAGAACGATCACTGCTGCGGCCTCTCCGTCCGAGCCCGAGCGGCCACCGCCTCCCGGAACTCCCGCTGCGTTTGCAGAACGCGAGGACGTTCGTCCAGCCAGAGCTGCCGGGTCGTCGCCTGCCAAGCAACCCGTGCACGTGGGTCGTCATCAAAGAGAAGGCGACCGTCCAACGCGATGCGGCCCGCGAGCCACTAGGGCGCGCGATCGAGGACGACCAGGTCAGTGCCACTCGGCAGATCGACCTGCCACCGGTGTGGCGGCGAGCTTCCCCACCAAGCCGCGACGTCCAGGTCACTGTCCTGCCGCGCGCGATCGGGTGTGGCCCGGCTACCGTGAACGAAGGCGAAACGCGCCCCCGCGCGGCGAAGCGCGAGCGTCACATCTACCTCATCCGGCACAGCGATCATAGAAAGCCATTGTGCCTCACCAGTCGTAGTCGTCCACGGCCAAAAGCCGCCGACTCTCCGAACACTTGACCGCAGGCGGCGCGGCGCCGCGAGCGGGACCTCATGCGAGTCTCGACCTCGTCCGCCGATGCGCGGACTGTCCGTGCGATGTGCGGCTTACAGGCGTCGTAAAGCTGGGAATTCCGTGCCAAACATGGTCATTCGTTAGGCGGAGACGGGGAGGGTGTCGCCGCGGTCGGCCTCGGCGACGTCGCCGGTCTCCCCGGCCAGCGCGGCACGCCGTCCGTAGGTCCACACATACGCCATGAAGGCGCCCCACACCACGGCTCCGATCGCGATCCGCGCCCACGTCGGCAGGCCGGACGGCGTCACGAACGCCTCCACCACACCGGAGACGAGCAGCACCCCGGCAAGGCCGATCGCGACCGCCACGGCGGCACGGGCTCGTTCGGCCAACACCTCCGAACGGCGCCGCGCCCCGGGCGCGATCCATGCCCAGCCGACCCTCAGGCCGGCACCGGCCGCGACGAACACGGCGGTCAGCTCCAGCAGTCCGTGCGGCGTGATCAGCCCGAAGAAGACGTCCAGCCGGCCGTGCGCAGCCATCAGGCCGCCGGACACGCCGATGCCGACGGCGTTCTGCCACAGGATGAATATGACCGGGATGATGGCGACGCCCATGATCAGCGCACCCGCGGCGATCCAGGCATTGTTCGTCCACACCTGGGCGGCGAACGAACCCGCCGGGTTCGCCGAGTAGTAGTCCTCGAAGTCCTCCTCGACCAGCTGCCGAATCTCTTCGGGAGCGCCGGCGGCCGCCTGAACGGCAGGATTGTCCGCGACCCACCAACCGAGCACCGTCGAGACGGCGAGAAACGCCACCGCGACGGTGATCCACCAATACCGGGCGCGGTAGACCTCGGCCGGGAAGCTCCGGGTGACGAACCTGACCACGTCGCCCCAGCCGGGATCGGCCGAGCCCGAGATGGCGGTTCGAGCGCGAGAGACCCGGTCCGACAGCTTCGCCAGCGTCGCCGGATCGGGCGCGGCAGACCGGATCGTGGACAAGTGGGTCGAGGCACGCCGATAGAGCCGTACCAACTCGTCGGCCTCTTCCCCGGTCAGCGAACGACGCCTGCTGAGAGCGTCCAACCTGTCCCATTCGTCGCGATGGGCGGCGATGAAAGCGTCCAGGTCCACAAATGGCAGACTAACCAGCATGAGCGATCTGGTGACGGGCGAGGCCGTTCCTCTTGAAATGAGGCTGGCCAAGCTCCCGTCCCGGGCGCTGGCGATCATCATCGACCTGGCGATTCTTGCGGTCGCCGGCCTGGTCATTCTTTCGATCGCCACCGGACTCGTCGTCGATCTCGATCCGGCGGCCGCCGCGGCGATCGGAATCGCGGCGGTTGTGCTGCTCCTCATCGGCGTTCCGACGATGATCGAGACGCTCAGTCGCGGCCGCTCGGTCGGCAAGCTGGTGCTCGGCCTTCGCGTGGTTCGCGACGACGGCGGTCCGGTCCGGTTACGGCATGCGCTGCTGCGCGCTCTGGCCGGGTTCTTCGCCGACTTCTTCACCACCGCCGGTGCTGGCGCGATCATCTCCTCGCTGCTCAACGAGCGTGGCAAACGCATCGGCGACTGGATGGCCGGAACGGTCGTCGTCCGCGAACGGGTCCCGTCGGTCTACGCACCTATTCCGGCCGTACCGCCGGACCTCGCCCAGTGGGCCACGACGCTCGAGCTGTCCCGACTTCCGGACGAGCTCGCCATGGCCGCACGCAACTACCTTGCCCGTGGCCAGCAGCTGGCACCGCAGGTGCGCGACCAGATGGGAGCTCAGCTGGCCACCGAGGTGTCGCGCGTCGTGACTCCCCCACCACCGGCCGGCGTTCCCGCCTGGGCATATCTCGCGGCAGTGCTGGCCGAACGGGGACGGCGAGAGTCGGCCCGGATCGCTGCGGAGGGGACGGCGCTGCGCGCTGACGAACAGCCCTCCGCGACCGACAACGGCACGCCCGAGCAGCCGGATGCCGGCGCACCACCCGCGATGCGGTCGAATCAGCCCTCCGGCCGCAACTTCACACCACCGGCATAGGAGGTCCGCCATGGCGATCGTCCAGCTGAACCACGCCGTGCTGTACGTCCGCGACATCGCGGCCAGCGTCGCGTTCTACACGGAGGTACTGGGCTTCCGGAGGGTCGACATGACGCCGGAAGGTTTCAGCGGCGCGGTGTTCCTGCAGGCTCCCGGTTCGACGAACGACCACGACCTCGGGCTGTTCGAGATCGGCTCGGCCGCCGGCCCGTCGGCCGCCGGACGCGCCACCGTCGGGCTGTACCACCTCGCGTGGGAGGTCGAGACGCTCGCCGACCTCAAGGATCTCGCACGCAAGCTCGCCGGGCACGGTGCACTGGTGGGGACGTCCGACCACGGCACGACCAAGAGCCTCTACGCCCGCGACCCGGACGGCCTGGAGTTCGAGGTCGCGTGGATCGTGCCCGCCGAACTGCTGGACGACGCCGCGCGTGACGCCCGCAAGACCATCGGCCGCCTCGACCTGGACCGCGAGATCGAGCGCTACGGCGCCCAAACCCCCGGCGGCCTCGGCATCTCCCGCCCCAGAATGATCACGTGACGCTGCTACTTCCCAGCTTTACGTATACCGCAAGCCGAGCATCGCTCGGATACGCCCAGCAAAGGGCATTACCTGAACATCGTTTGGCGACATCAACCGTGGTCAGCATGCCCTGCTCGACCGATCGTGTCTCGTACGGCGGCACGTCCTCGCTCGATGATCGAGGGGTCGCGATAGAGCATGGACAGGTAGTTCGCCAGCTCAAGGGGTGCGTAGAGCTCAAATGCGAGCTGTGCGGGCTCTACTGCAGTATCGATCTCGCCACGTTGCCGTGCGGTCTCGGCGAGCCCTTCAAGCATGCCCAGCCAGCCCCGCTGACCGTCCGCCACCGCGTCGTGGATGGGACCGGATGGAGCGTCGAACTCGGCAAGTAGTTGGGCGAAGAAGCAGCCGCCGGCGAACACGCCACGCTCCAAGTACGAGAGGTACGCCTCGCAGACCCCTTCGAGCTGGCCGATGCCCTCTTGTGCGGCCAGGCCAGGCTCTAGTACCTCGCGGTCGAAGATGCGCTGCGCCGCAGCGATCGTCTCCTCCTGAAGATGCTGCCGCGAGTCGAAGTGCGCTGCGACCCCGCTCTTGGTGAGACCGAGCTCGCCGGCCAGCCGTCCGAACGTGAGACTGCCCAATCCCTCGACCGACGCGAGCCGCATGGCCGCCTCGAGGATCGCAACGTGCGACCGCTCACCGTCGGAGCGCCGGACCGGCGCATCGCTCATGTGATCCGTCATAGCCGTTGACACGGTAGCACGAGCGTACTAACTTTGACGGTCGTACTAATTAGTACGTTCGTACACTCTCTCTCACTGGAGGTGCCGACAATGACCGGCCACCGCATCCACCGGACGACCTCCGACGACGGCACCGGGATCGCCGGCACCGTGCAAGGACAGGGCCCGCCTCTCGTACTCCTGCACGGTGGACTCGAGGACGGCGACTTCTGCTGGCGCGAGATGCTCCCGTTCCTGGAAGATCAGTTCACTTGCTACCTCATGAACCGGCGTGACCGGGGCCTGAGCGACCCATCCACCGACCTCTCGCCTGAGCGTCTGCTCGAAGACACCATCGCGTTCTTGGACAGCATCAGCGAGCCGGTGAGCGTGATCGGAGAATCCGACGGCGCCGCGCTGGCACTCGCCGGGGCGGCCCGCTCCGACGCGGTGTCCGCGGTCGCGGTCTATGAGCCGACCGTCTTCGACGTGGTCACAGACGACGTCGCCGCACGCATCGAGAACGCCCTTCCACGCATCAGCCAGACCGTGGACGAGGGCAGGCTGTCCGACGCGGCACGAGAATTCGCCGAAGTGGTGGCCAATGACGACGAGCTCGCCACCCTGTCCGCCATGGACTACTGGAAGGACGCCGGACGCTTCATCGCGACCGAACTCCAGGAAATGGAGCAGAGCATCGAGCATGACGGCCCTAGCCCAACCGACGCGGCCCTGCTCGGCAAGATCACCGCACCGGTCCTGGTGCTGAGCGGGTCACGGACCAGACTGCACACGTGGTTCACCGCCGGCGTTCGTCACATCACCGACCACGTCGCCAACGCACAAAGCCGCGAAATCGCCGGCGCCGGCCACTTCGGCGTAGCGCTCGAGCCGGAGACCATTGCCAACGAGATGGTCGCCTTCCTCACGCGCCCGGCGAAGTACACCGACTCGTGAACCATCGGCTACTGTGCGGGCGCGACGACGAACGCAGTGCCGTGGCCGGCGATCGTCAACGCTCCGGCCGCGTCCGAGCAGAACGCGGCGCCACCGGACGGCAGCTGGACGGTCTCGCCTGCGGTGACGGCCGCAGCACCGTCGGTACACAGCACGATGCGCGGACCACGCAGGTCACTCGGTACCGGGTCGCCGAGCGCCACCCGGTCGAGCACGAACTCGGCGGCACCGGGGTCGTAACGAACCACCCGCTCGCGATGTGCCGTCCCGCCGATCTTGCCGGGCGCCGAACCGTACCGCAGCAGGCGCAGCACCTCGCCGGCGTCGACGTGTTTGCTCGTCAAACCGGCACGTAGCGTGTTGTTCGAGCTCGCCTGCGCCTCGACAGCCAGACCGGACAGGTACGCATGCGGCACGCCGGGCCCGAGAAACACCGCTTCGCCGGGCGCGAGCCGGATGTCGTTGAGCAGCAGCGCGAGCAGGATTCCGCGGTCGCCGGGATACCGCCGGCCGAGCTCGCCGACGAGCGCAGCCGGCTCACCGTCCGCCCCGACGGCGGCCT
Source organism: Jiangellaceae bacterium (assembly GCA_036374835.1). Taxonomy (GTDB): domain Bacteria; phylum Actinomycetota; class Actinomycetes; order Jiangellales; family Jiangellaceae; genus DASUTB01. The sequence continues at coordinate 28,568 of DASUTB010000055.1, read as the reverse complement.
TGGTCACCTCAGCCGCCAGCTCGGCTACCTCCGCATCAGGCAACCGCAGCCAGTGCCGGACGACCGCCTCCAGCGCGACCTCGCCACCGGTGCGCAGCGCCTCGACGGCATCCGCAATACCGTCGGCGCCAAGCCCGGCGATAGTCTCGGCGGCTTCGGTCGGGGGACGGAACCCGACCAGCGCGCGGACGTCGCTTAGCGCCACCAGCATCTCAGGCTTGGCCGACCGGTCCCGGTAGTTGCGCTCCGGCGCATCGAGCGGGACGCCGTCCGCATCCTCGCGCGCGTAGCCCTCCTCGGCCTCGGACGTGCTCGGATGAACCTGGATGGACAGCGGACGTTCGATCGCCAGCACCTTGAGCAGATACGGCAGCTGCCCACCGAACCGCTCAGCCACCGACGCGCCGAGCATCCGGTCCGGGTCGTCGGCGATGACATCGGCCAGGCTGCGCCGACGACCTTCAACCGCCACGGTCGCCGGGGCGTCCGGATGCGCGCCCGCCCACAGTTCGGCCTGCGGCTCGCCGGTCGGCGGGACGCCACGCATCCGCGGGATGAGTGTCGTCGATCCCCACGGGTAGGCCCGCACGGGCATGTCCAGAATCATCGGCACGCCGCCACATCCTACGGCGTGTCAAGCCGGACCATCGTGTGCTCCCCGTGTCTCGTAACCCATCCATCTGGGCTTTCATGCGATTGGCCGACAGATCGCGCAAAGCGAACCGAACACTTCAGCCGGTCTAGCTCACGGCGCGCCGGCGCGACCCAGGTGGATCACCGCAATGGTGACCGTCTTGTCCGCGATCTCGTAGATCAATGACTAGGTGCTCAGTCGTTGCGGCGGCTAACGGTGCTTGCCTCGATGACGGAGCCCGCCGCGCCGCCAACCATGCCGAGCAAGGTAACGATGAGCGCGAAGCTCGCGGCGCCGTCCCCGCTGAGGCCGAGCACTCCGACGAGAAGCACGTCGATCACGAGCACAGCGCTCGCCGTGAAGATGAGTCCCGCGGCCAGCCAACAAGCGGCGCTGGCCAGCACTCCTCGCGCATTGACTGGCCGGTACGAACCCAGCTGAACCACGGCGCCCACGGTGCCGCCCACGAGCAACGCACCCATCCAGTCGAACGGTGCGACGCCGAGCCCCGCGAGGAACCCGGCCGGCACGCTGAGCCCGACCAGCACCAGGCGCCACGCGGAGCCGTCGTCTTGATCGTGCAGTGCTCTTCGCCGCAACGTCGCGAACACGACGCCGCCGGCCGCCATCGCGAGGATCGCAGGCACATTGCGGGCCGCACTGTCATGGTCGGCGCCCAGCGCTTCGATGACGCCACCCACCAAACCGAACAACCCGAAGGCGAGGCCTAGACCGAGCGCGTTGGCCACGATCCAGGAACCGATCGGGATCTTGTCGAGCTGTGGCTTGCCTGGCTCCTTCGCGGTGAGACGGTCACGCATCACTACCTCCTCGGTGAGGCCGGAACTCGATTGCCCGGCTGGTTGTGACGCTAGGTAGCCGCCGGCCTGGTGTCGTCAGTGCGGACCCGGATCCACAGTTCAGGGTCTGCCCTGATCAGATGGCCGTGCGCTGGTGGAACACTGGAACGGTGGGAAGCGCGATGCCGGCGGCGAACGCCCACACCGGCATACGTGGACGAGCCACATTGGTCGCAGCGGCGAAGTGGCTCGTCCCGGCCCTTGCCGTCGCGCTGCTGGTCGGCACTACCGTTCTGCTGCTCACTTGGCGGGATCCGACACAGCCGCTGGGAAATCGGCGAGCAGTGGACGCCGTCGCGGCGTTCGGCCTGTTCGGTTGGTCGGCCGTGGGTGCCCTCGTCCTGCGTCGCCGGCCGGGCAACCGGGTGGGGCTTATCCTGCTGGTCGCCGGGTTCGCAGCGCAGGCTTGGCTGCTGGCGGCGTACTACGCCGCGTACGGGTTGGTGGGACGACCCGCGCCGCTGCCATTGGCCGAGGCCGCCGCCGTCGCATCATTGTGGCTGCCGATGATCGCGTTCGGACTGGCGTTCACCTTCTTGTTCCTGCTGTTTCCCGACGGACGGTTGCCAACGCCTGGCTGGCGTCCGTTCGCCTGGTTCGCCGGTGCGGCCCTCTTGGTCTGGACGGTCACCTGGGGCACCGAACCCGGCCCGATCAACTCTGAGATCGACACAGTGACAAATCCGGCCGGCATCGAACTGGTCGGCCGAATCGACCCGGGCCTCGGCTGGAGTCTGTTCGTAGTGGCCGTGCTCGGCTCGGTGCTGGGACTCGTCACACGGCTACGCCGATCGTCCGGTGTTGCGCGAGAGCAACTGAAGTGGTTCACCTACGCTGCGCTGATCGTGGCGGCCACCTGGATCGCGGTGACCGTCGCCTCAAGCGTCGGCGAACCGTTCACCACTTTGGGCGAGCTGATGTTCCCGCTGGCCTTGGCCGCGCTGCCGCTGGCAGTGTTCGTCGCGATCTTCAAGCACCAGCTCTACGACATCGACGCGGTGACCTCCCGCACGATCGTCGTAGGAGCGCTCGTCGCACTCGTCACCGGCGGCTACGTGGCTGTCGTGGCGCTGGCTGGAACGCTGATCGGAGGGTCCGACGACGTCAGCCTCGCCGTGGCGATGGTGGCTACGGCCCTGATCGCCGTCGCATTTCACCCAGTACGTTTGCAGGTCCAGCGATTCGCGCAGCGGCTCGTCTACGGCCGCCGCGCCGCACCGTATGAGGTCCTGGCCACGATCGGTAGGCGCATGGGTGACGCGTACGCGGCCGGCGATCTACTGCCACTGCTGGCCAAGACCCTCGCCCAAGGCACCGGTGCCGCCCGTGTGGAGGTGTGGCTACGGATGGATCGGCAGTTGGTTCGGTCGGCCTGCTGGCCGGCCGACCACCAGCCTGCCGCCACGAGTCCGCTCGACGCTGATGGTTGCGTACAACATCAGGATCCGCAGAGCCGGCTGGAAGAGGTCCGGCACCAAGGCAAGCTGGTCGGTGCGCTCACCGTGACGATGCCGCCGGGGCACGGCCTCGGTCCCGGTGAGACGCGGCTGCTCGCCGACATGGCAGCACAGGTTGGAGCGGCCTTCGACAACATACGGTTGGTCGAGGACCTCAAGTCGTCCAGACAGCGGATCGTCGCCGCCCAATACGAAGAGCGACGTCGACTCGAGCGGGATATCCACGACGGCGTGCAGCAGCGGCTCGTGTCCCTCTCGATGGCGCTTGCCATGGTGAGCCGGCACGGGTCGCAGGCAGCACTGGACGAGGCAGCGGCCGAGTCCGTAGCCGCACTCGCCGAGCTGCGCCGGTTGGCACGAGGTATTCATCCAGCGATCCTCAGCGAGGGCGGTCTGGAGGCTGCGATCGAATCGCTGGCCGAACGATCATCGGTTCCCACCGTGGCGAGCTGCGACGTAGTGAAACGGCTGCCCGCGCCGGTCGAAGTCACCGTCTACTACCTGGCCGCCGAAGCACTCACGAACGTGGCCAAGCATGCCGGCGCGACTCGTGCCGACATCGCCGTGCACCGGACCCCGACGACGGTCCACGTGGAGGTAACCGACGACGGCGCCGGTGGCGCAGCCCCCGGACCGGGATCAGGGCTGAGCGGGCTTACCGACCGGGTCGCTGCGCTCGGGGGGACGCTCACCGTGGATAGTGCGCCGGGGCAAGGAACCCGGCTGTGGGCGGAGATACCGTGCGAATCGTCATAGCAGAAGACGCCGTGCTCTTCCGAGAAGGCCTAGTTCGTTTGATCGAGGCGACCGGGATCACGGTGGCCGCTCACGTGGGTGACGGGACGGCGCTCGTCGACGCGGTGAAGACGCTGGATCCCGACGTGGCCGTCGTCGACATCCGAATGCCGCCGACCCACACCAACGAGGGCCTGCTGGCCGCCCATGAGCTACGCGCCAACCATCCGGACGTCGGTGTACTCCTGCTGTCGCAGCACGTCGAGACGGTCCACGCCGCGCGGCTGCTGGCGGACAATCCGCGAGGCGTCGGCTACCTGCTCAAAGACCGGGTCGCGGACGTGGACGAGTTCGTCGACGCCCTTCGGCGAGTCGGCTCCGGTGGCTCGGCCATCGATCCCGAAATCGTGGCAACGCTGATCGGGCGGCGCCGGGATCCGGACCCCCTCGCGAACCTGACGTCGCGAGAACGTGACGTGCTGGCCCTTATGGCCGAGGGCCGCTCCAACCAAGCCATCGGCGAGCGCCTGATCCTGACCCTCAAGACGGTCGAGACGCACGTATCGCGGATCTTCACCAAGCTCGGGCTCCAACCTGATGCCGGTGACCACCGACGTGTCCTAGCAGTGATCACCTACTTGCGGAACCCCGAGTTGTCGGCGCCCGGCTCATGACTGCGATCTTCTCCGGCACCGGCCACGCGCGGCCAAACCGGTGATGTCATCGACGTCAGCTCGAGACGCGTCCGATTTCACGGAGCCACGCGGTGAGCTCTCGTACCGGCGGGTCGGTCGGCGCGTCGTCCCGGCGTACCAGGCCGAACTCCGGGCCGGAGTCCGGGCCGAGCGGGAGCGGGAGTGCACGCAAGCCGGGCAACGCGGCGCGCGTGTACGGCGGCCAGAACGTGACAAGGACGCCGAGCCCGCCTTGGGCGGCCAGAATCCGGGCCTGCATGCCGCTGACCTCCAGCGCCACGCGGTACTGCCGCATCCCGGCCGCGCGCAGAACCTGGCCGTAGTAGCCCCACTCGACCGTGCCCATGGGTGCGGTGATCAGTCCGGCTTCAGCCACCTCCGCGGCCGACGGCACCGGACCGGCCGCCAGTGGATGACGATCGGAGACGAAGAACGCCACGGAGCTGCCGTGCAGCCGCTCGTAGTGCAAGTCCGGCGGGGTCGGCGCGCCCATCACGTAGCCGAGATCGACCGCCCGTTCGCGCACCGCCTCGGCCATCTTCCAGCTGGTGTCGAAGACAAGGGACAGTTCGACATCCTCGTGGCTCGCGAGGAACGGACGGACGACCTCGTCGAAGAAGAAGCCCTGCTCGAACGCCAGGCTTGCGCCTAGCCGGACGCGGCCGGCCTTGCCCTGCTCCAAGCTGCGCACTCGTCGCCGAGTCGTCGCCTCGTCCCCCAGCACCCGCCTGGCGTAGGCGTACACCAGCTCGCCGGCCGGCGTCAGACCCTGGTCCCGCCCGCGTGCCGACAGCAGCGTCGCGCCGAAGGAGCGCTCGAGCTCGCGGACGTGGAACGAGACCGTCGGCTGACTGAGCTGAAGGTGCTGCGCGGCGGCGGTGAAACCACCGTGCTCGATGACCGCGACGAACACTCGCAACCGGTCGAGCGAAACACCAGGCGGCGCCATAGATAAATACTATCCAGATATCAGATCACTGGTAGTTGTTCTGATAGTGCTGACCTGCCTACCGTAAGCAACATCGAGGACGCTCAACGCCAGGAGGTCGCTCAGCCATGGCCACGTTGCAGATCTCGACGCACGGACGGCTCCAGGAGTGGGTCGCCCACGAGAACGGCTATTTCACCGACGAGGGCCTCGACTACAACTTCGAGGTCGCGCTACTCGAGATCGGTTCCGAGCTACGCCGGTCCCCCGACCAGGCGCCGGACGATCACAAGGAAGGTGCCTTCGAGCACTACGCCACCGGCCAGCACGGCAAGCAGGGCCTCAGCTGTGCATGTCATTGGGCGGTCAACGAGGCGGCCGGGCAGGAACGCGGCAGCATGTGGGGCGGCGCCTACTCGGTGATTCCGTGCGGCATCTACGTCGCACCGGAGACGGCCATCACGGCAGCCGAGGACCTGGCCGGCGTGGAGATCGCCGTCGGCTACCACTCGGGCAGCCACTTCACCACGCTGCAGGCACTCGAGCCGTTCCTCGACGCAGACCAGATCAATCTACGGTTCCTGGGCTACCCGTACGACCGCGTCGATCTCGCTCTGGATCGCCAGGTGCCCGCCGCGACGGTGTGGGGTGCCTCGACGTACCTGCTCGAGCAGCAGGGGTTCCGCAAGATCGTGGACGCGACCTTCATCGGCGGCTTCATGTTCGCCCCCCAGATCGACACCGCCGATGTCGAGCGCTACTTCCAGGCTCTCAAGCGGGCGCAGATGGACATCGACCTCGCGCCCGAGCGGTACAAGCACTACTACCTGCGCGAGGTGCCTGAGAGATTCCATTCGATGATCGACGTGCGTCGGTTCGGGCCAGGCGAGCGGATCGCCTTCCTGCCCTACACTGCCGACATGTACGAACAGTCCCAGGAGTGGATGCGCGAGCGTGAGCTGTTCGGAGCGACGGCTCAAACCCCGCTGAAATACGACAGTGTCGTCAAAGTCTGAGCCTCCAAACACGAGTCGATCTGACGCATCCTCCGGCTGTGATTGCGGTCCTTGAACCACGCCGTCTCACTAGTCGCTCCTCAAGCTGCTCACTGGCCAAACCGCGGCTCTGCCGCGCCGCGACAAGGCGCAGTCCTGGGAGGCTAGGCAAGTCAAACTGTGGCAAGCCTTGGCGGTTGAAGACATCGGCACTCATAGCTAGAGTTATCATAACTGAAGTTATGAGTGGAGTTCATATGGACAAGCCCGTAGCAATGTTCGACCGGGACTTCGAATGGCGTGCGCTGACCGACTTCGCGCAGGACGACGCGCCGGGCGCGACGCTAGGCGTGGTGTCCGGCCGGCGCCGGCAAGGCAAGACCTTCTTGCTGCGTGCATTGTGCCACCAGCTCGGCGGTTTCTACTTCGCGGCCGAAGAAGCAACAGACGGGGAGTCGCTACGCAGATTCGGCGCCGCGTTGGCCGAGCACACCGGTGCTCCTGCCGCGTTTGACTTCGGCGACTGGCGTACCGCCGTCGACGCGCTACTGGCACTCGGCCGCAATCGGCCCATCGTCGCGGTAATCGACGAGTTCCCCTACTTGGCACGAGCCAACAAGTCGCTGCCGTCAGTCATCCAGAATGCCCTGGCGCCCTTGCGGCCAGAGCGGGACGAGAGCCGCACCCGACTGCTCCTGTGCGGATCAGCTATGTCGTTCATGGGCAAGCTCCTGGCTCGCGACGGACCGCTGCGCGGACGTGCGGGCCTGGAGCTTGTCGTCCCCACCCTTGACCACCAGCTCGCAGCACAGTTCTGGAGCATCGGCGACCCATCGCTTGCCCTCCGGGTTCACGCGATAGTGGGCGGCACGCCGGCGTATCGGCGCGAGTTCGTCCGAGATGACGCACCGCGCAGCCCGGACGACTTCGACCCATGGGTCGTCCGGACCGTCCTCAACCGGGCCAGCCCGCTGTTCCGCGAAGCGCGCTATCTACTCGCCGACGAGCCCGACATGAAGGACACCGCCCTCTACCACTCCGTACTCGCCGCGATCGCCTCAGGGAACACAACGCGCGGCGCTATCGCGAGCTTTCTCGGCCGCAAGTCCGGGGATCTCGCCCATCCCCTCGACGTTCTCGAGGACGCCGGCCTGATCAGCACGGCTCAAGACGCCTTCCACCGCCGCCGCACAAACTTCAGAATCACCGAACCCCTCGTCACCTTTTACCACGCGGTGATGCGTCCGATCTGGGCAGACCTTGAACAGGCCACCGACCCCAGCCAGCTGTGGCGCAGCAGCCAGCCGCGGTTCGCGACCAGCGTGCTCGGACCGCACTTCGAGCACGTGTGTCGACAATGGACTCGCTACTTCGCCGCGGACAGAGCGCTCGGGGGAACCCCAACCGAGGTCGCCCATGGCACCGTGAACGACCCTGCGAACCAGACCAGCCACCAGCTGGATACCGTTGCCTTCGGACGCACGGATGACGACCGCAAAATACTGCTGGCGATCGGCGAAGCCAAGTGGGGCGAGACCATCGGCCTCCCGCACCTCGACCGGCTCCGCCACGTCCGTGCCCTCCTCGAAGCACACGGTATTGACGGTGCGGCCACCGCCAAGCTCATGCTATACGGCCAAGCCGGATTCACCGCAGAGGCTACAACAGCCGCGGACCAATCCAGCGACATCGTCCTCATCAGCGCCAGCGATTTGTATTGATCCCCGTTCCATCGCTGATCATGGACAATTTCGATGGTACTACCGCTTGCTAGCAGCGTTCCTAGTATTCCTTCGATTGACACCCCGATCCCGAGGTCTTGACTATCCCTCCCGCCCCTGCGCCGGCGTACGGCGCCGGACGGCACATAGGATCAGAATCCAGAGTGGTGCGACCAGCAGGACCCGAAGGAGCCGTCGATGGAGGACTGGCGGAAGGTCAAGCGGGCGGTGTTCGCGCGGCACAGCAATCCGTGGAGCATGTGGACGAGGTGGGCCAGCACACCGCTGATGCTTATCCCGGTGTGGCGACGCAGCCGGCGCGACGCCGCGCTGGTCGGCCTATGGATGGCAGTCAACCCGGTGGTGTTCAGCAAACCCGCGCACGACCGGGCATGGGCGACCCGGGCGGCGCTTGGTGAGGAGCAGTGGATCGCCAAGCGGCCAATAGACACCGCGATGGCGGTCAACGTCGCCGCGACCGCCGCCTTGCTGGTCGCGATGGTCGCCGCCCATCAGCGCCGCGCAGTACCGGCCGCAGCAGCGACAGCACTGGAGATGGGGCTGCTGATGGCGTACTGGGAACTGATGGCCCGCTACTACGACCGCAACGTTGGCGTGAGTCGAACATCCCGATCATGACGCTCGACACCGCAGCCGCGTGACACGCGGATCCACAGGTCTTGACTATTCCTCCGTCGCCGACTCGAATCTCCATCGATACCTCAGCTTCGCAAGATGTTCCTTATACGACAGCTTGTACCTACTCATGGATTATTCACCTCGCCGAACGATGGCGATCCCAAGATCGCCGTCGCCAGTGCGCGGCCGAGAAACTTTCGATGTAACCTTTACTCATGGCAGCAGAAGTAAAGCGGCGGCGCGGTTTCACCCGTATTTCTCGCAAGCACCAGGTGACCTTGCCATCTGCCGCCCTAGACGAAGCCCACCTACGACCCGGAGACGAGCTCCAGGTGACCGTCGACGACCATGGCCGCGTGCTCCTTACCCCTGTCCAGGACCCACTCGAGGCGCTCATCGGCTCTGCGCCAGGCTTGTCCGCCGACACCGATCTTGACGCGATGAGGGACGAGTGGGACGCGTAGTTCTGGACGCGAGCGTGATCCTCGCGCTGTTCGACCCACACGACGCCCTGCACGATTCATCGGTGGAAAAGGTTCGGCAGCATCGCAACGCCGGCGCAACGTTCGTCATGCCGGCGAGCGTCCTCGCCGAGATCCTCGTTGGAGCGGCTCGCCGCGGCGACGACGAGCTGAACAACCGTCGCGCTCAAGCGATCGCCGCGTTCGGCAAACCGGTCCCGCTGGACGAGGACGTCGCGGTTACCGCAGCGAAGCTGCGCGCAAGCCACCGCTCCTTGCGCCTACCGGACGCGATCGTGCTCGCGACCGCCTCAACGACGGAGGCCGAGACCGTGCTGGCCGGAGACAAGAAGTGGAAACACATCGACCCGCGCGTTGAGCTCGCGGTCGCACAAGTCACATCCGACGAACAAACCTCAAACCCGGAAACCGAGGCCGACGAGCAACCACAGCCGCCAACCTGAGTACTCCGCTGGCCGTCACGACGGAGCGCGGCGGCCGAGACCCAAAGCGAGATAGGCCGCAGCGAACCGTCCCGTAGCGAGCAGCGCGGCGAACCGTCCGATCTCCGGGCCCTCGGCGGCGTCGACGGTGTGGACCCGTACGTTTCCCTTCTCGGCGGCTTCCAGAACGCGCTCGCGGGCAGCCTCGATCGTGGCACTCTCCATACCGTCGTCGAGGACGAGCAGGGACGGCCGAGGCTGGCCGATGTCACCATCGAACGGATCGGCGAAGATGTCCTCCTCCGGCGCATGCTCCAGCAGCGGGACGAGCTGATGGTCGGTTCCGGCGATCGCCGCCCGTCCCGACGCCGCACGCAACGCCTCGGCCACCCGACGCGCGGCTCGCGCCGCCAGCACCGAACCGCCGTAGACGACCGGGGTGTCGTCGCCGAACGCCAGCGCGATCTCCTTGGCCGGGTTCTCGTCGACCGTGGTGTGGGCGCCGCACCGCACGGCGACATCGTCCAACAGGGACGCAACGGGCTCGGCGGCCACCTCAGGGCCGAGGCCGCGCAGATGCAGTGCGCGCAGCACGGGCACCGCCAGCGCAGTCGGGTCGGTGGTCACCGCCGGCAGCAGCGTGGTCGACGAGCCGTGCGACGCCTCGGCGACGGCGGATCCCTCCGGTGCTGCCACGAGCAGCGAACAGCCGCGGCGCACCGCCTCGGCGACGGCCGACAACAGGTCTTCCTCGTCCCCGGCAGCCGACATGATGACGACCAGATCCAACGGCCCGGCCCAGCCTGGAAGCCCCGGATGCGGCCACGCGACGAACGGGACCGGGCAGATCGGTTCGAGCACCGCGCGGAACAGCCGGCCGTCGGCGCCCCCGGCCACGACTGCGCGGGGGCGATCGTGGTCGCGCATCTCGGCCAGTACGGCGTCGGCCGCAGCGTCGGCACGGCGAACCTCCGAGCCCCACAGCGCGATCTCGCGCAGCGCCGGGTCGATCGTCTCCAGCTCGGCCGGATCGTCGAGCGCTCCGTCGAAGAACATGCCGATCACTCTCTCACGGATCAGGAGGGACGACGGGCCTCGTCCACGAGCAACACCGGAATGCCATCCCGGACCGGATACACCAAGCCGCACCCGGTGCATACCAGCTCACCGGCCGCGTCATCCTCGCGCAACGACGCCTTGCATTCGGGGCAGGCCAGAATCTCCAACAGGTTCGGGTCGAGCGCCATCACCGCTCCTCTCGCACGATTCGCAGCACCTCGTCGCGAATCCCTTCCATCGTGGCCCGGTCCGCGCCCTCGACGTTGAGCCGGAGCAGCGGTTCGGTGTTCGACGGGCGCAGATTGAACTGCCAGTCCGCGTGCCGGGCCGAAAGACCGTCCAGGTCGTCGAGCGTGACGCCGTTCCGTCCGGAGAACTCGCCCTCCACCGCGGCGATCGCCTTGCCCTGATCGGCGACGGTGCTGTTGATCTCGCCCGACGCGACGTAGCGCTCGCACGGTGCGAGCAGCTGCGACAGCGTCGTTCCGGCCGGTGCGGTGCCCAGCGCGGCGATCGTGTGCAGCGCGGCGAGCATGCCGGAGTCGGCACGCCAGAAGTCGCGGAAGTAGAAGTGCCCGGAGTGCTCACCGCCGAACACGGCGCCGCTTTCAGCCATGGTCTGTTTGATGAACGAGTGCCCGACACGGGTACGGATCGGCGTCCCACCGTGTTCGGTGACGATCTCCGGCACCGCCCGCGATGTGATCAGGTTGTGCACGATGGCCGAACCCGGAGACCGCTCGAGCTCGCGGACCGCGATCAAAGCGGTGAGCGTTGAGGGATCGACGGATCGCCCGTTCTCGTCGATGACGAAGCACCGGTCGGCGTCACCATCGAACGCCAGCCCGATATCGGCATTCGCCTCGCGCACGGCGGCTTGGGCGTCGCGGAGGTTCTCCGGCTCGATCGGGTTGGCCTCGTGGTTCGGGAACGTGCCGTCGAGCTCGAAGAAGAGCGGGACGAGCGTCACACCCGGAACGTCAAGCGCGGCCGGTGCGGTATGGCCTGCCATGCCGTTGCCGGCGTCGACGACGACCGTCAGCGGCCGGATACCGTCCAGCGGGACGAGGCCGCGCAGGTGCTTGGCGTAGGCGTCGAGCATGTCACGGTGCTCGACGGCGCCTGGCTGTGCGGACCCGCCGTCCGCTCCTCGGTCAAGGATCTGTTCCGCGAGGTCGCGGATCTCGGCCAGCCCGGTGTCCTGGCCCACGGGTGCCGCGCCGGCCCGGCACAGCTTGATGCCGTTGTACTGCGCGGGGTTGTGGCTCGCGGTGAACATCGCGCCCGGCATGTCCAGGGCTCCGCTGGCATAGTAGAGCTGGTCGGTCGAGGCCAGCCCGATGTGGACGACGTCCGTCCCGCGCTCTCGCACCCCCGACGCGAAGGCCGCGGCCAGCGGCTCGGAGCTGGGACGCATGTCGTGCCCCACGACGATCGACCGCGGCTGGCCCACGACCTGCGCGAACGCTGCACCGACGGCTCGGGCGACGTCCTCGTCGAGCTGGTCCGGCACGAGGCCGCGGATGTCGTACGCCTTGACGATGGCGGCCATATCGGTCACTCGCCGACTCTATCGGACCGCGCCGACCGTCCGCCTACCCCTCCGGATTGCGCACCACACGCAAATGGCCGCGCCGTCCCACCTCGCCTGGCGGCGGCGGGCCCGGCGGACGTTGCGACGGCTTGGCCGCTTCACGGACCGCGTCGGCCAGCGCCTCCAGGTCGTCGGACGTCGGCTCCAGTGCGGAGGGATCCGTGACCAGCCGGATGACCTCCCAGCCCCGCGGCGCGACGAGGCGATCTGCGTGCTTGCTGCACAGGTCGTAGCTGTGCGGTTCGGCATAGGTGGCGAGCGGGCCGACCACCGCGGTGGAGTCTGCGTAGACATACGTGAGCGTGGCGATCGCTCTGTTCTGGCACGCAGCGCGGGAACAGCGACGGGCGGGGCTCACCCCATGAACGTTAGCCGGTACGGGCGGCCGCGACGAGAGCGGCACGCCAGAGACGCTTCGGGCGTACCGGCGCACGCTCGGTGCGGACCGTGATGACAGGTCGCGACAGTGCGGATCCGACCGCTCCGGCCGCCGCGTTCACCACCCTGCGGGTGCGCCGCAGCGCGTAGGATCGCGTCGTGAGCACGTCTGCCCGTCCCCCCGCCGTTGTGCGCGATCGGCGTGGGCGCGGCATGCGCGGTCCGCTGGCGCAGGACGGCAGCCCGCTCGCGATGACCCGGGCGCAGCGATTCGATGAGATCGTGATCGGCACCGTGGAAGCGCTGGAACGACGCTGGCGCGAGCAGCTCGCCACGGTGGAGTTCGCCGTCGAGGACGTGCCGTCGCTGGACGACTGGCACCACGACTGGGTGCCGCTTGCGCGCTCATTCCCCGCCGAAGGCGCGTTGCCGCCGCGGATCGTCGTGTTCCGACGTCCGATCGAGACGCGGGTGCGTGGCCTGCTGGCGCTGCGGGTGCTGGTTGCCGAGGTCGTGGTCGAGCAGATCGCCGAACTGCTGGACACCGAGCCCGAAGAGGTCGATCCGCGCTACGGGCGGCGCGGCCGGCGCTAGTGCGGAGTCCGGGATGTCTCACCGGTGATACACTCGGCACATGACTGAGGTAACGGTTCGCGAGCTGAGAAATCATGGTGGGCGAGTGCTCGACACGGTCAGCCGTGGCGAGTCCGTCACCGTGACGCGCGACGGCGAGCCGGTGGCCGAGTTGCGCCCGATCGCACGTCGTCCCGTTCCCGCCGCAACACTGCTGCGTCGCTGGAGAACGCTGCCGCAGATCGATGCCGCCAAGCTGCGGGCTGACATCGACGAGATCTTGGACGCGACGCTGTGACCGAACCGGCAACCGAGGTAGCGGCACACGAGGGTGCCGGTGCCGATGTCCATCACCTCCGGGGCGTGCTCGACACCAGTACAGTGATTCTCCTGCCGCGCCTTGACGACCCTGCGAGCCTGCCGGCCGAACCGCTGATCACCGCCGTCACTCTGGCCGAGCTATCCGTCGGACCGCACGTAGCCGCCACTGACGAGGAACGAGCCGCACGGCAAGCCCACGTACAACAGGCTGAGGCCGATTTCGAACCGCTTCCGTTCGACGCGGCGGCAGCTCGGGCGTTCGGCACGGTCGCGGCCTCGCTGCGCAGCGCCGGCCGGAAGGCCAGCGCTCGAGCATACGACGCCATGATCGCTGCGACGGCGATCTCGGTCGGCCTTCCGGTCTACACCGCGAACCCCGCAGATTTTCGGGGCATCGATGGCCTTGAAGTCGTCCCGGTGCCCGTTCCGTCGGAATAGCTCCTGCATCCCGTTGCGCGGACTATACCCACGATGCTCGCCCAGCAGGCGACGTTAAGCACGGGAGTCCGAGCTCAACATGATCATTCTAGGGGGTGAGCTCGGAGGTGATGTTCGGGACGGGGACGGACGTCTGCGGGCCGGTCAGCGGCATGACGTCCATGATCCGGCCGGCATCGTCCTCGCCGTCGATGATGCGGGCGCCGACGACTGTATCGCCGGCAGCGACCTCGACCACGGTCGTCGTCCACACCGCATCCTCCGGTCGTTCGAGCGGCACCGTCTGGGTGCTGCCGGCCGGGATCTCCAGCGGCGTCTCGTCGACGGTCACCCCTTCGCCGTCGACGGTACGCACGACCACACGGCCGCCTGCACCACCTACCGAACTGAACACGAGAGTGGTGTTGAACGTGTCGCTGTCGATACCGAACACACTGGCGAGCGACCCGTCGGACAAAGCCGCCGTCGCCGCGGTGAACGCGACTTCGGGACGGCCGTCCTCCATGGTGTCGGCCACGCGCAATCCGGCGGTGATCGGCTCGTCGCTGACCAGGCGGATCGCAGTCGGATCCGTGCCGACGGCCTCGTCGAGGGGCACCTCGAGCACGGAGCCGGCCGGTACGGTCAGCACGTCGAGGCCGACCGGACGATAGGCGCCGTCCGGGCTCAGCACCTCGACATCGACGATCGCGTCGTTGTCCCCCGGCGCAACCAGGCGCAGCGATCGGCTTCCCCGGCCGGGCACGCCAGGCACCACCACCGTTTCGGTCGGCGCGGTCGCCGCTGGGATCATGCTGAAACCGGTCGACTCGCCGTCGGACGTCTCGCGGTAGTCGATCGCCGCCACGATCCGCCCGCGGGTTGCCTGGACCTGGACGGCGAGGTGGTCGCTTTCCGGTGCGATGGCCTCGAGCAGCAGCACTTCCTGGCTGTTCGCCGGCACCGCCAGGTCCTCGGTGCCTTCCACCTCGACAGGACCTTCCCCGTTCCAGAGAGTGAGGCTAACCGTCGCCGGGGTCGAGGTGGGATTCGTCAGCACCAGACGCGCCCGGCGGTCCGGATTAGAGGAGGCACCCACGAACCAGAACTCGCGTCCGGGTGCACCACACGAGCCGGTTGCCAGGCCGCGCAGGTCGGTACCGGTGGCACGGGCCCACTGCTCGGATGCCACGCCCGGCGCGAGCCGTCCCTCAGCGCGGACGGCGTAGCTCGCGGCGTTGCTCGAACTGGCTTCGGTGAGGTTGCGCACGCCGCGTTCGCTGAGGGAGGCGAACGGTTCGTCGGGTTCGTCGGCGTCCGGGCCGGCAAGGGGCAACGCGGTGATCGGCTCGGCATCGGCTTCGGCGTCGACCGGCGGTTCGGGAACGCCGGGGATCGCGTACATGCCGATCCGGCTCGTCGCGTCCGGCTCGCCGCCGACGTTCGAGCATACGGACGTCGAACGCAGCACAGGTTGCTCACCCGTGTGCGCGGCGACGCCGACCTCGTCCGGCCCGCCGGCGAGCGTCGCGCCGACCAGCAGCGCAGCGGTGCCCGCGGCGACGACTGCGGCCGTTAGCTGTGCCCGACTCAACGTTCACCACCTCTTAGCAGTGTTGCGAGCGCGGCAGCGGGGACGGGCGCCACCCGAACCGTGAGGCAACCTCCGTTCGCGGCAGCGGAACAACCAATGATTTGTGCCCGACTCAACGCTTATCGCCTTTCGGACGGCGCCGACCTTTGGCGCGCTTGCCACCTTTGCCGCCACCCCTGCTCGCCTTTCCGGACGAGTGACGTGCCGCGTCACGCCGGTGCGCTCGACCGTCCATCTCGTCGTCGGGCGGTTCGGGATGATGCGTCGACTGCTCCGGGCCACCGGCGGCGGCCGGGCCAGGCACCGGGAACTGGTCCGGCGGTGCCGCGGGCGCGTACGGAGCCGCCGGGTAGGAACCGCCGGCGGGTTGCGAGTACGCGTACTCCGGCGGGCCGGAGTGTTCGTACACCGGCGTCCGCGCGGGCGCCGGCGCGGGTGGTGGTGCCGCGGGTTCGGCGGGCTGCTGGGCCGGGATCTCGTCCGTCCCTACCTCGGCCACGTCCTCGACTGCGCCGGACCGCCGCATGCCGGGCAGCGCCAGCACGAACGCCAGCACGAGCGCGCCGAGCTGGATCCACAGCCATTCGTGCCGCTCGCTGACGTCGTAGGTCACGACCAGGTTGCCGCCGCTCTCGGGCAGCGTGAACGCCTGCGCCCACTCCTCGTGAACCGCCGGTGTCAGCCGCTCGCCGTCGAGCGTGGCGGTCCAGCCCGGATCGGCGAGCTCGGAGATCACGACGGTTCGGCCCGCCGGGCCCGGCGGGATCGTGCCGGACGCGTCGACCGGTCCGCTTGGCACGGGTGTGTCACCATCCGGCCCGCCGACGACGCGCACCCGCGAGACGTCGATGTCGAAGCGCCACATCGCACCGCCGTCAGGTGCGCTGGCACGGCGCAGCCCGGAGACGGTGTCGAGGATCTCGGCGAGGCCGGGATCGGCCGGTGGCGCCAGGTAGACGTACTGTGCCGCGAAATCGGCAAGGCCACCGGCATCGGCGCCGCCGCGACCGGAAACCAGGTCGCTGACCAGCGCCTCCAGGGCCGTCCCGACTTCGTGCGACTCGCCTTCCACCGCCTGCGTATCCGAATCGGCGGGTGTCCCGGTCTCGGCGCCGCTGTCCTCCACCCGGCCCGAGCCGAGCTCGGCGATACCGAGCGTCGGCCCGGCGTCGCGGACGAGCGCGTAAGTGACCCGGCCGTCCTCGTGCCGGTCGAGCACGAGCGTGCGAACCCGGTTCTCCCGGGTGCTCTCATCGGCCGCGTAGGCGGGTACGAGCGCCGGATCGCCGCGATCGACCGGGTCTGCGGACCCCTGCCATACCCACCAGCCAGCGGCCACCACCGGTGTCACACCGGCGATCATGACGAGGGCGACGGCGAGCGGCTGGCGAAATCCGAAGCTGGACGTACGCAGCCGGTGCCGGATGCCGGCCGCGCCGAGCATCGTCGCGGTGATCAGCCCGCCACCGACCAGGACGGCCGGATAGCCGGGCCATCCGGCGACCGGGATCTCCAGAGTCGGGCCGCTGACGGCCTGGCGCGACACGAACAGCCCGATCGCCAGCCCGGTCATCACGACGGCCCATGCGGCCGCCACGGGACGCAGCGTCTCGGCCCGCATCAGTGCGAAGAACGCGGCCACGAGCACACCGGCGAACAGCCAGATCGGTGCGCCGCCCGGTCCGCCCGGCTGCCCGAGCAACAGTGCCCACGGCTCGAGTTCCGGGTCGGAAAGGCCCGGCCCGGGCGCACCGGCCTCGGTCAGCAGCCGGCCCGGTGAGTCGAGCAGGTCGAACGTCCAGGGCACCAATACGACGGGCGCGACCACGAGTATCGCCAGCAGCCGGGCGATCGCCTGAGCCGAGCGGAACATCGTCAGCGCGGCGATCACCGCCAGGATGGCCGCGGCCGGCCATGCTATCGGCACGAATGCGGTGACGATCGCCAGCAGCAGCCCGGCGCTCCACGCGGCTCGGAACGGTCCCAGCTTGGACTTGCGCTCGGATGCACCCGCAACACCAAGAGTGCGCATCACCGCGAGTACCACCAGCGGGGTGACGATCGCCGCAACGGCCGTGCCGAGCCGGCCCGCAGCGATGGCACCGGTCGTGGCCGGCAGCGAACCGTAGGCGGCCGCGGCCCACACCCGCAGTAGCTGGGAGTGCACCAGCCGGCGCGCCACGAGATAGGCGGTCAGCGCGGACAGCGGAACCGACCCGAGCAGCAGGATGTCGACCACGACCGACGGACTCGGAATCACCGACGACAGGCCGGCGATGATCGGAACGTACGGTTGCACGGCCGCGTCGCTGCCGAGCCCGATGCCGTGCCACGCACCGGTGTAGGTGGCCCACAGATCTGCCGCCGAGTCCGGCGCCGGGAACAGCGCGCCGCCGTGCAGGCGCCCGGATCCGAGCAGGCTGCGCGCCGCGACCACCGCCATCAGCACCAGCGAGCCGATGAGCAACACCGGCGGGCGGGCGAACCACTCCAGCAGCGCGGAGTCGCCCTCGAGCGGCTCCTCCTCCTCGGACGGGCCGGTCTCGGCGGCCACGTGCCGGCGCGAGCTGGGCAGGTCGTGTCCGGTGCTGGTTCCGGTGATGACACCGAACAGCGATTCGGCCGCGTGCCGGATCTGCTGGCCGGCCGGTGGGAACAACTCGCGCAGTTCCTCGTCCGGCACCTTGCGAAGCCGTCCGCGCCGGACGCGCGCACCGATGATCCGGTCCGGCCGCAGCACCACGGCGAGCAGTGCACCGATCTCCTCGACCGCGAGCGCCGGCTGCTTGCCGATGAGGAAGGCGAACGCCCGTCCGGCCGCCGAGACCAGCAGGCGGACAAGTACGAGCAGCCAGCGCCGGGCGGGCGCGTTGACCAGCATCACGTAGAGCGCGTTCCGCCGGTCGACGAGGTGGACGCGCGCCCGGCTCGCACCCAGCCGGCGACGGCCGCGCGCGGCCGCCTCGGCGTGCGTCACGATCGCCTCCGGGCTGACGATCACCTTGTGGCCGGCCAGGTTGGCCCGCCAGCCGAAGTCGATGTCGTCGCGGAACACCGCGATGTGTTTGTCGAAGCCCTTGAGCTCGTCCCATACGTCGCGCCGTACGAGCATGCCGGCACTGCCGACCGCCAGCACCTCGCGCATAGCGTCGTGCTGGCCCTGGTCGTACTCGCGCTTCTCCAAGCCGGTGTGCCGGCGCCCACCGCGCGTGACGGTGAGGCCGACCTCGAGCAACTGGCGGTCCTCGCCCCAGCTGCGCACCTTCGGGCCGATCACGGCCGCGTCCGGGCGGCGCACCGCGGCCTCGAGTAGCCGGCGCAGCGCGTCCGGCTCCGGCGCGCAGTCGTCGTGCAGGATCCAGACCCACTCGGTGAGGTTCTTCCAGCTCGAGACCGTCGTCATGTCGTCGGCGTGTTCGATGCCGGCGGCCACCGCGTCGCCGAACCCGGTCGTCTTGCGCTTACGGGTGACGGCGTGCGCGCCCAGCGCGGACGCGAGCATGTCGGACGTGCCGTCCCGGCTGCCGGTATCGACGGCGACGATCCGGTCCGGCTGCCAGTCGAGCTGGCTCAGCGCGGTGAGGGAGCGTTCGAGCCAGCGCTCACCGTTGTGCGCGACCATGACCGCGGTGACGTGGTGCGCGCCCAGCGCCGCCGGGTCGACCGGCTCCAAGGAGTCGTCGATCTGGGCGAACGCGTCCAGGTCCGGATCCGCGCCGTGGCCGGGATCGCTGTACTGGCTGGGCGCCTCGTATCCACCGGCGGGTTGTCCAGGCGCTGCCCGACCCGGGGGCGGCCCGCCCGGCGCGGGCTGACCGGGAACCGGTTGCGGTCCGGACGGATAGCCCGGTGGGTAGCCGGGCGCGTGGCTGTACTCGCCGGGCCGTGCCGGAGGGACGGACGTCCCCGCCGCGGAGTCGGAGCCGACACCCGGCGGTCCGGGTGTGGGACTTGAACCGTACTGCGGGTGCCGCGCTGGTGTGGTGGCGTCCGTGGGCATGCCTCGTCGTGGTGGTATGTCGTGTCGCGTCACGTCGCGCAGGGGATCCTGCACGACCACAGAGGCCCTACCATACGCCGAGTTGCCCAGAACGCTCGTGCGGAGTCGGGATCAACGAGCGGTGTAACCCCACGGGCGGCTGGTCGGCCGTGGCTCGCGGTCGCCCGAGATGTCAGCCCGCCGGCGCGGACTCGCCCGGCAGAACCCGTCGCACGGCCAGACCCGGAAGCTCGAACGCCGGCGGCTGCTCCTTCGTCACCAGCGTTCTGTTCTCCGCGACGGCCGTGGCCGCGATGATCAAGTCGTGCGGCCCGTGCGGTGCGCCGTGCTGCTTCGTCCACACGATCAGCGCGGCATGAGCCGCGATCATCCTGCTGCCATATCCGATCACATCACACGTTTCATGCACCGTTCGTACGAAGCGCAGCCGCTGCTGAAGCTGAATGTCGGTACGCGCGAATGCCACGCCCACGGTCAGCTCTGTCATCGTGATCGCCGCGATCGACGGATGGTCCGCTGATTCAAGCAGCTCGCCGAGTGCCAGGCTGTGACGCTCGGCATGGATCAGAGTGTCGGTGTCGAGAATCACGTCCATGCACGGCGATCCTCACCTAGGAACTCGCGCACTTCCGCGACCGTGGCCGACAACTCCTCCCGTTCGTCGCCGAGTTCTCGCGACGCTTCGATGATCGCGTCCCACGGCCCGGGGCTGATGACGTCTGGCGGTGTGATCCTGGCAATCACCGTGCCACGCTTCACGACCTCGACATGCTCGCCGGCCGAAACCTCTCTTAGGGTCGCAGCCAGCGAGTGCGCGAGTTCTGTCGTCGTGATCCTCTTCACAAAATAATATTATCACTCGTCTGCGCTTGATGCCCGCACGTCGGGACGCTACATGTTCAGCTGGCGCGCTTCTTGAGCTTACGACGCTCCCGTTCGGACATACCTCCCCAGATGCCGAACCGCTCGTCGTGCAGCAGCGCGTACTCCAGGCATTCGGCCCGCACTTCGCAACTCAGGCAGACCTTCTTCGCCTCTCGGGTCGATCCGCCCTTTTCGGGAAAGAACGCCTCGGGATCGGTCTGGGCGCACAGCGCGCGCTCTTGCCAACTCACTTCCTCGGCGTCGCCTCCGAGTAGAGCAATCCACTCGTCCATGGCTCGCCTCCCTCGACCGTTGCCCCCGTGATGTGACACCGTGGCCGAACCGGCGCCGCATCGAACGACACGTTTGAAATTACACGCTTGATATCCCCGTTAGTCAAGCCGAACCGTGTTATTGGGGTCGTCTTCTCGGGGCGATACAGCCGACGGACGAGATAGTCCCAGGCCTGCTGGCGTGGGGCGGCGACTGATCAGGTCGCCTGACGGCAGCCCGAGCATTCGACCCTGTACGGTCGGGGCGTGGCGAACATCACGGTCCTGTCCGGCGGCATCGGCGGCGCACGATTCATTCGCGGCCTGAAGGAGGCGGCCACCGACGCACACATCACCGTCATCGGCAACACGGCCGACGACATCCGGCTGCACGGGCTGCACATCAGCCCGGATCTGGACACCGTGATGTACACGCTCGGCGGCGGCGTGCACGAGGGTCAGGGATGGGGACGCGCCGACGAGTCGTTCACCGTCGCCGAGGAGCTCGCCGCGCACGGTGTCGGGCCGGACTGGTTCACCCTCGGCGATCGCGACATCGCCACCCACCTGATCCGCACCTCGATGATGAGCGCCGGCTACCACCTGTCCGAGATCACCGAGGCATTGTGCGACCGGTGGCGGCCCGGCGTCCGGCTGGTGCCGATGAGCGACGACCGGGTCGAAACGCATGTGATCATCGACGAGGGCGACGGCCCGCGGGCGATCCACTTCCAGGAGTGGTGGGTACGGCTGCATGCCAAGGTGCCTGCCGAGCGCATCGTCATCGTCGGCGTGGAGGACGCGTCCCCTGCTCCCGGAGTGCGGCAGGCGATAGCCGAGGCCGACGTCATCATCCTGCCGCCGTCCAACCCGGTGGTGTCGATCGGCCCGATTCTCGGTGTGCCGGGCATCCGGGATGCGTTATCGGAGTCCGCGGCACCCGTGGTCGGGCTCTCGCCGATCATCGGGGGCGCTCCGGTGCGCGGAATGGCCGACGCCTGCCTCGCCGCGATCGGAGTCGAGACGTCCGCCCGTGCCGTCGCCGGGCTGTTCACCGACGTGCTCGACGGATGGCTGGTCGACACGAGCGACGCGGCGGCCGTCCCCGAGATCGAGTCGAGCGGGGTGACGGCCCGCGCCGTCCCGCTGCTCATGCGTGACGTGGCGGCGACCGCGGCGATGGCGACCGCGGCGCTCGACCTCGCCGCGGAGCTGCGGTGACCACCGCCGGCACGCCGCAGGACGGTGCGTACACCGTCCTACCGATCAAGGGGCTCGGTGAGGTCGAGGCGGGCACCGATCTGGTCGATCTGATCGGTTCGGCGGCCGACTTGGCCGACGGGGACATCGTCGTGGTGACCAGCAAGATCGTCAGCAAGTCGGAAGGCCGCGTCCGTACCGGCGTCGATCGCGACGACGTGATCGACGAGGAGACCGTTCGTGTGGTGTCGCAGTGGACGACGCCGCGCGGCCGCACCGTGATCGCCCAGACGCGGCACGGCTTCGTCATGGCCGCCGCCGGGGTCGATGCGTCCAACGTGGCCAACGGCAGCGTCGTGCTGCTGCCCGAGAACCCGGACGGCTCGGCGCGCGCGCTCCGGGCCGGCCTGCGTGAGCGGTTCGGCGTCTCGGTCGGCGTGGTGCTCAGCGACACCGCAGGACGGCCGTGGCGCGACGGCGTCGTCGACTTCGCGGTCGGAGCGGCCGGAGTCGTCGTGCGGGACGACTACCGCGGCCGAACCGACGCCTACGGCAACGACCTCGGCGTCACCGTCGTCGCGGTGGCCGACGAACTGGCCGCCGCCACCGAACTGGTCCGCGCGAAGCTGGACGGCGTCCCGGTTGCGGTGGTGCGCGGGCTGTCCAGGTTCGTCACCGAGGACGACGGCCCGGGTGTGGCGGCGCTGATCCGTCCCGCCGAAGAGGACCGGTTCCGGCTCGGCACCCCTGAGGCGCAGCGTGAAGTGATCTTTGCGCGACGGGATGCGGCCGACTTCTCCGGCGCGCCGATTCCGAACGACATCCTCGACCGCGCCGACGCGGCAGCCGCCGCCGCGCTACGTTCGATCACGTTCAGTAGGCACAGCGACATTACAACAGGCACGCAGGCATGGTCCGATGTCGCTGCGCCTAGTGCGGCAGCTGACGTGCGGTTCGTGCGAGTGAGGGACGCCGCCCTGCGCATCCGAATACTCGACGCGATCGCGGCCGCATGGGCCGAGCACTTGCGTGCTGAGGGCGCGTCCGAGGCCGCGATTGCCGACCGCTTGGCCGAGGACGACCCGATACGGCACGCACCGTGCCTCGTCCTGCCGTGCCGTCCGTCCGGCGCGGATGCCGGCGAGTTCACCGCGGGCACGGCGACGCAGAACTACCTGATCTCACTTGCGGCGGACGGGTACGCCGCCCGGCTGTCGCGCGCGCCGATGGTCCGTCCCGATGCGGTCGCCGCCGAGCTCTCCCTGAACGGTTGGATCCCGGTCGCAGCGCTTGGCGTGGGAAGCGTGTGACCGCAAGAACTCACTGCGTCCGATCTTGTGTACCGATGAACGTAGTAGTAACTTGACCACGCACCGTAACGCCCGATTCGACCCGAGGGGCAACAAATATGGCTACCAGCCGTTCCACCGCTGCGCGGGTGATCTTGGCAGTCGCGCTCACGATCGCCGCGTTCATCGCGCTCGCGATCCTGTTGATCGTGGTCGACGCGAACGAGGGCAACGTGATAATCAACGCGATCGTCGAGGTCGGCAGATTCTTCTCGACACCGTTCCACGAGATGTTCCCCCAGGACACCAACGACCAGAGCGTGGTCGTCAATTGGGGTATCGGTGCGCTGATCTACGTGCTTATAGGTGGTTTGGTGATCCGCTTCCTGAAGTGATTGCCCGGCTATTCCTCGGGCATCCAATCGGCGGGGCGGAGCGTGACCTCAAACGGCGCTGAGGCCGTCCACTCCGCGCCAGGCTTGACGACCTCGATCTCTCTGTACTCGCGGCCGTCGATTTCGTAGATGTGGGCTGTTGCGTCCTGCTCGACTCGCCAATAGCTCGCAATGCCGGCCCGTGCGTAGCTGGCGAGTTTGTCCGTGGCATCGAACTGAGCGCTCCACGGTGACGCGACCTCGACTACCAGCGCAACGTCTCGCGCATCTCGCCACGTGACGCCTCGTCGACCGAAGGGATGCAACACCGCCACATCAGCGATCAGGTTCCCCTCAGGAACTCGAACTCCACACTCGACGACCACGCGGTACTTGTCGGGTCGTGCGCCAAGGAGGAGGGCCGTAACTTCAGCCTGAATCGAACCGTGTCTGTCTGTGCCAGGCGGAGTCACGATGAGCCTTCCGTCGATGATCTCGTACCGGTTGCCTTTGCCCGGAAACGCATCGAGGTCAGCCTCGGTCCACGGCGCGACGAGCGACGCGATCGCTGGCTCAGTCATAACAGTCACGATACCCCCAGCGGTTCATGCCCGGACGATCATCGAAGCTCGCTACGCTCGGCGGATTCGACAAGTCGAATTCACCCGATGCGCGGCGTTTCCCTTCTTTACGCGGCTTGCAGACAACGTAAAGCTGGGAAACACCGGCCTAACGTGATCATTCTGGTTAGATGCGGCGGAAGTCGCGGGCCGGCATGCGCGGGCCGTGCCGCGGCGGCTTGCCACTCGTGCGCTCGATCAGCAGGCAGGCGCGGTAGCGCTGGCCGCGATACGGCTCGAGAAGCTCCAGCATGCGGTCGTCGTCGGCGGTCCGCTCCCCCGCCAGCGCCCACGCCACCATCGAAGGAATGCCATGGTCGCCGATCGACACGGCATCGGGATCGCCGAGCGCGCGCTGGATCGTCTCGGCGGCGGTCCACGGCCCGACCCCCGGGACGGTCTGGAGCCGCCGAGTCGCGTCGTCCGCGCTCATCGTCGCCGCCTCGGCCATCCGGGACGCGACACGGGAGACCTGGACGATCGCCTTCGAGCGATCCGGCCCGACGCCGAGGCGGTGCCACTCCCACGACGGGATGAACCGCAGCGTCTCGGCGGTCGGCAGGACGCGCATGCCGTCCGGCGCGGGACCGGGAGCCGGCTCGCCGTGGTTCCGCAGCAGCCGCTGCCACGTCCGCTTCGCCTCAAGACCGGTGACCTTCTGCTCGAGGATCGCGGGGACGAGCGCCTCCATCACCAGACCCGTCCGGCCGATGCGCAGGCCGCGGTGCAGCTTCACCGCCCGCTCCAACAGGGGGTGATGCGGGACGAACGTCTCGGGATCGTCCTCATCGCCGAGCCAGGCCGGCAGCGCTGCGAGCAGCCAATCGGCGCCGCTCCCCCACGCCGTCCCCTCGACCGTCCCGCTGCGCGAGGCGATCCGGATCGTGCCGGGACCATCGGGCGTTCGCGCCGTCCGCCATACCGTGCCGTCGCGTTCGACGCGGTGGGTCGGGTCGTTGCCGCGCTTGAGCACGGTCAGCGTCGCCGCCACATTGACCGGCCACGGCGGCCGCCACGTTCGCGTGCGCTCGGCGTCCATCCGGTTAAGCGTACGGTCAGCGGCCGACACCGTGCTCTGGACTTGATCGTTAGTAAAGAGATGGTCAAGGTTCACTGTCGAAGATATGTTCAGGTACGCGAATCGTCATGTGCGCTAGGTCAGGTCCGTTGATGCCGAGACCGGGCGTCGCGTGGCTTCGTTCTATAGCAGCAGCACTATAGATCGCAGCTTTATCTCCTTAGCCGCACATTCTGTAGCATTTGCGAAACCGATCAGGTGACCAATACGCTCAACCGTGCCTGGCTTGGTCACCTGATCGTTCTTGCGGCCTGGTTCTGTGGAATGATCAGGTGAGGACTCGGCGCAACCAGGCTGGATTTGGTCACCTGATCGCAGACGAACGAATGATCAGGTGAGACGGGCACCGACCTCGGGTATCGCGCCAGCGCCGACCTTGACATCGTCTCCCACGACGACCCGGTCGAGCACCGCGCTGTCGCCGATCTGTGCGCCGCGCCCGATCGCACTGTTCCGCACAACCGCGCCGACCCCGATGACCGCGCCGCCGAGCACCACGGCGCCGTCCACTTCGGCGTCCTCGTGAACGATCGCGGCGGGGGCAACGCTCGTCCCGCCCAGAAGCACGGCGCGCGGTGAGACGTCGGCGTCCGGCGAGACGAGGAACTCCCCCGCCGGTCCCGGCCGGGCAGGCGCGTCCACGAGCCCGCGCACCACGTCGGCCGAGCCGCGCACGTAGGCGTCCGGCGTCCCCAGGTCGCGCCAGTAAACGCTCTCCACGTGGCCGAGCAGGGTACGCCCGGCGTTCAACATCTCCGGGAACGTCTCGCGCTCGACGCTCACCACGCGTCCGGCGGGTATCTCGTCGATGACCGACCGTCCGAAGACGTAGCAGCCGGCGTTGATCTGGTCGGTGACCGGTTGCGGCATCTTCTCGTGGAACGCGGTGACGCGGCCGGCCTCGTCGGTAGGCACGCACCCGTAGGCACGCGGATCGTCGACCCTCGTCAGGTACAGGGTGACGTCCGCCCCTTCGCTCACATGCCAAGCGACCTGGCCGGCGATGTCGTGCCCGTCGATGATGTCGCCGTTGAAGACCAGAACCGGATCACCGGGTGCGGACTCGAGCTTCGCCGCCGCATTGCGGATCGCGCCGCCGGTGCCGAGCGGCTCGTCCTCCTCGGCATAGGAGACGCGGACGCCGAGGCGAGCACCGTCACCCACGACGTCGGTGAACGCCGCGGCGCGGAACGAAGTGGCCAGCACGACGTGGTCGACGCCCGCCTCACGCGCGCGAACGATTTGATGCTCGATGAGCGGTACGCCTGCGACCGGTAGCAGCGGCTTGGGCAGGTTGTCGGTCAGCGGACGCATCCGGGTGCCGAGCCCGCCGACGAGAAGGATCGCTTCCATAAGGCACCCGATGTTAAACCAAGCGGCGAGACCCCGGAACCCGTGCCGGAGGCGAGCAAGCCTATGGCTTGCGCAGCACTCCGCCGTACTCGTAGACGCCCTTGTTCTGTTCGGTCGCACCAAGATAGGGCTCGAGTACCGGGTCGACCGGCGCGAGCGGCGGCTGGTCAGGGTCAGGCCGCCAGTCGTTCAGATCGACCAGACCCGGCTCCACCGGCTCCAACCCATCGGCGAACACGTCCACCTCCGCAGGAGTGCGGGTC
Organism: Jiangellaceae bacterium; assembly: GCA_036374835.1. Classification (GTDB taxonomy): domain Bacteria; phylum Actinomycetota; class Actinomycetes; order Jiangellales; family Jiangellaceae; genus DASUTB01. The sequence goes on along the minus strand of DASUTB010000055.1, from coordinate 1,751 downwards.
TGCCACGGGACACCGCCCGATGCGATGGCCTCGGTCATCTTGGCTCCGATCACCGGGTTGTCGGCCACTACCTGGGACATAGCCAAATAGCTGCCGGGCACGGCCTGGTCGATGATCGTCCGGAGCACTCTGTGCGGGTCGTCGGCATCGGTGAGGTGATGCACGACCGAGAGGAACAGCACGGCAAGCGGCTCGCCGAGGTCGATCAGACGATTCACGTCGGGATGATCGAGGATCGCCTGCGGGTCGCGCATGTCGGCGGTGATGACGGCGGTGTTCTCAGTGTTGCCCAGCAGCGCACGACCGTGCGTCAGCACGATCGGGTCGATGTCGACATAGGCCACCCGGGCGTCCGGTGCGAACGCCTGGGCCACCTGGTGGACGTTGTTGTCGGTTGGTAGCCCGCAGCCCATGTCGAGAAACTGCCGGATCCCTGCCTCTTCGACCAGGTAGCGCACGACGCGATATAGGAACTGGCGATTCTGCCGTGCGATGTCGACAACCTCAGGAAAGTTGGACGTGACTCTGAGAACATGCTGGCGGTCAGCCTCGAAGTTGTCCTTGCCGCCCAGCATCCAGCCGTAAGCACGGGCCGAGGTCGACACGTCGGTTGGGATCGAAACAATCTCCGACTCTTCGCCATTCGCCACGATGCTGGCCTCACTCTCATGTCACCCGACAGATTCACCGCAAAGATTATCAGTCATCAGCTGGGATGATCTCCCACACCTGATCAGTCTCTCGACGCTGCTACCCACCGCATTCAGGAGATCGGTCGGCCCGCCTCCAGATTGGCGCCTACGGCTTGCGCAGGACCCCGCCGTACTCGTAGAGACCTTTGTTCCTTTCGGTCACGCCGATGTATGGCTCAAGCGTAGGGTCCGGTGGTGCGAGCGGCGGCTGGTCGGGGTCGGGCCGCCATTTGTTCAGATCGACCAGACCCGGCTCCACCGGCTCCAGCCCGTCAATGAAGGCGTCCACCTCCCCCGGCGTGCGGGTCTGCCACGGAATTCCGCGCGCCGAGGTGCTTTCGGTCATCTCGGCAGCGCGCGCGGCGTCGTCGCATACGACTTGCGAGAGCGCCACGTAACTGTTCGACGCGGCTTGATCGATGATCGTCCGGAGTACCCGGCGCGGATCGTCGGCGTCGGTGAGGTGATGCACCACCGACAAGAAAAGTACCGCCAGCGGCTCGCTGAGATCGATCAGACGACCCACCTCGGGATGGTCGAGGATCGCCTGCGGATCACGCATGTCAGCGGTGATGACAGTGGTGTTCTCAGTGTTGCCCAGCAGCGCGCGACCGTGCGTCAGCACGATCGGGTCGATGTCGACATAAACCACCCGGGCATCAGGTGCGAACGCCTGGGCAACCTGATGGACATTGTTGTCGGTGGGCAGACCGCAACCCATGTCGAGAAACTGCCGGATCCCGGCCTCCTGCGCCAGAAACCGCACCGCCCGATACAGAAACTCGCGATTCTGCCGCGCGATGTCGACACATTCCGGGAACAACGGCAGCTGGTTGAGAATGAACATGCGGTCGACTTCGAAGTTGTCCTTTCCGCCCAGCAGCCAGCCGTACGCACGGGCCGACGTCGGCCGATCCGTGGGAATCGAAACAATCTCCGACTCTTCGCCATTCGCCACGACGCTGGCCTCGCTTTCCCGTCAGCCCGACAGATTCACCGCAAAGATTATCAGTCATCAGCTGGGATGATCTCCCACACCTGATCGCTCTCTGGACGCTG
>DASUTB010000054.1:0-69266 GCA_036374835.1 Jiangellaceae bacterium | reverse complement strand
AGCCTCTTGTGGAGGCTCGCCACCACCCCAGCGCCCGAGAGGAGGTACGCCCGTGGGGCGTTATGTCGTCAGGCGCCTGCTCCAGTTCATACCCACCGTGCTGGGCGCTCTCTTCCTGCTGCATTACCTGACATCGTTGGGTATTCAGTTCTCCGGCAACCCGGTACGCGCGATGTTCGGCGACCGTGCTCCGTCCGAGCAGTTGCTGCAGAACGTCAGCGAGCGGTTCGGCCTCGACGATCCCTGCCTGGACCGGGCCGGTGACCCGTGCCTCGGACTGTTCGTCGACCGGTTGGGAGATATCTTCCTGCGCTGGGACTTCGGCATAAATTTCAATCTGCAGCCGGTCACCGGGCTGATCGCCAACGCGCTACCGTTCACGCTGCGGCTGGCATTGATCGCGCTCGTCTTCGAAGGTGTGATCGGCATCGCGGCAGGTGTGCTCGCCGGGCTGCGCAACGGCAGCTTCTGGGACTACCTGGTCAAGATCTCCACCGTATTGGCGATCTCCTCGCCGATCTTCGTGGTGGGGCTGGTGGTCCGCGAATTCATCGGTGTGCACTTCGGCAATGTGCTGCGTGGCATGGACTGGGTGCCCGACATCCTGGCCAACGCGGTGTTCAGCCCGGGATTCAAGGCCGACTACCCGTGGGCGAGCCTGATCATTCCCGGCATGGTGCTCGGGTCGGTTTCGCTGGCGGCGACCGCGCGGCTCACCCGCACCAGCATCATGGAGAACACACGATCCGATTACGTCCGTACCGCGCGGGCGAAGGCCCTCACCAGGAAGCGGGTCATCGGGGTGCACACACTGCGCAACTCGCTGATCCCCGTCGTCACGTTCCTCGGCGTCGACTTGGGAAATCTGATCGGCGGAGCGTTGATCACCGAGACCATCTTCAACATTCCGGGACTCGGCCGGCTGATCATCGGCTCGGTCCGAACCGGCGAGACGGCGGTGGTGATCGGCGGCGCGACGTTCCTGGTTCTTGTCTACCTGGCTGCCAGCCTGTTCGTGGATTTGCTTTACGCCGTGCTCGACCCGAGGATTCGCTATGAGTGACGCAGCCATAACGGAGACCGCCGCGGAACCGGCGCAGCCTGGTAGCGAGCCGCAGTCCGAGCGCACCGCGAGCCTGTGGGCCGACGCGCGCCGGGAACTGCTACACAACCCGATCTTTCTCGCCGCACTCGGATGGGTGCTCGTCGTCGTCTCGATGGCGGTGTTCCCCTGGCTGTGGACGAGCAAGGACCCGCTCGCCTGCAGCACGACGCAGGCGCGGCTTGGTCCGAGCGCCGAACACTGGTTCGGCACCAGCATCGTCGGTTGCGACTACTACGCGCACGCGATCTACGGCGCCCGCCCGTCACTGATCATCGCCGTGGTCGCGACGTTGGGTGTCGTGCTGATCGGCGGTGTTTTCGGCTTGTTCGCCGGCTACTACGGCCGGCTGATCGATACGGTGATCTCGCGGGGCATCGACATCGTGTTGGGCCTGCCGTTCCTTCTCGGAGCGATCGTCATCCTCACGGTGCTGAAGATCTACAGCGTGTGGACGGTCGCGATGGTATTGATCGTGCTGGGCTGGCCGACGGTGGCCCGGATCATGCGCGGCAACGTGCTCGCGTCCAAGAACCTGGATTATGTGCTGGCGGCGAAGTCGTTGGGCGCCACCAACGGCCGGCTGATGTTCCGGCACATCCTGCCGAACGCGATCGCCCCGACGGTGGTGTATGCGACCATTCTGCTGGGTCTGTTCGTCCAGGCCGAGGCGACGCTGTCGTTCCTCGGTGTCGGGCTGCGCCCGCCGGCGATCTCCTGGGGAGTCATGATCAACCAACATGAGGCGTACTTCCTCCAGCTGCCGGGACTGCTGTTGTTCCCCGCCGCCCTGCTCGTGCTGACCGTGCTGTCCTTCATCCTGATGGGGGACGCGTTGCGCGATGCACTGGATCCGAGGCAGAGGTGAGCCAATGACGATGACAACAGCCAGAGCCAAGTCGAACGGCCTGCCGGACCTCGATTTAAGCGCACCGCTGCTCGAAGTCTCGGGCCTGCAGGTGGAGTTCCGGACGCGGGTGGGCAACGCGCACGCGGTCAACGGCGTGAGCTTCTCGCTCGAGCCGGGCGAGACGTTGGCGATCCTCGGCGAGTCCGGGAGCGGCAAGAGCGTCACCGCGCAGGCGATCATGGGCATCCTGGACACACCGCCGGGCTACGTCACCGGGGGTCAGGTCCGCTACCGCGGTGTCGACCTACTGAAGCTGCCGGAACAGCAGCGGCGCAAGTTTCGGGCGAACAACATCGCGATGGTGTTCCAAGACGCGCTGTCCGCCCTGAATCCGGTGTTCACCGTCGGCTTTCAGCTGGCCGAGCAATTCCGGATGCACCGCGGTACGTCGCGCGCGGAGGGCTACAAGCGAGCCGTCGAGCTGATGGACCTGGTCAAGATCCCGGCCGCGGCCGAACGGGTCAAGAACTACCCGCACCAGTTCTCCGGCGGTATGCGCCAGCGGGTCATGATCGCGATGTCGCTGGCGTTGGATCCGGACATCCTGATCGCGGACGAGCCCACGACGGCGCTCGACGTCACCGTGCAGGCGCAGATCATGAAGCTGCTCGCCGAACTTCAGCGCGAGCGCCATATGGGGCTCATCCTGATCACCCACGACATGGGTGTGATCGCGAACGTGGCCGACCGGATCGCGGTCATGTACGCCGGGCGTATCGTGGAAACGGCGCCGGTGCGCGAGATCTACGCCAAGCCGTCACACCCGTACACCAAGGCGCTGCTGGAGTCGGTGCCGCGGGTCGACCAGAAGGGCCACGAGCTGTCGGTCATCAAAGGACTGCCGCCGACGCTCACGCGCATTCCCGACGGCTGTGCGTTCAACCCGCGCTGCCGGTACGCGCAGGACGTATGCCGGCAGCCACCGCCGCCGCCGCTGTACGACGTCAACGGCGAGCACACGAGTGCGTGCCACTTCTGGGAGGAGGTTCGCGGCCAGTGAACGATGAACTGATGCTGGAGACCACAGACCTGGTCAAGCACTTTCCGCTGACTCGCGGGATCGTCTTCAAGCGCCAGGTCGGCGCGGTGCAGGCTGTCGACGGGGTGAACCTACAGCTGCATCGGGGCGAGACGTTAGGTGTGGTGGGCGAGTCCGGATGTGGCAAGACCACGCTCGCCAAGCTGTTGGTCGGGCTGGAGCAGCCGACCGGGGGCTCGATCCTGGTGCACGGTCAGGATCTCTCGAAAGTGTCGGGCCGTGAGGTTCGGCGGGCTCGGCGCAACATCCAGCTCGTCATGCAGGACCCGTATACGTCGCTGAACCCGCGGATGACCGTCGGCGACATCGTCGGCGAGCCGTTCGATATCCATCCCGACGTGGTGCCGAAGGACAAGCGCCGGGCTCGGGTGCAGGAGTTGATCGAACTGGTCGGGCTGAACCCGGACCACATCAACCGGTACCCGCACCAGTTCTCCGGCGGGCAACGCCAGCGCATCGGTATCGCTCGCGCGCTCGCACTGAACCCGCAGATCATCCTGTGTGACGAGCCGGTCAGCGCGCTGGACGTGTCGATCCAGGCCCAGGTCATCAACCTGCTCGAGGAGCTGCAGGACGAGCTCGGGCTGTCGTACATCTTCATCGCGCACGACCTGTCGGTCGTCCGGCACATCGCCGACCGGGTCGCCGTCATGTACCTCGGCAAGATCGTCGAGCAGGGCACCCACGAAGAGATCTACGACCATCCGACCCACCCGTACACCCAGGCGCTGCTGTCGGCGGTTCCGGTGCCCGATCCGGAGCTGCGCGGCCACCGAGACGAGATCGTGCTCGAGGGCGACGTGCCGTCCCCGGCGAATCCGCCGTCCGGCTGCCGGTTCCGCACCCGATGCTGGAAGGCGGCCGAGATCTGCGCCACCGAGGAGCCGGCGCTGGAAGAACGGTTGGCATCGGCGCACCCATCGGCGTGCCATTTCGCCGAAGAACGGGACGTCATCCACCGCGTCGCCTGATCCAAACAGAATGATCACGTAAACGCCACTCCGGGATGCCTAACGACCCTTCGACGGGTAGGCATGCGTATATTCCCGAGCGCCCGGGCCGACGAGCACACATGTATACGCCTAGCGACCCGTCAACGAGTCGTTAGGCATCTCGGAGTGGCGTTTACGTGATCATTCCGGGTGAGCTAGGCGAAGCGTTCGCGGACCGCGTCCCGCATCTTGATCCGTGACCGGTCCGCGATGGCGAGCGTACCCAACGCTGCGACTCCACCGAGCGCAAGCGCCACCACGGGGCGGACGTCGTCCGGGACGCGACCGAATAGCCACCAGCCCCGCATCGCCGCGAGCATCACCAGCGCGGTGATCAGCGCTGCGATGATCACGCCCTTGCGGCGCGGGCGGGGTACTTCGGGCGCGGGACGTCCTTCCCACGCCGCGAGTGCGCCCAGTGCGGTCAGGCCGAGACCGAGAATTACTCCGAGGCCACGGCTGTCCAAGACGACGGAAAGAAGGCCGGCACCGATGAGCAGCCGCGCGGCAAGCGTGACGATGCCGCTATATCGAAGCCCGGGTAACCACGCGATCGTGAGGCCGATGACTGCGAGGCTGACGCCGACGATGGCGACGACGGTCATGGTGTCCAGGCTCTCGATCACAACGCTATTCGACCATGACTTCGTCCGAAGATCGGTGCCAGGTCCGGACGCATTGCCCAATCGACTACGCTCTGGAAGCGTGCTCGTCGCCGCCGCTGTGTGTCCGCACCCGCCGGCCCTTGTGCCGCAACTGGCACCCGGCGCGGACGAGATCGAACCGGTCCGCGCGGCGGCGATCGAGGCGACTCGCACGCTGGTCGCCGCCGAACCGGAACAGCTGATCATCGTCGGTGGCGGGCCCGAGCGGGCGTCGTATCCGCCGAGTCCGGCAGGCACGTTCGCCGGATACGGCGTGGATCTTTCCGTGCGCCTGTCGGGCGCGGTGTCCGAGACCGACGATCTTCCGTTGTCGCTACTCGTCGGCGCGTGGCTGCTCAATCAGGCGCCGTGGGACGAACCGGCGCGTGGCGAACAGATACCCGAGAACGCCACCGCGCACGAATGCGCCCGAATCGGGGCCGAACTCGCCTCGTCCGCCGACCGGGTCGGCCTGCTCGTGATGGGCGACGGATCGGCGGCCCGGACGGACGACGCCCCGCGCCGGCATGATGACCGCGCCGAGGCATTCGATCGTGCCGTCGCCGAGTCATTCCGGGACCTCGACGCGGCCGCGCTGCTCGGGCTCGATGCCGAGCTGGCCGACGAACTCGGCGTGGCGGGCCGTGCGGCCTGGCAGGTACTGGCCGGCGCGGCCGGCCCGGATAGCGACGCCCTTTTCGATGCCGCCGTGCTCTACGAAGGTGCGCCGTGGGGCGTCGGTTACCTCGTGGCCGTGTGGGAGCGCCACGGCTAACCTGATCATGTTGGTGATCATGAAGCCAAACCCATCGGAATTGTGTGATCTGGCTTCATGATCACCGATTCGGTCGGCCACACTGGGGGAGTGGCAGACGTTCCTGTGATCGCTGTGGTGGGGCCGACCGCAGCCGGTAAGAGCGACCTCGCGGTCGCACTGGCGATCGAGCTCGGCGGCGAGGTGGTCAACGCGGATTCCATGCAGCTGTACCGGGGCATGGACATCGGGACGGCGAAACTCGGTCCGGATGAACGACGGGGCGTCGTCCACCACCTTCTCGACATCCTGGACGTCACCGAGCCGGCGACCGTCGCGCAGTTCCAGGCGCTGGCTCGGCAGGTCATCGACGACTGCCTCGGTCGCGACGTGCCGCCGATTCTCGTCGGTGGCAGCGCCTTGTACATGAGGGCTGTGCTCGACGAGTTCACGTTTCCCGGCACCGACGCCGCGCTGCGCGCTCGGCTCGAAGCCGAGCTGGAATCGGTCGGCTCGCACGAGCTGCACCGTCGTCTTGCCGCTCGCGACCCGGCCGCCGGCGAGGCGATCTTGCCGAGCAACGGACGGCGTATCGTCCGAGCACTGGAAGTGATCGAGTTGACCGGCCGGCCCTACGCGGCGACGCTTCCGGCGATGTCGTACCACTACGCGTCGGCGGTCCAGATCGGCCTGGACGTTCCGCGCAACGGACTCGACCGGCGTATCGAGCGTCGCGTCGACAAGATGTGGGACGCCGGCCTGGTCGACGAGGTCGTCGCGCTCGAACGCGCCGGGCTCCGAAAGGGCCGGACGGCGAGCCGCGCACTCGGGTATTCGCAGGTGCTCGACTACCTCGCGGGCAAGTTGACCGAACAGGAGGCGCGCGCCGAAGTGGTTCGGGCGACGCGGCGGTTCGCCCGGCGGCAGGACTCGTGGTTCCGAAAAGACCCCCGAATCCGGTGGCTACCGTACGACGCTCCTGACTTGCTCGACCGGGCGCACTCGTCGATTCGGTGACGGCATACCATCGTGCGTCGTGAGCAAACGCATTCCGTTCGTGAAGGGCCACGGCACCGAGAACGACTTCCTCCTGCTGCTCGATCACGACGGCGACCGGATCGGTGACCTGAGCGCGGCCGAGGTCGCGAGGTTGACCGATCGCTATGCGGGGCTCGGCGCGGACGGCATCATCCGGGTCGTCCGAAGCGTCGCCGCACCGGAAGCCGCCGAGTACGCCGATGAGGCGGAGTGGTTCATGGACTACCGCAACGCGGATGGTTCGATCGTTGAGATGTGCGGCAACGGCGTGCGTGTGCTGGCACGGTACTTGTGGGAGGCACGGCTCGTATCGGGGCCGGTGCTGCCGATCGCGACACGGGGCGGAATCCGGGCGGTTCATGCGGACTCGTCGGGATCGATCACGGTGGAGATGGGTCGGGCGAAGCGTCCCGCGTCCCGCGTCGAGGCGGTGGTCGGCGTGGGCGAGCGGCAGTGGCCGGCGGTTGCGGTGAACGTGCCAAATCCACATGCGGTGGTCTTCGTCGACCGGCTCGATGATGCCGGTGCACTGCTCGAGGCACCCGTACTCGCCCCGCCGTCGTTGTTCCCGGACGGTGCGAACGTGGAGTTCGTCGTCCCGCGCGGGCCGCAACGGATCGCGATGCGGGTGTTCGAGCGGGGCGTCGGCGAGACCCGCTCGTGCGGGACCGGCGTGTGCGCGGCGGCTTGGGCGGCGATGCGTAGGGACGGGGTGGGCAAAGGCCTCACGTACCAGGTGGACGTCCCCGGCGGTGAGCTGACTGTGACCGAACGGCCGGATGCGGAGCTGCTGCTGACCGGCCCGGCGGTGCTGGGTGTGCGCGGCAAGGTGGAGCTCTAACCGAGCCGAGCAACCTCCGGCATCACGCGCGCGGAGGCAACGAAAATCGACATTGCGGCAACCAATCTCGATGGTTCGGCGTCTTAATAAGAAAGGGCGTACCCGTGTCGACCGAACGGGACGCCCGTCGAGATGCCGGCTGAGAGGTGGGTGGCCCGTTGTCCACGCAAGAACGCCGCGAGGAAGTCATCCGCCAGGTCAAGCTGCAGTTCCGTCGCCGGACCCGGGGTCGAGCAGGGCGTCGCGAAGCGGCATTACGCGTGGCCACGGCGTTGCGGGCCGCCGAATCGCGACAGAAACAGCGCTAGATCGCTGCGCACGGCGCAGATGCGCAGTCGTGGGCTCGGGCTGTTGGCGGCAGGCTCGGCGGCCGACGCTTAAATCGTTATGCGTGGGTGCCCTTGGGCGTGCAATGCTGGTGGTATACCTCGTGAATCCAGCTAAGGCAGGCCTATGACGACGCAGTACGACCCGGAACTCACCGCCGGCGAGTTCGAGCTTGACGACCGCCGTGCGCTACGCCGGGTCGCCGGGCTCTCAACCGAGCTCGAGGACATTACCGAGGTCGAGTATCGGCAGCTGCAGCTCGAACGAGTGGTGCTCGTCGGCGTATGGACCGGCGGTTCGGCGACCGAGGCGGAGAACTCACTTGCCGAGCTCGTGGCATTGACCGAGACCGCCGGCGCGCAGGTGATGGAAGCGCTCGTGCAGCGGCGGGACAAGCCCGATCCGGCCACGTTCATCGGCTCGGGCAAGGTGAACGAGCTGCGGGACATCGTGGTGGCCACCGGTGCGGACACCGTGATCTGCGACGGCGAGTTGACCGCATCGCAACTTCGTAACCTGGAGGATGTCGTCAAGGTCAAGGTCATCGACCGGACCGCGGTGATTCTGGACATCTTCGCCCAGCACGCCAAGAGCCGCGAGGGCAAGGCGCAGGTCGAGTTGGCTCAGCTCGAGTACCTGGCTCAGCGGTTACGCGGCTGGGGCGGTGCACTCTCGCGCCAGGCCGGCGGCCGGGCCGGTGGTGCCACCGGTGGGGTCGGCACACGTGGTCCTGGTGAGACGAAGCTGGAGACCGACCGGCGGCGAATCCGCGCTCGGATGGCCAAGTTGCGGCGCGACCTGGTCGCGATGACGACCGCACGGGAGACCAAGAAGGGCGAGCGTCGACGCCGTGCGGTGCCGGCCGTCGCGATCGCCGGATACACCAACGCCGGCAAATCGTCCCTGCTCAACCGGCTGACCGGTGCGGGCGTGCTGGTGGAGGACGAACTGTTCGCCACGCTGGACCCGACCGTCCGGCGTGCCCGCACCGCCGATGGCCGCGAGTACACGCTCTCGGACACGGTCGGCTTTGTCCGGCATCTGCCGCACGAGCTGGTGGAGGCGTTCCGCTCGACACTGGAGGAGGTCGCTGAGGCCGACGTCGTGCTGCATGTGGTGGACGGTTCGCACGTCGATCCGGAGGGCCAGCTGGCGACCGTTCGGGAGGTGCTCGGCGATGTCGGCGCCGGCGACATCCCGGAGATCGTAGTGATCAACAAGATGGACGCAGCGCCGGACGGAGTGCTCGCACGGCTGCTGCGCGCCGAGCCTCATTCTGTGGCCGTATCGGCTCGCACCGGTGAGGGGATCGACAAGCTGCGTGCCATGGTCGAGTCGGACCTGCCGACGCCGCCGGTCGAGGTGGACACGCTCGTCCCGTACGACCGTGGTGATCTGGTATCGCGGATTCACCGCACCGGTGAGGTCCTGTCGATCGAGCACGAGGCCGGCGGAACGCGCGTACGCGCCCGGGTGCCGGCCAACGTCGCCGCCGCCATCAACGCGCTCCCCACCCCAGAATGACCGATTGTCGTTCGATCACGTTCACCATCCGCAGCGACATCACACCACCCACGCAAGCCTGTTGTGATGTTGCTACGCCTGGTGAACGTGATCGAACGACGTCAGCCGCCGGCGAACGGTGGCAGGATGTCCAGGTCGGACGCGGTGGCGACCCGCGTTTCGGGAGAGCGGACGACCACACCGTCCAGAAGCAGGCTCGATGCGTTGGCGATGGCGGCCAATCGTCCGGGATGTCGCTCAGTGAGTACGTGGAGCACGTCGGCGACCGTCATGCCATCGACGACGTCGATGGTCTCCGATCCGACTCCGGCCGCTGCCCGGGCCGACGCGAAATACCTGACGTTGAGTTCAGCCACGGCTAACCGCCGATTGCGCTCATCGGCCGAAGCGGCTGCACGAAGCCATCGGCGTCGATCTTGTGTCCGGCCAGCTTGCCCCACATGACGTCCCGCCAGACATCGGCGATCTCGTCGTCGGTGGCGCCGCTACGCAACTGAGCGCGCAGGTCGGTCTCGTCGTGGCTGAACAGGCACGAGCGGACCTGCCCGTCCGCGGTGAGCCTGGTCCGGTCGCATGCGCCGCAGAACGGCCGCGTCACCGAGCCGATGACACCGACCTCACCGGGGCCGCCGTCCACGACGAACTTCTCCGCCGGAGCGCCGCCGCGCGGCTCGGTGCTCGGGGTCAGCGTGAACTCGGCTTGGAGCTGTTCGAAGATTTCGGCGGCGGTCACCATCTCGGCGCGGTTCCAGCCGTGTTGCGCGTCGAGCGGCATCTGCTCGATGAACCGCAACTGGTAGCCATGTGCGAGCGCGAAGCGCAGGAGCGCCGGTGCCTCGCGGTCGTTGAGGCCGCGCATCAGAACCGCGTTGATCTTCACCGGAGCCATCCCGGCGTCCTGTGCTGCGGCGAGGCCGTCCAGAACGTGGGCGAGGCGATCACGCCTGGCCAGTTGGATGAACACATCGCGATCGAGCGTATCGAGCGAGACGTTGATGCGATCGAGTCCGGCGGCGGCGAACCGAGCGGCCCGTTTCACCAGGCCGATGCCATTGGTGGTCATCGCAAGGCGCGGGCGGGGCCGCAGTGAGGTGATCTGCTCGACCAGGTCCTCGAGACCTGGTCGCAGCAGCGGCTCACCGCCGGTGAGCCGGATGTCGGTGATACCTAGTTGCTGGACCGCGATCCGCATGAGCCGGACGAGCTCGTCGTCGGTGAGAATCTGCTCGTTCGGCATCCAGTCCAGACCCTCGGCGGGCATGCAGTAGGTGCACCGGAGGTTGCATCGGTCGGTGAGCGATACCCGAAGGTCGGTCGCGACCCTGCCGAACGTGTCGATGAGCGCGGGCGTAGCCGGACGGTCCATATCCCCAGCCTATGCAGAGCCGGCGACATTGCCGAGCGGCGGCCACCTGTCGATGTTCGGTTCAGCGGCGCGATACGCGGCGTGTACCGGCTTTGCTGGGCTTGGATGGTGCGTATGGCCGGGGAATCGGACGTTTACGTGATCATTCGGAGTGAGCGCGTCATTCGGAGCGGCCGCCGAGGTGGGTAGCGAGGAAGGACTCGGCGGCGGCATAGAAGCGTTCCCGGTTCTCCGGCTTGGCGAGGCCATGGCCCTCGTCCTCGAACAGCAGGTATTCGTGGTCGATGCCCTTTTCTTCCAGGGCATTGACGATCTGCTCGGCCTCGGCGATCTTGACCCGCGGGTCGTTCTTACCTTGAGCCACGAGGATCGGGATCGTTATGTCGTCCACCCGCGACAGCGGCGAACGTTCCCACAGCATGTCCTTCTCGGTCTCCGGGTTGCCGACTTTGTTGTGCATGAACGCCAGCATCGGCTTCCAATACTCCGGGACGGACGACAGCAGGGTCAGCAGGTTGGACGGACCGACCATGTCGACCGCGCAGCGGAACGTGTCGGGCGTGAAGGCCGCTCCGGCAAGCGCCGCGTAGCCGCCGTACGAGCCGCCGTAGATGCCGACCCGATCCCGGTCGATCCAGCCTTGGCCGGCGCAGTACTCGACCGCATCGATCAGGTCGGTGTGCATCGTGCGTCCCCACTGTTTGTCGCCGGCGTTGGCGAATTCCTTGCCGAATCCGGTCGAGCCACGATAGTTCACCTGGATGCAGGCATAGCCGCGATTGGCGAGCCACTGGGCCTCCGCGTCGTAACCCCAGGTGTCGCGCACCCACGGCCCGCCGTGCACGTTCAGCACGGCAGGCAGACCGGCGTGCGGCACACCCGGCGGGAACGTGACGTAACCGTGGATCGTGAGCCCGTCGCGGGCGGTGAACGTGAACGGCTCCATGGGTGCGAGGGTGTACTCGTCCAGCGCCGGCTTGTGCGCGAACAGAAACGTCAACTCTCCGTCGTCCCGGTCGTAGACGTAGTAGTGGACCGGCCCGTCGGACGGCATATCGGTTACGAGCCAGTGCCGGTCGGAGCGCTCGATGCGCGAGATTCCGATCTCGCCGCGGAGTCGCTCCCGCAGCCGGTCTATCTCCGCGCCGAGTTCGGGATCGAGATGCACCCACACGTCGCGGTCTTTGGTGAACACGACGGACTGCGGCTCGAGCGTCTCCGGGTCGGCGAGGACCTCGGTGACGTCGAACTGCGGATCCTCGGCGACGACCGACTCCTCACGGGTCACGAGGTCTACCTTGGTCAGGCGGGCGGCGTTGACGCCGACGCTGGTGGTCAGATAGGCGGACATGCCGTCCCGGCTGAAGCCGACGATGCCGGTGTTGCTGACATCCTCCGGCGCGATCTCGAGCCACGGCTCGTCCTTGCCGGAATCGAGGTCACGCAGCGAGATCACCGCACCGCCGTCCTCGGTCATGGCCATGCCGCCGCGCACGCGAAGGTCGGAGTCGATCAACCACCCGGCGTAGCCGGGATTGGTCTCGATCTTGTCAAACTCGCGGGTCGCCAGGTCGAAGCGGTAGACGTCGTGCAGAGCCGGGTTGTCCGCGTTGAGCCCCACCAGCATCGTCGTCGGGTGCCACCGGTTGTGCGCCAGGACCATCGCGTGCACGCCCTCGCCCGGCGTGACGAGGGTCGCCTCCCCGGACGCAAGATCGAGGGCGTAGAGCCGCCAATCCTCGTCGCCGTCGGTGTCCTGCAGGTAGACGAGTGTCTTGTCGTCGTGGCAGAAGCTGAACGTCCGCACTCCACGGCCACGATCGTGGGTGACGGCCACGGCGGCGGTCGGATCGTCGGCCGGCCCGACCCACACGTTCAACACGCCCTCTTCGGGCGCGATGAAGCCGAGCTTGGTCCCATCGGGGGACAGCGAAGGTGCGCTGCGCTCGGGGTTGCCGAAAAGCACATCGCGTGGAATCAGCGGAGCGGCGTCGTAGGTCATGCGGACCATTCCATCACGTCGGTCGGTTTCGAAACGTCCCGAGTTGGAGCTTGCGATGGGTGGCGGACGGCGTCCCGGGCCGCCGGAGGTGCCCGGTCCGCTCGGATCCAATATGCGTCGTCCACAACGACGCCTTGACCTGTCGATCGGCGCGCCGGGTGCGGGTAGCCTGCTGCGGTGGACGATCCCGCGCAGCGTGACGGCCCCGTAACGGCCGACGGCCCCGATCTCGCGACCGATTCAGACCCTTCTGAGGGCTCCGCGACGGCGGGTACCGAGTCGGCGGTGACTCCGGAACGCGTGCGAGCGGTGCTCGCCGACGCGGTAGAGGCGATCGGAGGGAGCGAGCGTCGCGGTCAGATCCAGATGGCAGCGGCGGTCGAACGGGCCATCCGCACCGGAGAACACCTACTTGTGCAAGCGGGCACGGGGACCGGCAAGTCGCTGGCCTATCTGGTCCCGGCCGTTCTGCATGCCGACGCGACGGGCGAGCCGGTCGTCGTCGCCACTGCGACACTGGCGCTTCAGGCGCAACTCGTCGACCGTGATCTACCGATGCTCGGCGACGCGGTTGAGCCGGCACTCGGCCGGCCGCTGCGCTTCGCCACGCTGAAGGGTCGGAGCAACTACGCGTGCCTGCATCGGGTTCGCGACGGCGTGCCGGACGATCAAGGTGCGTTGGTGGCGGCCGACGAGTTGGTGTCGGGGTCGGTGGGTCTGGACGTGGTTCGGGCTCGGGAGTGGGCCGAAGAGCAGGCGAAATCCGGCGGTACGGGCGATCGTGACCGGCTCGAACCGGGGGTCAGCGACCGCGCCTGGGCGCAGGTGTCGGTGAGCGCGCGGGAGTGCCTCGGTGCCCAGAAATGCCCGTTCGGGGTCGAGTGCTTCGCCGAGCGCGCTCGTGGCCGGGCGGCCGACGTCGACGTCGTGGTGACGAACCACGCGCTGCTGGCGATCGACGCCCTCGAAGGAGTGCCGGTGCTTCCGGACCACGACATCGTCGTCGTGGACGAGGGCCATGAGCTGGTTGGGCGGGTGACGAGCGTGGCGAGTGCCGACCTGTCTCCTGGTGTCGCCGAACGAGCGGGCAAGCGGGCACGGTCGTACGTGGATGACGGGGATGCCGCCGAGCTCAGCGACGCCGCTGACGTACTAGCCAAGGTGCTGGCCGACGTGCCACCGGGCCGGCTCGACCCGCCGCTGCCGGACGGTTTGGCTGCGGCGCTGGCCGCCGTACGGGACGCGGCGCGCGCGGTCCAGTCGGGCTTGGCCGCCACCGCCAAGGACGAACGCGAACCGGACGCCGAGTCCGGGCGCAAGACCAGCAAGGCGGCGGTGGACGAGGTGTTCGGCACAGCATCCCGGATGGCCGAAGCGAGCGAGTACGACGTCATCTGGGTCGAGGACCGGGACCGTGGCGGGCCGATCCTGCGGGTGGCGCCGTTGTCGGTGTCCGGCCTGCTGCGGGACAAGCTCTTCGGCGAGTGCACCGTCGTGCTCACGTCGGCCACCTTGGAACTCGGCGGAACGTTCGACCCGCTCGCCCGCTCGCTCGGCCTGGCCGGCGACGACCCACCGGACTGGCGGGGCGTCAATGTCGGGTCGCCGTTCGACTACGCGAAGCAGGCGATCCTGTACGTGCCGCGTCACCTGCCGCAGCCACGGCGCGACGGCCTGCGCGAGGAGGCCGTCGACGCGCTTGTCGATCTGGTGAGCGCGGCAGGCGGACGGACGCTGGGTCTGTTCTCGTCGCGCCAGGCCGCGGTCGAGGCGGCCGAGGCGGTGCGCAAACGGCTCGCGGACGTGCCGGTGCTGTGCCAGGGCGAGGACGTCGTGCCGACGCTGGTACGCAAGTTCCTCGCCGACGACACGACATGCCTGTTCGGGACGCTGTCGCTCTGGCAGGGCGTGGACGTTCCGGGCGGGGCGTGTCAGCTGGTCGTGATCGAGAAGCTGCCCTTCCCGCGCCCTGATGACCCGCTCATGTCGGCCCGGCAACGGGCCGTCGAGCGTGCCGGCGGCAACGGTTTCATGTCGGTTTCGGCAACGCACGCCGCATTGCTGCTCGCGCAGGGCGCGGGACGGCTCGTGCGCCGAGCCACCGATCGGGGCGTGGTGGCGGTGCTGGATCCACGGTTGGTGACCGCGCGCTACGGATCTTTCCTGCGCGCATCGCTGCCGCCGATGTGGTTCACCTCCGACCACGCCGTGGTGACCGGCGCGCTGAAGCGTCTCGCGGCGGCGGCCGACAGGTCGAGCCGACCGGGCTGACCCGCTAGACGCGGCGCAGGACCGCGACGACCCGGCCGAGAATCGTCGCCTCATTGCCCGGAATGGGATCGTACGCGTCGTTGTGCGGCAGCAGCCAGACACCGTCGGCACGCTTCTTGTATGTCTTGACGGTAGCCTCGCCGTCGATCATCGCCGCTACGATCTCACCGTTCTCGGCAACCTGCTGTTGCCGGACCACGACCCAGTCGCCGTCGCAGATCGCGGCGTCGACCATGGAGTCACCCGTGACGTTGAGCATGAACAACGTGCCCTCGCCGACCAGCTGGCGGGGGAGCGGGAACATCTCCTCGATGGCTTGCTCGGCGAGCACCGGACCACCGGCCGCGATGCGCCCGACGAGTGGCACGTACGACGGCTGCGGGCGATCGTCGCTGATACCGGTGACGTCGGCGGTGTCCACACCAGGGTCGAGCACCTCGAGCGCGCGGGGCCGGTTCGGGTCGCGGCGGATGTAGCCCTTCGCCTCGAGCACGCTGAGCTGATGCGAGACGCTGGACGGGCTGGACAGTCCGGCGGCTTCGCCGATCTCGCGCATACTCGGCGGGTAGCCGCGCCGGCCGACCGAGTCCCGAATGACCTCGAGTACCCGCGTCTGCCGTGGTGTGAGCGCGGCCAGGCGATCGGCCGGCTCGGGGAACTGGTGTACCGTGCCGCCCGAACCGGGCTTTTCATCGCGCTTGCTGTTCACGGCCCCTCCGATCTCACGTGAAGTTGACGGTGTCAACAGTAGCGCTGTCGGCGACTCCGATCAAACACTTGTTCGACGTGTCTCGACTCTGTCAGTGCCGGGGTGTAGAAAGGGTACGTACGTTCGATCGAACGGATGTACCAATGGTTTGGAGGGGCCTGAGATGGCGATGGACACGATCACGGGTCACAGGAACGGCGGGCGTCCGGCATGGGGATCTCGGCGCCATGCCGGTGTGCCGGCGCGTGAGGCGAGCGCGCGCGGCGTTCTGGAAGATGTCCGTCCCGGCGATGCTCCGGCGGGGGTTCCGCAGCGCCGGCCGGAGCATTCGGTAGGTCGGCGTGGCCCGGCCGCGTGCGCCGATTCGCATGCTCCAGACCCGCACGGTTCGCGCCTCACGCCGCGGGGCCGCGTCGTCGTCGCCCTGGTGTGGCTCGTGATGGCCGTCGTCGCTGCCCTGATCGTGGTGACCGTGCCGGGCGATGGCTCGCGCGCGCCGGTAACCACCACCAAGGTGATGGTCGAGCCGGGGGAGACATTGTGGGACCTGGCCGGGGACGTGCAGCCGGCCGCGGATCGGCACGACACCATCGCCGCGATTATGTCGCTCAACGGCCTGGAGTCGGCGTCGCAGATCCGGCCCGGCGACATCCTCCTCGTGCCGGTTGAGCCCTGACCTGCGGTGATGAAAATGGCTGTGCGACACGCCGGGTATTGGGTTGCACACCCCTGGTGGAGGACGTACGGTACCCCTAGATGTAGTAGTTACATTGATGTAAGTCGTCCACAAATTGTGGTTCACGACCCACAGGTTCTCCCCAGGGCATCCACAGGTTGTCCACTGCGGAACCGTGCGTGGTGGCCGCAGTCACGGACGGTTGGACGTGACGACCAGTACCGAAAGGGGGAGGTGGCCATGCAGTGTCCGTTCTGCCGAAGTGCGGATAGTCGTGTCGTCGACAGCCGAACTGCAGATGACGGTGCGGTGATCCGACGGCGGCGGCAGTGTCTGAGCTGTGAGCGGCGATTCACCACCGTCGAGCAGATCACGCTTGCCGTGGTGAAACGGTCGGGCGCCACCGAACCGTTCAGTAGAGAGAAGGTCATCGCGGGAGTGCTCAAGGCGTGCCAGGGACGGGGCGTCGGCGCTGACGCACTGGCGCGGTTGGCACAGCACGTCGAGGACAGGCTCCGTGCCTCAGGTGCAGCGGAGGTGCCGAGCAACGAGGTCGGACTGGCCATCCTCGAGCCGTTGCGCGAACTCGACGAAGTGGCATATCTGCGGTTCGCCAGCGTCTACCGGGGCTTCGACAGCCTGGCCGACTTCGAGGCGGAGATAGCGATGCTGCGAGCCGAACAGGGTGAGACGGTGCCGGAGCCGAATCCGGCGCAGCGCCGTCCAGCCTCGCGCGGGGTATAGCACGACCGGCCGCGTGCCCCGGCCACGCGGCTCGTACTGACGCAAGAACAAACGACCCGGCAGCAGGACCGGGTTGGGGGACGAAGGAGTTGGAAATGACCGAGACGGTCAGCGGCATGAGCCGCGGTACGAACAGCAAGCGTTCGGCCAAGGCGAAGGCCGCCACGCAGGGGCTGGCCATCGAGCGCATCTTCACCACCGAAGGCGTGCACCCATACGACGAGGTGACGTGGGAGCGACGTGATGTCGTCCAGCAGAACTGGAGAACCGGCGAGACCGTCTTCGAGCAGAAGGGCGTGGAGTTTCCCGATTTCTGGTCGGCGAACGCATCGACGATCGTCACCAGCAAGTACTTCCGCGGCGCGCTCGGCACCGACAAGCGCGAGTGGAGCCTCAAGCAGCTCATCGACCGTGTCGTCAAGACGTACCGTGCCGCCGGGGAGGAGCACGGCTACTTCGCCACCGAGGACGACGCCGAAATCTTCGAGCACGAGCTGACCTGGATGCTGTTACACCAGGTTTTTTCCTTCAACTCGCCGGTGTGGTTCAACGTCGGCACGTCGTCCCCACAGCAGGTCAGCGCGTGCCAGCCATACAACTCTCTTGTTAGCACACCAGGTGGCTTGGTGCCGATTGGTCAGTTGGTTGAGAACAACTCGGTGGGCACAAAGGTGTACGACGCTGACGGCGTGACGAAGATCGTCGCAACCAAGGCAAACGGCGTCAAGGACGTCCTGCGGATCCACACGAAGGCAGGTCACCAACTCGATGTCACAGCTGACCATCTGGTGTGGAGGAGTTCCGGGATCGGTACTGGGCGCTTTGTCGAGGCGGGCACGCTTCAGGTGGGCGACGTACTTGAGTGGCACCGCCGGGTCTCCGCTGGTGAATCCGAGATCACGGATAGAGAGATTGCCGAGGCTGCTCTTGCTGGTTGGCTACAGTCCGACGGCTTCGTCGGCCAGTACAAGGGAACGAACAAGTCGCTCACCATCGAGGCAATGACGGTGACCGACGCCGAGCTGGCTTGGGTCACGTCAGCTTTGGACCGCGTCTTCCCACATGTTCATCGGCATGAACGCACCGTTGAGACCAAGGATGAAAGCCTCGATTGCCGACGCACTTGCCTTTATGGCGACCAGCTAGCCAACTTCGTCGAGCGGTGGGATCTTCGGACCCGTGGCACACAGATGCGTGTGCCGGACCGGCTGTTTACCGCTCCCCTCCCAGTGGTGGCTGCCTACCTGCGAAGCATCTTCCAGGCAGAAGGCTACGTCTCGCGCCGTGATCGATCCACGATGGTCGCGGCGGATATGATCTCCGAGGAGCTCATCCGTGGTGTGCAGAATCTGTTGCTCCGGTTCGGCATCTTCTCAAGGGTGAGCTTCAAGACCGACGCACGGGACGACCGTCATGGGTGCTGGTCCGTGCGTATTCAGAACTCTGGTGACCGGCGGATCTTCGCTGACGAGATCGGTTTCCTCGACCCGACGAAGGCAGACAAGCTTGAAGCCAGCTTTGACCTGCCAGGGCGAGGTGCGGGTGAAGTCAAGCAGCTCCAAGTAGCGCGCATCGAGAACCTTGGCCCAATGGATGTGTACGACATCCAAACCGAGAGCGGTGAGTACCTCTCCGGAGGGCTGCGAGTTCACAACTGCTTCATCTTGTCGGTGGACGACTCGATGGAGTCGATCCTGAACTGGTACCGCGAAGAAGGGCTGATCTTCAAGGGCGGTTCGGGTGCCGGCCTGAACCTGTCCCGGATTCGCTCCAGTAAGGAGCTGCTGTCCTCTGGCGGTACGGCGTCCGGGCCGGTCAGTTTCATGCGCGGCGCCGACGCGTCGGCCGGCACGATCAAGTCCGGCGGTGCCACCCGGCGTGCCGCCAAGATGGTGGTGCTCGACGTCGACCATCCGGACGTCGAGGAGTTCATCGAAACCAAGGCCAGGGAAGAGGACAAGATCCGCGCGCTGCGGGACGCCGGGTTCGACATGGATCTCGGCGGCCGGGACATCGTCTCGGTGCAGTACCAGAACGCGAACAACTCGGTCCGCGTGTCCGACGAGTTCATGCGAGCCGTCGAAAAGGGCGAGAAGTTCGGCCTGCGGGCGCGGCAGACCGGCGAGGTCGTCGAGGAGGTCGACGCCAAGTCGCTCTTCCGCAAGATGGCGACCGCCGCATGGGAGTGCGCCGACCCTGGCCTGCAGTACGACGACACGATCAACGACTGGCACACCAACCCAGAGACGGGTCGCATTACCGCCAGTAATCCGTGCAGTGAGTACCTATCGCTGGACAACTCGTCGTGCAACCTGGCGTCGCTGAACCTGATGAAGTTCTTGCGGGACGACGACACATTCGATGTCGAGCGGTTCCGGCGCTCGGTCGAGCTCGTGATCACTGCGATGGACATCTCGATCTGCTTCGCCGACTTCCCGACAGAAACGATCACCGCGACCACGCGGGCGTACCGGCAGCTCGGTATCGGGTACGCCAACCTCGGCGCGCTGTTGATGGCCGAGGGGCACGGGTACGACTCCGACGACGGACGGTCGCTCGCGGCTGCGATCACCTCACTCATGACCGCTGCGGCGTACAAGCGCTCGGCCGAACTGGCCGGTGTGGTCGGACCCTACGACGGCTACGCACGCAACGCGAAGGCACACCAGCGGGTGATGCGCAAGCACGCAGCGGCCAATGACGAGATCAAGCCGTTCGACCAGATGGACACTGAGATCCACGATATGGCCACCAAGGTCTGGGCCGAGGGCAACAAGATCGGCGAGAAGAACGGCTGGCGGAACGCGCAGGCCAGCCTTCTCGCGCCGACCGGAACGATCGGCTTGATGATGGACGTGGACACGACCGGTGTCGAACCGGACCTCGCGCTGGTGAAGTTCAAGAAGCTGGTCGGCGGCGGGTCGATGCAGATCGTCAATCAGACCGTGCCGCGGGCGCTGCGCAACCTCGGCTACCAGGATGAACAGGTCGAGGCCATCGTCGAGTACATCGCCGAGCACGGCCACGTCATCGACGCGCCGAGCCTGCGCTCCGAGCACTACCACGTGTTCGACTGCGCGATGGGCAAGCGATCGATCAAGCCGATGGGGCACGTCCAGATGATGGCCGCGATCCAGCCGTTCCTCAGCGGTGCCATCTCCAAGACGGTCAACGTGCCCGAAGAGGCGACGATCGAAGACATCGAGAACATCTACTACGAGGGATGGCGGCTCGGCCTCAAGGCGCTCGCGGTCTACCGCGACAACTGCAAGGTCGGCCAGCCGTTGTCGGTCGCGAAGGCGAAGAAGGCCGAGGCGACGCAACCCGAACCGGAGGTCCGGGTCGAGTACCGCCCGACCCGCCGCCGGCTACCGAAGTCGCGCCCGAGCCGGACGACGTCGTTCACCGTCGGTGGCGCCGAGGGGTACATCACCGCCGGGTCCTACCCGGACAACGGCCTCGGCGAAGTGTTCCTGAAACTCGGCAAGCAGGGATCCACGCTCGCCGGTGTGATGGACGCGTTCTCGCTGGCGGTCTCGATCTCGCTGCAGTACGGCGTGCCGCTGTCGAAGTACGTCGAGAAGTTCATGAACATGCGCTTCGAGCCGGCGGGCATGACCGACGACCCGGACATTCGCATGGCGACCTCGGTGATGGATTACATCTTCCGGCGGCTGGCACTGGACAATCTGCCGTACGAAGAGCGCGCCGCCCTCGGGGTATTCACCGCGGAGGAGCGCACCGCGAAGCTCGATGCCGCCGAAGGCGAGGACGAGGAGTTCGACGCCGACGCGCTTCGGCAGTCCGCAGTGGTCGAGCGGCCACGTGAAGAGGCGACCGATCAGCCCGATGATGACGACGCGGCCGAAGCGCACACCTCGACCGAATTGCTCGAGCTGCTGACCGGCAAGAACGCCGACGCTCCGCTGTGCGTCACCTGCGGCACCAAGATGCGTCCGGCCGGGAGCTGCTACGTGTGCGAGGGCTGCGGGTCGACGTCCGGCTGCAGCTGACGAAGCGGTGAGGGTGAAATCCGGTGCCGCCACGGCGGCACCGGATTCACTCGTATCGACTCGTGACCTTCTCGCGGACCCAGCAGGAGACGGTATTCAAGTAGATGGACCGGGCCGGCTCATCGGACAGCGCGAGATCGTGGATGCCGTCGGGAATCCGCACCACCGTCACGTCCGCCCCGAGCTTCGGTGCCCGTGCCGCCATGTGCTCGGCGTTCAGCACACAGTCGGCGGTGCGTAGCTTCTCCGACCAGCGGCGGACCGGACCGCTGTCGGTCGACGCACACACCAGAACCGGGCAGTCGATCGCCAAGCCCTTCGCGAGCTTGAGCTGCGCCTTGTGAACCGCGCGCAGGAAGCCGGCGTACACCGGGAACCCGTTCACCGGCTTCCACCGCAGATCGTAGGTCCAGATGCCGTCGTGGTCGGCGTGCAGGCTCCGCCCGTAGTGCGGTGGAAGGCCGGCCACGATCGGCCGCTTCGGCCACCGCGCACCGATCAGGTCGACCACACGTGAGCCGACGAGGCGGGTCACCGCGTTCTCGTTCAAGTCGAACCAGGGACTGTTGAGCACCAGGGCGTCGACCAAGCCCGTCCCGCGGCGCTCGTGAGCCCACATACTCGTGATCAAGCCACCGGTCGAATGCCCCATGACCACCAACACGTCATGGCTGTCCCGGATGATCCGGGCGGCCTCGTCCAACTCTTCGAAGTAGACCGACAGGTCGGTGCAGTAGTTCGGTGTCTGATGGGGGCGTAACGAGCGTCCGTACTTGCGCAGATCGATCGCGTAGAAGTCGTAGCCGTCGGCCGTCCATGCATCTGCGAGATGAGTCTGGAAGAAGTAGTCGACGAATCCGTGCACGTGGAGCACCGCTGTTCGGGTCGGTGACTCGGCTTTGCGGGTGACAAGTGTCGCAATGACCTCCCCCTCGTCGTCCGGGCGCAGTGGAATCGTCGTCGCGGTGTAACCTGGTCCCAGCACGTCGTTCGCCATGGCGCACATCATCGCAGGTGGCCGACGCACTGCCGCAATAACAGGAACAGTTGTGATTAGGCGTGGGACCGACTTTCGTCCCACCGGCGGGCCGCATATGCTGGAAGGGCAGATATCGACGCGCTCCGCGCCAGCACCCGATAGTGGAGGGAACACGTGCCTCTCTCCGAGCACGAGCAGCGGTTGCTCGAGCAGATGGAGCAAGCGCTCACTGCCGAGGACCCGAAGTTCGCCAATGCGCTGCAGGGAGCTGACCTGCGACGGCGCTACCGACGGCGTGCGTTGGTGGCCGCATTGGTGTTCATTGTCGGCATTGTCGTCCTTATGACCGGTGCCGTCTCCGGAGTCACCTGGGTCGGGGTGGGCGGCTTTGTCGTCATGCTCGTTTCGGCGTGGTATGCGATCACTTCCTGGCGGCGCGTGCCGGCCGAGGGCGAGCTGGGTACATTCGCCGGCCCCGACACCGACGCCAGCGCAAAGTCTGGACGTTCGCCACGGCAGAAACACCGTGGCAGCTTCATGGAACGCCTCGAAGAGCGCTGGCGTCGCCGCCGCGAACAGGGACCAGGCGGCGGACGCTACTGAACTGCGGTGGATCAGGTGAGAAACGGTCCGCTCACATGCAATTTCCTCACCTGATCGCAAATGCGGTGACGTAACGCTTGAGATCAGGTGACCGGCCGGGCGTAGCGATGCCTGATGTTCGCGACCTGATCGTTACGGCGACACCGATCAGGTGACAAAGCGGCGATCAGGTTAACGACGGGCCGGGAGCAGGCCGGCCATCCGTTCACGCAGCCGGTTGTTGGCCGCCTCAATCCCTTCGAGCAGGTCACCGATCTGCGTGCCGGCCGCCGCCAAGAGGCCTTCTGTTCCCGCCGGCCACAGGAACGCTTTGATCCGGCGCAACCGCGGCGCGACGGCGAGCAGTTCGCGCCGGAGTTCGGCGGCATCGTCCTTCAGGCCGGGTTGACGATCGGTGGTCGGCGCGTACCTGGCCCGTTCGGTGGATAGCGTGATTCGCTCGAGCAACGTTCGCGCGTCGGCGTAGAGGCCTGCGTCAGCGGCGAGCTGCCGGCTCACTGCGCGAGGTGTACTGGACGGAGCCCAGCCGAGCCCGCAGTCCGCGGCACCCTCGCGAAGGTCGACCCATGCGGCTTCGGCCTCGGCTATCGGGTCGTCAGCCGCCCGGCGCCACCGAAGTTCGCGGCGAAGCCGTGCCAACCCCCACGGCAGCGACACCACGACGGCCAGCCCCAACACCCCGCCGGCGATCGGCAATGCGTAATCCGGCAAGCCGTCCGACGAGTCGATCGCTCCACCGCCCGCATCGAGACCCGTGGGGAACTCCACATCCTCCGGGAACTGCGCCCCCGGCAGGTCGACCGGGTCGGGTACCGGGGCCTCGTCGTCGCGGGGGAGCTGGGTCCATTCCGGCGCGACACCGGTGCGACCCGCCGGGGTCGGTTCGAACCTCACCCAACCCGCACCCTCGAAGTACAGCTCCGGCCAGGCGTGCGCGTCCTCCCCACGCACAACCCACTCGTTGTCGCGAATCTGCTCACCTGGCGTGAAACCGACCGCGACACGTGCCGGGATGTCGAGTGCGCGGGCCATCGCCGCCATCGCGGTGGCGTACTGCTGGCAGAATCCGACGCGTACCTCCAGGAAGTTGACCAGTTCGCCTTCGGAGGTGCCCGAGTCGGGTACCTGGATGTCGTAGTCGAACCCGCCCTCGGTGCGGAACCACGCCTGGAGCGCGGACGCCTGCCGGAACTTGTTGGTCAGGTCGCCGATCGCCTCGTCCAGGTACGGCTCGAGCGAGTCCGCCACGCCTTCGGGCAGTTCGGTCAGCGATTCGAACTCGGGGCCGGGTGATCCGGCGTCGAGCAGTGTCTCCGGGGCGTGGTTGATGATGATCGCCTGCTGCGTGTATTCAGTCCCGCGCGGATCACCGTCGGCATGGTGCACGTCGAGCGTGTCCGCGGCGTAGCGGAAGTCGCCCTCGACGTCGATCGTGCGTGCCGGATAGACGAGGGGGAGTGACAGCCAGGCGTAGTTCTCAGTGATCTCGAACCGGTACCCGTCCAGTTCGTACTCGTCTTCGGCCAGGCCCGGCGGGTCCGGCAGCACGACCCCTTCGCCGACACGCTGTGACGTCGGGACGTCACGCTGCGACGGGTCCCACCGCTCGCCGTCGAATACATCGAGTGTCACCGCCCGGATGTATTCGCGGCGTTCGGAGTCGGTTTCGTAACGCAGCACCGTCACGTCCGCGTCCTGGTTGAGGTTGCGCTGGAGGTCGACGATCGGGTTGTCCACCCGAATCGTGCGCCCACTGCCTCCTGCGCCACCAAGCAGGCCACCTTCGACCAAGCCCTCGCTCAGCGCCGGAAGCAACGCCGGGATGAGCACCGCCGACAACAGCGCGATGGCGCCGGCCTGGCGACCGCTGCGCGCCAGCGAGGAGGTCTCGGGCACGCCACGGTGCCGCGACGACGGTGTCGCCGAGCGCCCCCATTGGGAAACCCGAACGCGACCCTCGGCTCCGAGCAGCATGAGGTAACCGGCCGCCGGCAGGACGAACCAGACCCACTCCAAGTCGCCTCCGAGAATGATCACGACGGCGATGTAGTTCGCGGCCAGCGTCGCAGCGGTCAGGGTGGGCCGGTTGTACGTCGTGGCCAGCGCATCGGTGGCGATCGCCACCAGGCCGATGCCGGCGACCAGCAGCAAGAGGATGCCCCGGCCGACCGGAGCGGGGGAGGCGTAGGTCGTCACGGCTTCGATGCCCTCGCCGACGACGAGCACGATCCGCTGCGCCCATTCGATGGTGGGAATGAAGCCGATCCGTGCCACGTCGGCGGCGACCTGTACACCGCACCACAGCACCAGGACGATCAGCTGACCGAGGATGATCACAGGACGTGGGATGCGCCGTTGCCGCAGCAGCCACCCGGTACCGGCGACGAGCCCGATCGCCACCATGGCCGGCAGCAGCCAGTCTTCGGTGCTGGTCACCGCGGTCAACGGCAACGCGGAAAGGAAAACGGCCGCCGCCGCGACGATGGTGATCCGGGTTGCCCCGCTCATGACGTACCTCCGGAGCGGATCAGAGTCGGGCTGGGGATGTCATGGCCGCGCCGCGGCCCGCCGAGCCGCTCCCACGCATCGGTGATGAGGTCCTGGCGGCCGGCGGTGACGATTCCCCACCCGGCGCGCCGCAGGATCTGCTCGGATTCGGCCAGCGTGAGCGCGTGCTGCTCGCGGGCTTTGTCCGAGACCGACGTCCACGACGGCGTGTCGAGCAAGATGGCCAGCGCGGCGGTCGACCCATGGCGCAGGCCGGCGACGACGTGTGCCTCCTCCGGGCGTAGCTTGCCGATCACTGCGATCAGCAGCCCGCTCGACGTGCCGCCGCCGGCGAGCATGTCGGGCCAGTATCCGACCGACGCGTTCCGGCTCGCCTCGACGACCGCGAGCGCATCGAGCAGTGGAGCTTCTGCGTCGGCCGGTCCCTCGTCGGCGCTGTGCCACGACGCGCTCACGGCCATCCCCGAGTCGGTGATCAGCCGGAGCGCGTAGCCGCGGCGGGCGAGATGCACACCGATCGATGCGGCTGCGCTGACCGCCCATTCCAGCGAGGAGTCGCGACCCTGGCCCGCGTGACCCTTGACCCGGGTGTCCAGCAGGAGCGTGGCGCGGCTCTGCCAGGGCTGTTCCTCACGTCGTACCATCAGTTCGTCGTGGTGCGCCGTCGCCGGCCAGTTTACGCGGCGGATGTCGTCGCCGTGGCGGTACTGGCGGATCGTCACATCCTCCTCGCCCGCACTGGCGATCGAGCGCGGCCTGCTCTCACCACTGCCGCTCCACTCGCCGGCGAGCCGTACGGCGGACAGCGGATGGATCTGCGGTGTGACGACGAGAGTCGCGGTCTCGGTGAACGAGCGGTACAGCTCGACGAGGCCGAACGGATCGGTGACGCGCAGCGTCAACGGGCCGATGACGTAGCGGCCCCGCACATCGGCACGAACCGTATAGCGCACCTCGCGCCGGAAGCGGGACCAGACCCGATCGAGGACGAACCTCGGGCGGTTGCCGAGCGAGTACGGGAGCTGATCCTCGACCAGCAGCACACCGCTGGGTACCCGGGCCATGTTCTGCAACCACAGCCGCACCGTGGCGGTGGTGTCGACAGGTGTGCGCCGCGGTTCCACCGACCGGCTCGCCGCCAGCCGGATCCGGCTGCGCAGTGCCATCGCAAGGCTCACTCCGGGCAGCGCGAGCGCCAGGATTCCGGCGCGCAGCATGTCCGGGGCGCCGCCGACGATCGCGGCGATCGTCATAGCGAGTCCGATGAGCAGGAACCACCGGCCGCGCTTGGTCAGCCCCGACCACACTCGACTCATCGGATCACCACTTCCCGTGGCTGTCCGGTACCAGCCGGAGCCAGGCGCTGCTCGGTGGGCGGCCGAACCTTCGGGAATCAGGAACGCGTCGCATCGGGAACGGCAATCTTGCTCACCAGCGTGGCGATGATGCCTTCCACGTTTCGCTGGCCGATCTGCGCATCGGCGGTCGGAAGGAGCCGGTGCGAGAGGACAGCAGTGGCCAGGTGCTGGATGTCGTCCGGAAGGACGTATTCGCGGTTGTTCAAGGCGGCCCACGCCTTTGCCGCCTTGATCAGGTGCAAGGTGGCTCGTGGCGACGCGCCGAGGCGTAGGTCGGGGGAGCGTCGGGTCGCGTCCGCCAGGCTGACCGCGTAGTTCTTCACCGCGGGCGACACATGGATCCCACGGACGATCTCGACGAGCTTTGCGACGTGTGTACCGTCGGTGACCGGCTCGAGCGTGTCCAGCGAGCTCTGCTCGGCGCCGCCGTGGGTGCTGAGCATGTCGATCTCGTCGCCCATATCCGGGTATCCCATCGACAGCCTGATCATGAAGCGGTCCCGCTGCGCCTCCGGCAGCGGGTACGTGCCTTCCATCTCGATCGGGTTCTGCGTGGCGACGACCATAAACGGCGGGTCGAGGTGGTAGGTGGTGCGATCGACCGTCACCTGGCGCTCCTCCATGGCTTCGAGGAGCGCGGACTGTGTCTTCGGGGATGCCCGATTGATCTCGTCACCGACCACGATGTTGGCGAAGATGCCACCTGGCTTGAAGTCGAAATCGCGGGTCTGCTGATTGAACACCGACACGCCGGTCAGATCGCTCGGCATGAGATCGGGCGTGAACTGGACGCGCTGAACCGAGCAATCGATCGATCGGGCGAGCGACTTGGCGAGCATCGTCTTGCCGACGCCGGGTACGTCCTCGATGAGTAGGTGGCCCTCGGCGAGCAAGACGGTCAGCGCGAGCTTGATCGCAGCCGGCTTCCCCTCGATCACCGTTCCGACGGCGGCCTGAATGCGGTTCGCGGTCTCAGTGAGTTCGGTTAGGCCCTCTGGTCCGCTGGCCGGTGCGACCGCCGGATGGGCATCGTTCGGTGGGATAAGGCTGCTTGCCACGTAGGTTCCTCCTGCTGCTGCGGTGCGTCGGCCGCGTCTTACACCTTTCCTGAGTCTGACAAATGTCCGTCACGTTTACGAGTCCTAGGGGGTCTCGATCAGGTCAAGGACGGGTTTGTCCGTCTGAGTGCGGCACGTTCGGACTCTGGGGACGAGTTCAAAGTCCGCCCGTATCGCATCGGCCGGGATCCGGATCGCAGTGATTTCCGCCGATCGAGATTGCCGTCGTCGTCATCCTCGCCGCACTCGAAACAGCGCGGGGTGGCGCGCCGAGGGGTGAAAAGGGAGTGAAAGTGGTTGCGAGTGGGGTGTTGTGGAGTACAGTGGCGGAAGATGGAGTAAGGGCAGTCTGACTGTCGGCAGAGCCGAACGGAGGTGGGGCCGTGTTTCTCGGCACGCACACCCCCCGGCTCGACGACAAGGGGCGGCTCTTTCTCCCGGCAAAGTTCCGGGACGCGTTGGCGGAGGGCGTTGTGATCACACGGGGGCAGGAGCGCTGTTTGTATGTGTGGCCCGAGGCCGAGTTCGCGCAGTTCACCGAGCAGCTGCGGGCGGCGCCGTTCACCCACAAGGGCACCCGCGACTTCGCCCGGATGCTCGCGGCCGGCGCGACCGCCGAGGTTCCCGACAAGCAGGGCCGGGTGACGATTCCGCCGGCATTGCGGGAGTACGCCGGCCTGGATCGCGAGTGCACCGTCGTCGGCGCCATGACCCGAGTGGAGATCTGGTCCACGAGCGCATGGGAGTCGTACCAGGCGGAGAAGGAGCCGATGTTCGCCGACATTTCCGAGGAGGTGCTGCCCGGGATCTTCTAGGGCCGCGAGCTAGCAGGCGCGACGCGGCTGTGACCCCTGTGGACGGACGTACGGCGAGGTCTCCAGCCCGCTCAGCGGGGTGGCTGGCGCACCTTCCCCGGTGCCAGGCGCCCCCGCCGCTTAGAGCTGGCGCCCCCGCCGCTTAGAGCTGGCGCTTCCGCCGCTTTGAGCCGGCGAGTTTGCCAGAGCGGGCGGGGACCTGGCCGTACGTACGTCAGGCGGGCGAAAGAAAGGGGGCGGATGCAATGCAGCAGTGGGGACACCATGTGCCGGTGATGCTGGAGCGGGTCGTCGACCTGCTCGAACCGGCACTATCGACACCGGATTCGATCCTGGTCGACGCGACGCTCGGTCTTGGCGGCCACGCAGAGGCGCTGCTGGAGCGATGCCCGGACGCCCGCCTGGTCGGTCTTGATCGTGATCCGGACGCGCTCGAACTCGCCGGTGAGCGGCTGGCCAGATTCCACGGCCGCGTCGAGCTGGTGCACCGGGTCTACGACGAGCTACCGCGCGCGCTGCAGTCGTTGGGTCTGCACCGCGTCCACGGGGTCCTGTTCGATCTCGGTGTGTCGTCGCTGCAGCTTGACACCGCCGACCGCGGGTTCGCCTACTCGTACGACGCGCCACTGGACATGCGGATGGACGCCACGTCCGGAGTGAGCGCCGCCGACGTCCTGAACACCTATGACGCGCGCGAGCTGACTCGGATCCTGCGTGAGTACGGCGAGGAGCGCTTCGCCAAGCGCATCGCCGCTGCGATCGTCCGGGAGCGCGAACGCGAGCCGTTCTCGTCGAGCGCCCGGCTCGTGGAGTTGCTGCGAGACGCCATTCCGGCGGCGTCGCAACGCACCGGCGGACACCCCGCCAAGCGGACATTCCAGGCGTTGCGCATCGAGGTCAACGGTGAGCTCGACGTGTTGCGGCGGGCAGTTCCGGCGGCGATCGATGCACTCGCGCTCGGCGGGCGGATCGTCGTGCTTGCATACCACTCCTTGGAGGACCGGATCGTCAAGCAGGCGCTGCGGCGTTACGCGACGAGCACCGCACCACGTGATCTACCCGTCGTGCCACCCGAGCACCGGCCGACGCTGCGGCTGCTCACCAGAGGCGCCGAAGAACCGAGCGAAACCGAAATCGAGGACAACCCCCGTGCGGCTCCGGCCAAACTGCGCGCGGCCGAGCGAATCCGGGAGGCGGCATGAGTGCGGTCAACGCAGGCAACACGGCCAAGACGGCATCGCCGGCACCGGCAGGGAATCGGCCACGGCTGCGGGTCGTCCAGGCGGTGGCGACGGCTCCGCGGGCGCCGTTCGTCGCCCTTGTACTGACCATTCTCGGGGTCGGCCTGATCGGCCTACTGCTGATCAGCTCGTCGCTGCAGCAGGGTTCGTTCGAGCTGCGCGACTTGGAGCAACGTGCCCAGGAACTGCGTGCGACCGAAACGGCACTGCTGCACGACATCGCACAGCAGGCCGCGCCCGACGAACTGGCCCTGCGGGCGGAGCAGCTCGGCATGGTCCCAGCCGAGGACCGGCGGTTTCTGGAGGTTTCGCGCGAGGTTTCGCCATGACGCAGTCCCGTGGCACACGACCGGGTGGTGGCGATCGTCCCGTCCGCGGCGGTACGAGGGCCGGGCGCTCGGGTTCGGCGCCGGGCAGCGCTCGTGCGGCGTCGACCGGTTCGGCGCAGGTGCCGCGGTCGAGAAACGGCCGTTCGCCGCAGGGTGGCCGTCCGTCCCAGGGAGGTAAGTCGGCGCAGGGTGGCCGTCCATCGCAGGGAGGTAAGTCGGCGCAGGCGTCCCGGTCGCGAGGCAATCGTCCACCCGCCGGCGGCAACGCTGCGGCGCGGTCGGGTAAACGGCAGCCGTCGAAGTCGCGGGCGCCACGCACCACGGCCGCCGCGTCAGCGCCCACGCGGGCGACGGGCCCGCGAGCTTGGGGTGGCGGTGGACGGACGCAAGGCGCCGGCCGTCCCGCGAGAAGACCGGAACAGGACGACCCCCGCCGCCAAGTCGCGCAGTCCAGAACCGCCCGGCCGCGCCGCCCACCCCGTCCGCCACGTGTCGTGCGGCTGGCCGATCCGCGCCGCCGGCTCCGGGTCTCGTTCCTGCTGATCTGCGTGCTCGTGTCGCTTCTCGTGGGCCGGGTCGTCCAGCTGCAGGGTTTCGAGGCGTCCCGGTTCGCCGAAGCGGCCAGCGGGATCAACGTGCGTGATGTCGTGCTCCCGGCTCAACGTGGTGCGATCGTGGATCGCAATGGCAAGGTGCTGGCGCAGTCGGTCGATGCGGTCGACATCATCGCCGACCAGCAGGTGGTCACCGAGGCCGGTAACGTCGCCGCGTACGCGCTGGAGCTTGCTCCGATCCTCGACAAGGACGCGGCGATTCTGCAGCGAGAACTGACCGGGGACAGCCGGTACCACTACCTGGCCAAGAGCGTCGCTCCGGACGCGTGGAACGAGATCAAGGACCACGATCTCGCCGGCATCTTCGCCGAGCCGGCGTCCGAGCGGATCTACCCGTCCGGCGCGGTGGCCGGCAACGTGCTGGGGTTCACCGGCGCCGACGGCAACGGCCTTGCCGGCCTGGAGCTGGCCAGCCAGAACCTGCTCGCCGGCGAGGACGGGTCGATGACCTACCAGGCCACGAGGACGGATGTGCGTATCCCGCTCGGCTCCGGCAACCGGGACGAGCCGACCGCCGGGCAGAGCTTGCAGCTGACCCTCGACCGGGACATCCAGTGGTACGCCGAAAATGCCATCGCAGATGCCGTGGCGTCGGCGAATGCAGCCGGCGGCAACGTCGTGGTGATGGACGTGTACACCGGTGAGATCCTGGCCATGGCGACCGCGCCGGTCGTCGACCCGGAAAGACCGGGAGCGACCGAGACCGGCGAACGCGGCAACCGGGTGGTCGAAGAGGTCTACGAGCCGGGGTCGGTGTTCAAGGCCATCACGATGGCGGCGGTCGTGGATCAGGGCATGGCCGGGCCGAGGACGGCATTCACCGTCCCGGACAACCTGAGCCGTGGCAGCGAGGTCGTGAACGACTACTGGGATCACGGTCCGGAACAGTTCACGCTGTCTGGAATCGTCGCCAGGTCGAGCAACGTGGGTTCGATCCTGGCCGCCGAACGCGTGGACGCGGAGGTGTTCGGCGACTATGTCCGACGCTTCGGCTTCGGGACCGCACTCGGCCTCGGCCTGCCCGCCGAAGCCGGCGGCCGGTTGCCGGAGCAGTGGAGCGGCCTCGATCGGGACTACGCCGCGTTCGGGCAGGGCATTTCGGTGACGACCGTTCAGCTCGCCTCGGCGTATGCCACCATCGCCAACGGCGGCGTGCGGATGCCGCCGAAACTCGTCTCGGCGACCATGACCGAGGACGGTGAGCGGGAGGACATCAGCCCGACCGGCGAGCCGTCCCGCGTGATCAGTGAGGAGGCGGCGGCGGCCGTGACGACGATGCTGGAGACGGCGATGGGTCCGGACGGTACCGGGCGCAACGTCGGTGTTGACGGCTACCGGGTGGCCGGTAAGACCGGAACCGCACAGCGAATCGATCCCGGCTGCGGCTGCTACGCCGACTACAACGCATCGTTCGTCGGCTTCGCTCCCGTCGAAAATCCGCGGTTCGCGGTCGCGGTGTCGCTACTCGATCCGAAGAACGGCAACTCCGGCGGGACGCTCGCCGGGCCGGTTTTTCAGGACGTGATGGGGTTCACCCTGCAGACGATGGGTATCGCGCCGTCCGGCTCCGAGCCGCCCGACCTTCCGCCGCTGACGGCGGGCTAGCCCACGCGTGGGGACGCAGCGTGCGGCGCCAGGAGGTGCGGGTGACGAACCCACGCAGGTCCGGCTCCAGTAACCTCTCGGACGTGCCGATTCGTCCTGAGCGGGTTGACCCGCGCCGGTTGCATGAGATCGCGGCGCTGCTCGACGCTCAGATCGCGGGGGACGCGAAGCCGATCGCTGACGCGGCGCTGACCGGTATCACACACGATTCGCGGCAGGTGCGACCCGGCGACCTGTATGCCGCGTTGCCGGGCGCGAACACCCACGGCGCCCGGTTTGGCCGGCAGGCGGCGGACGCCGGTGCGGCCGCGATCTGGACCGACCCGGCAGGTGCCGAGCAACTCGGCGGTGTCGGTGTCCCGGTGCTGGTCAGCGAAAACCCGCGCACGCGTCTCGGCGAGGTCTCCGCCCGTATCTACCGCGATCCCGCGGCCGACCTGCTGATGATCGGCGTGACCGGCACCAACGGCAAGACGACTACGAGCTACCTGGTCGAGGCCGGGCTGCGCGCCGCGGGGCATGAGACCGGGCTGATCGGCACCGTGGAGACGCTCGTCGCCGGCACCCGCGTTCGCAGCGTGCGGACCACACCGGAGGCGACGGATGTGCACGCACTGCTCGCGGCCATGCGCGAACGTGGCGTCACGGCGTGTGTGATGGAGGTCTCGAGCCACGCGCTGGCCTACGGGCGGGTCGACGGCATCGTGTTCGACGTTGCCGGCTTCACGAACCTGTCCCAGGATCACCTGGACTTCCACCGCGACCTGGAGGAGTACTTCACGACCAAGGCGGGCCTGTTCACCGCGGAGCGGGCGCGGCGCGGCGTGGTGTGTGTCGACGATGTGTGGGGACGGCGGTTGGTGGATCGAGCGACCGTGCCGGTCGTCACCATCGCGACCGCAGCCACCGGTACCGAGGCGGACGCGGACTGGACGGTCACCGAGCGCGAGGTCGCCGCGTCCGGCGGGTCGACACTCACCCGTCTCGCGAGCCGGGACGGTGAAATTCTGAGTGTCAGCGCTCCGCTGCCGGGTGATTTCAACGTTGCCAACGCCGCACTCGCCACCATCCTGCTCGTGACTGCAGGCGTGGCCGCGGCGGCCGTCGTCCGCGGCATCAGCACCTGCGAGGGCGTGCCGGGGCGGATGGAACGGGTCCGGTCGACACACCCCGACGAGCCCCTGGTGGTCGTGGACTACGCGCATACGCCCGATGCGGTGCAGAACGTGCTGGAGGCGCTGCGCCCGTCGACTCCGGGCAAGCTCATCGTGGTGATCGGCGCCGGCGGCGACCGGGACCGGGAGAAGCGCCCGGCGATGGGTGCGGTCGCCGCCGGCCTGGCCGACGTCGTTATCGTCACCGACGACAATCCCCGTTCGGAGGATCCCGCCGCGATTCGCCGTAGTGTCCTCGCCGGGACGACCGGTGGGTCCGCGGAGGTGCGCGAGATCGGCGACCGGCGGTCCGCTATCGTCGCCGCGGTGGAGATCGCTGCGGGACGAGCGGACACCGTCCTCGTTGCCGGCAAGGGCCACGAACAGGGTCAGGAGGTGGCAGGCACCGTGGTGCCATTCGACGACCGCGTGGAACTACGTGCCGCACTCGACGCGTGGAAACCGCCGTCGGCCGCAAACGGTTCGGCCGGAGGTGAGTCCGCCCGGTGATCGCGCTGACTCTCTCCGAGATCGCCACGGCCACCAACGGGCGGCTGGACGCGGTGCCCGACCCGGAAACGACGGTCACCGGTCCGGTGGTGGCCGATTCGCGCGGTGTGCAGCGCGGAGGCCTTTTCGTGGCGATTCCCGGCGAACGCGTCGACGGGCACGATTTCGCCGGTGCCGCGGTGGCCGCCGGTGCGGTCGCCGTGCTGGCGCAGCGCCCGGTCGAGGTGCCGGCCGTCGTCGTGAAGGACTCGGTGGCGGCGCTCGGCGAGTTGGCCGCGGCCGCACTGGCCAGGATCTCCCCGACCGTCGTCGCGGTGACCGGCTCGTCCGGGAAGACGTCCACCAAGGACCTGCTGGCGCAGGTGCTCGCCGCGCGGGGGCCGATCGTGGCGCCGACCGGGTCGTACAACACGGAAGTCGGCGTCCCGCTGACCGTGCTGACCGCGGACGAGACCACCCGAACGTTGATTCTGGAGATGGGCGCGCGCGGCGCCGGGCACATCGAGTATCTCTGCGGCATCGCCCGGCCGCAGGTCGCCATCGTGCTCAATGTCGGAACCGCGCATGTCGGCGAGTTCGGCGGGCGGGACGAGATCGCCCGCGCGAAGTCGGAGCTGGTGCGGGCGCTCGCGGCGACGGGAACCGCGGTGCTCAACGCGGACGACCCTCTCGTCCGGCAGATGGCCGGCCTGACCGAGGCGAGTGTTCTGATGTTCGGTGAATCGGTCCACGCGGACATCCGTGCGGACCGCGTGCGCCTCGACGAACGCGGGCGGGCGGCGTTCGACCTCGTCACCCCGGCCGGCAGCGAACGCGTTTCGCTCCAGCTCGTCGGTGAGCACCAGGTCAGCAACGCACTGGCGACCGCCGCCGCGGCGTGGGCGCTCGAGCTGGACATGGCCGGTGTCGCTGCGGCGCTGAGTGCGGCCACCCCCCGGTCGCCGTGGCGGATGGCCGTCGCCGACCGTCCCGACGGCGTGACCGTCGTCAACGACGCATACAACGCGAACCCCGAGTCGATGCGCGCGGCGCTCAAGGCACTGGTTGCCCTCGGCGCGACGGGAACCGGGCGCCGTATGTGGGCGGTGCTGGGCGAGATGCGCGAGCTCGGCGATACATCGGCGGCCGAGCATGACGCGTTGGGTCGCCTGGTGGTGCGGCTCGGCGTCGACCGGCTGATCGCGGTGGGGGAGCAGGCCCGTCCCATCCATGCCGGCGCGGCCAGCGAGTTGGATGCCGATGATGCGCGAGCACCGGAGGGTGCACCGAGGACGGCCGAGGGGTCGGGGGAGGAACAGTCGGGGAAACATGCGGCGTGGGTGCCGGACGCGGCGGCCGCGCTCGACGTATTGCGAAAAGAGATCGACGCGGGGGACGTGGTACTGGTCAAGGCATCGCGGGCCGCCGGGCTCGAGAGTGTGGCCGAAGCGCTGCTGGCCGAAGCTGTCGAACAATCGGGTGAACAGGAGAACGCTAGGTGATCGCAGTACTGGTGGCGGCCGTGGTCGGACTGGTTGCCTCGATCCTCGGCACGCCGGCGGCCATTCGCGTGCTCGTCCGGCGTGGCTACGGGCAGCTGATCCGGGACGACGGCCCGACGAGCCACCACACCAAACGCGGTACGCCGACCATGGGCGGCATGGTGATCATCCTGGCGACGGTTACCGGCTACACGGCCGCGCACCTCGTCCGGCAGACCGAGCCGTCGGTCTCGGCACTACTGGTGCTGGGGCTGATGGTCGGGCTCGGCCTGGTCGGCTTTCTCGACGACTACATCAAGATCTCCAAGCAGCGCAGCCTCGGCCTGCGCAGCTGGTCGAAGGTGGCCGGCCAGGTGGGCGTCGCGTTGGCGTTCGCGCTGCTGGCGATCCAGTTCGAGAACAGTCAGTCGCTGACTCCGGCGTCCCAGGCGGTCTCGTTCCTGCGCGACACCGCACTCGTGCTGCCGGTGGCGATCTTCGTGATCTGGGCGCTGCTGATCATCTCGGGGACCTCGAACGCAGTGAACTTGACCGACGGGCTGGACGGCCTGGCGACCGGCGCGTCGGTGATGGTGTTCGGGGCCTACACGCTGATCGGCATCTGGCAGTTCAACCAGAGCTGCGGCGTCGCACCAGGACCCGCCTGCTACGAGGTTCGCGACCCGCTGGATCTTGCCGTTGTCGCGGCGGCGCTTGTCGGCGCGTGCTTCGGTTTCCTCTGGTGGAACGCTTCACCGGCGAAGATCTTCATGGGTGATACCGGATCGCTGGCGCTCGGCGGCGCGCTCGCCGGGCTCGCGATCACGACGCGTACCGAGTTGCTGCTCGTGGTCCTCGGCGGGCTGTTCGCGATCATCACGCTGTCGGTTGTGCTGCAGGTCGGATACTTCAAGCTGACCGGCGGAAAGCGGATCCTGCGCATGGCGCCACTGCAGCATCATTTCGAACTCAAGGGCTGGGGCGAAGTGACGATCGTCATCCGGTTCTGGATCATCGCCGGCATGTGCGTGGCGCTGGGCTTGGGCATCTTCTACGCCGAGTGGGTGGTCGGCGCGTGAAAACCGGCCACAACAGCACCCGGCGCGGGTCCGCGGGGTTACCGGGTTGAACGTGCCCGGCTGGCTTGGGACGGCCGACCGCGCGAGCCCGTGGCCGGAGCTCGACGTGGTGGTCGCCGGCATCGGTGTGTCCGGTTTCGCGGCGGCGGATGCGCTGATCGAGCTCGGCGCGCGCGTCACGGTCATCGACGAACGGGACGGCGAGTCCGAGCGGGAGCGGGCGAACATCCTGGAGATTCTCGGGGCGACCGTGCGCCTCGGCGCCGGTTCGACCGCGTCGCTTCCGGGGGAGCCGGGGCTGGTCGTCACATCGCCCGGCTGGCGGCCGGACGCACCGATCCTGACCGAGGCCGCCGCGCGGGACGTCCCCGTGTGGGGAGAGGTCGAGCTGGCCTGGCGGTGCCGGCCGCTGGACGCGCCCGCACCATGGCTGGCGGTCACCGGGACCAACGGCAAGACCACCACGGTGCGGATGCTGGCCGAGATGCTGAGTGCATCTGGCTTGCGCGTGGCTGCCGCCGGCAACGTCGGTGACCCGATCATCAGCGCGGTGATGAACCCCGAACCGTACGACGTGATGGCGATCGAGTTGTCCAGCTTCCAGCTGCACTGGACCCGATCGATGGTCGCGCGGTCCGCGGCGGTGCTGAACATCGCACCGGACCACCTCGACTGGCACGGCTCCTATGCGGCGTACGCGGCCGACAAGGCACGGATCTATCAGGGCGTGGAGGTGGCCTGCGTCTACAACGTGGCCGATCCGGCGACCGAGCAGATGGTGCGCGACGCCGAAGTGACCGAGGGCGCGCGGGCGATCGGCTTCACCCGTGCGGTGCCCGCGGTCGGCATGGTCGGGGTGGTGGACGGCATCCTGGTCGACCGAGCCTTCGTCACCGAGCGCCAGACGTCGGCCGCCGAACTCGGCAACGTGACCGACGTCGACCCCCCGGCGCCGCACAACATCGACAACGCTCTCGCCGCCGCCGCGCTCGCGCGGTCGTTCGGTGTGCCCGCGGTGGCGGTGCGGGACGGGCTGCATGCGTTCGCCCCGGACCCGCACCGGATGACGACGGTGGCCAGGGACGGCGGCATCACGTGGGTGGACGACTCCAAGGCCACCAACACCCACGCGGCGGCCGCGTCGCTGGCGGCGTACGACAGTGTCGTGTGGATCGGCGGCGGGCTGGCCAAGGGCGCCGAGTTCGACGACCTGGTCGAATCGGCGCGCAGCCGGTTGCGGGCGGTCGTCCTGATCGGGGCCGATCGGCGGCTGATTGCTGCGGCACTGGCGCGACACGCCCCCGAGATACCCGTCGTCGAGGTCGAGCAGACCGACAATGAGGCCATGGACAAGGTCGTGGCCGCCGCCGCCGAACTCGCGCAGCCCGGCGACACCGTGCTGCTCGCCCCGGCATGCGCGTCCATGGACATGTTCGCCAACTACGGCGCGCGTGGCGATGCGTTCGCCGCCGCGGTCGGGCGGCGCCATGGCCGCCGACACTAGAGCCGGCGGCCAGTCCCGGACAATATTGCGCGGTGACCGGTCGGCCGCGCACACCGGGCGGCGGCTGCTGGAGACCGTCGGCCGGATGCTCAAGAGCCCGCTGGCGTCGTATCACCTGATCCTCGGTTCGGCCGGCATGCTGCTCGCGATCGGACTGCTCATGGTGGCGTCATCGTCGAGTTACTACTCCGAGGTGAGGTACGGCGACGAGTACTACGTGCTCGCCCGTCAAGTGGCCTGGGTATTGATCGCCATGCCGGTGGCGTGGCTCGTCTCCCGAGTCAAGACCCGGACGATCCGCCGCTCGTCCGTGCTCGTGTTCGGCGTCGCCTTGCTGATGCTGGCGCTCACGTACGCTCCCGGCGTGGGCGCCGTCGTCAACGGGACCCAGGGCTGGCTCGACTTCGGGGGACCATTCCGTGTGCAACCGGCTGAAATCGCCAAGCTCGGGCTGATCGTATGGGGCGCTCACGTGTTCGCGCGCAAAGGTAAGAACCTGCGGCAGTGGAAGCACATCGCGGTTCCGTTCCTGCCGGCGGCCGCTCTCGTAATCGCGCTGGTCGTTGGCCAGAACGACCTCGGAACGTCGCTGATCATCATGGCGATCGTGCTCGCCATGCTGTGGGTGCTGGGCATCCCGACCTGGTTGTTCAACCTCGCCGCCGGCGCTTCGGCCCTCGTCGGGCTGTTCTTCGTGATGTCTTCGCAGAACCGCACCACACGCGTGCTGACCTTCCTCGATCCGTTCGAGCGGGCTTCCGACGCCGGGTTCCAGTCGATTCACGCCTTGTACGCGCTCGGCTCCGGCGGTTGGTGGGGCCGCGGGCTCGGTGCCAGCCGGGAGAAGTGGGGACGGCTGCCCGAGGCCCATACGGACTTCATCTTCGCGATCCTCGGTGAGGAACTGGGTCTGATGGGGACCGTGGCCGTGCTCGGCCTGTTTCTCGTACTCGCGTACGCGGGCACCCGGGTGGCGATGCGGACCCGCGACCGGTTCACCTGCCTGGCCGCGGCCGGCATCACCGCGTGGCTCGTCGCGCAGGCGCTGGTGAATCTGGGAAGCGTTCTAGGATTGTTGCCGGTCATTGGTGTACCGCTACCGCTCGTGTCTTATGGTGGGTCGGCCTTGATGCCGATGCTGGTGGCCGTGGGGCTGCTGCTGAGGTTCGCCAAGGAAGAGCCCGGCGCGACAGAGGCGTTGGCCGCGCGGCGGAGGGCCCGGCGCGCACGGCGAGAAGAAATGGATGTGCTGCGCTAGGTACCGGCGGTACGTGGCGGAGAAGAAGAAGGCGCAAGGTGCCGGCGAGGCATCGTTGGGGAGTGGAGAGGCGCCGCAGCGAACTGCAAAGCGTGGCGAAGGAGTGAACGAGTAGTGCACGTCGTTGTCGCCGGCGGAGGAACGGCCGGCCACATCGAGCCGGCGCTGGCAACAGCAGACGCATTGCGCCGCTACGATCCGTCGGTGAAGATCACGGCGCTGGGCACCGAGCGTGGGCTCGAGACCAGGCTGGTACCTGAACGCGGCTACAAGCTGGCGCTGATTCCGCCGGTTCCACTGCCGCGCCGGATCACACTCGACCTGGCGAAGCTGCCTCTGCGGC
The DNA here is from genome assembly GCA_036374835.1 of Jiangellaceae bacterium. GTDB lineage: Bacteria > Actinomycetota > Actinomycetes > Jiangellales > Jiangellaceae > DASUTB01. Next base: position 29,896 of record DASUTB010000054.1, on the reverse strand, counting down.
TACGTGCCGCGGTGGCCGAAACGGCCGAGATCCTACGGTCTCGACGTGCCGATGTGGTCGCCGGGTTCGGCGGTTATGTCGCGCTCCCCGCATATCTGGCGGCTCGCCGGGTGGGAATCCCGATAGTGGTGCACGAGGCGAACGCGAGGCCCGGGTTGGCCAACCGTATCGGCGCCCGCCTGACGCCGCACGTGGCCACGTCGGTCCCGGATTCGCCCCTTCCCGGTGCGGAGTTCGTGGGTATTCCGTTGCGGCAGGCCGTCGCGACACTGGATCGCGAGAGCGCCCGCGCCGGGGCCAGGGCCGAGTTCGGGCTCAAACCCGACCTGCCGACGGTGCTGGTGACCGGCGGCAGCCAGGGTGCTCGCCGGATCAACACCGCGGTGCAGCTTGCCGCCGACGCTTTCCGAGCCGCCGGGGTTCAGGTGCTGCACGCCGTCGGTTCGGCCAACATGCCCGAGTCCGGCCCGGCCGAGTCCGACGGTGCGGTGCCGTACCGCATAGTGCCGTACATCGATCGCATGGAACTCGCCTATGCCGCGGCCGACCTGGCCGTCTGCCGGGCAGGCGCGATGACGTGTGCTGAACTTGCCGCCGTCGGGCTGCCCGCGGTGTTCGTACCGCTGCCGCACGGCAACGGTGAACAGCGGCGCAACGCGTTGCCGCTGGTGCGCGCCGGCGCCGGGTTGATGGTGGCCGACGGCGACCTGGATGCGGAGTGGGTGCGTGACCACGTGCCGGCGCTGGCCAGCGATGAGAACCGGCTCGCGGCGATGGCGCACGCCGCGGCCAGGCTCGGCCGCCGCGATGCCGACGACCGGCTGGCGGCGATGATCCGCAGGGCCGCCTCCCAGGCGCGCAACAGCGGAGGTACCCGATGATCGTCCCACCTCCGGCAGCGCCGCCGTCGGCCGACCGGCTCGGCCGGGTGCATTTCGTCGGCATCGGCGGTGCGGGCATGAGCGGCATCGCCCGGATCCTGCTCGCCCGCGGTGGCACCGTCACCGGCAGCGACATGAAGGAATCGCCCGTACTCGACAGCCTGCGCGCCCTCGGCGCGACGGTATACGGTGGGCATGCCGCGGAGTACGTCACCGGCGCGGATACGGTCGTCGTCTCGACCGCGATCCGGGAGACGAATCCGGAGGTCGTCGAGGCACGCCGGCTCGGCCTGCAGATCTTGCCGCGAGCCGCCGCGCTGGCCGCGCTGATGGCCGGGCGGACGGCGATCGCGGTGGCCGGGACGCATGGCAAGACCACCACCACGTCCATGCTCACGGTCGCTCTTCAGCACTGCGGCGCCGACCCGTCGTTCGCGATCGGCGGCAACCTGAACGAGAGCGGCGCGAACGCGCACAACGGGTCGGGCGACGTGTTCGTGGCCGAGGCCGATGAAAGCGACAGCTCGTTCCTCGCGTACACGCCCGAGGTGGCGATCGTCACCAACGTCGAAGCCGACCACCTAGACAACTACGGCAGCGACGAGGCGTACTTCAAAGCGTTCGAGGCGTTCGCCGATCGGGTGACCGGCTACCTCGTGGTGTGCGCGGACGACCCGGGCGCGCGGGCGCTGGCGTCGTCCGCCGCCGCGCGTGGTATCGACGTGCGCACCTACGGGGAGTCGCCGGAGGCCGATGTGCGCGTCGCTGGGCTCGAGTTCAGCGGGGGACAGGCTTCGTTCGAACTGGTCGTAGCCGGGCGGCGAACCGGCCGGCTGACCCTGCGCGTGCCCGGGCGGCACAATGCGCTCAACGCCGCGGGCGCTTTCACCGCGGGAATCGGTATGGGCTTCGCCAGCGCGGACCTCATGGAAGGGCTTGCCGGGTTCACCGGTACCCGACGACGGTTCGAGTTGAAGGGCTACGCCGGCGGGGTGTGGGTGTACGACGACTACGCCCACCATCCGACTGAAGTGGCCGCGGTGCTCGCGGCGGCCCGGCCGCTGGCCGGCAGCGGGCGGGTTGTTGCCGTCTTCCAGCCGCACCTCTACAGCAGGACCCGCATCTTCGCCGACGAGTTCGGCGCCGCACTCGGTGCCGCTGATGAAGTGATCGTCATGGACGTCTACGCGGCGCGCGAAGATCCCGAGCCTGGTGTCACTGGGGCTCTGGTGGCCCGGGCGGTGCCGCTGCCGCCGGACCGGGTCGTCTTCGAGCCGTCGTGGTCCGCGGTTCCCGCCCGCGTCGCCGAACGTCTGCGGCCCGACGACATCGTGTTCACGTTCGGAGCCGGTGACGTCACGCTCATCGGGCCGGAGTTGCTCGAGCTGCTCGAGCGCGAGCCCGCCGGTGCAGCCGAGCCGGCAGTAGGTGCCGGCCCGTGAGCCGTGCTCCGGCGGGAGCGGATAGGTTCGCCGCGCGGTCGCGCCGGCGGCGGCTGGGCCGCCTGCTGTGGTCGTTCGGTGCCGTACTCGCCGTGTCGGCGGTCGCCGCACTGGCCTGGCTCGTTGGCTGGTCGGATTTCACCGCCGTTGACCGGGTCGAGATCAGCGGCGTCGGCGGGAAGGTCGAGAAGGCGGTTCGTGATGCGGCAGACGTGCCGGAGGGCATGCCGCTGATCCGGGTGGATACCGACGCCATCGATGATCGGGTTCAGGAGATTCCGGAAGTGGCCGGTGCGGACGTGCGCCGCGGCTGGCCGCGAACGGTGGAGATCGACATCTCGGTCCGGGAACCTGCTGCGACGCTCCAGGACGGCGATACGTGGTGGTCGGTCGACGACGAAGGTGTCGTCTTCGGCGCCTCGGCAACGCGCAATGCCGAACTGATCGAGCTCGTCGCCGATCCGGGGAGTGAAGTTGGCCAGGTGAGCGCCCGGGTCGCGGCGATCGAGGTGCTCGCCGGTCTGCCTGAAGAGGTGACGTCCCAACTTGCCGCTGTCGAGGCGCCGTCCGAGGCGGCGATCGAGTTGGTGCTCACCGATGAGCGGCGGGTCCTGTGGGGGACTGCTGCCGAGACCGCGCGTAAGGCCGAGGTGCTCGGTGTGCTGATGGCCGAGGTGCCGGACGCGAGTTCATACAACGTGTCCGCTCCCGACTTCCCGTCCGCCTCAGAATGATCACTTAAACGTCCGGCTCCCCGGGCATACGTGGCATGTATGCCGCGCAACGTCGTACACGCTGCGCATCGTCGGCACATGCCACAAGTCCGTACCGCCCTTGTGGCATCCGTCCTTGCCGCGCATGGTCCGGATCTGCCGAGCTCCCACCGAACGGGCTCGGTTTGGATCGGGTCGCAGCGAGTATTCGTTCCGGTGCACGGTGTTTGCAGGCTTTGCATGGTCTATAGCCGTGGTTTGGCTGGGGAAACGGACGTTTACGTGATCATTCTGAATGGGCGGGCGATGGATGTCGATCAGTAGCAAACCGGCGTGTCGGCATGGAGGCAAGTACGCGTACCCGTAGCGTTCTGACAACAAACAAGTTGACATAACCGTAAACCTCAACTTGAGGGTGAGACTGGAGACACGGGACGGGAGAAGCAAGGCCACCTGCGCCATGCGTGAGCGCGAATGGGGTCTCGGCTAGATTACGGGGGATCGAGCGGAACATGAACACTCAAGCGAGAGGCGAAGCGACGTGACTGCTCCGCAGAACTACCTCGCGGTCATCAAGGTCGTGGGCATCGGCGGCGGTGGTGTCAATGCCGTCAACCGCATGATCGAGGTGGGCCTCAAGGGTGTCGAGTTCATCGCGATCAACACCGACGCGCAGGCGCTGCTGATGAGCGACGCCGACGTCAAGCTCGACGTCGGCCGCGAACTGACCCGAGGTCTCGGTGCGGGGGCCGACCCGGATGTCGGCAGCAAAGCCGCCGAGGACCACGCCGACGAGATCGAGGAAGTCCTACAGGGCGCCGACATGGTGTTCGTCACCGCGGGCGAAGGCGGCGGCACCGGGACCGGCGGCGCGCCGGTCGTGGCGCGGGTGGCACGCTCGCTCGGCGCCTTGACCATCGGAGTGGTCACCCGGCCGTTCATGTTCGAGGGCCGGCGCCGCGCGCTGCAGGCCGAGGCCGGCATCGAGGCGCTGCGCGAAGAGGTCGACACGCTCATCGTCATTCCCAACGACCGGCTGCTGTCGATCAGCGACCGGCAGGTCAGCGTGCTGGACGCGTTCAAGAGCGCCGACCAGGTGCTGTTGTCCGGTGTTCAGGGCATCACCGACCTGATCACCACACCCGGGCTGATCAACCTGGACTTCGCCGACGTCAAGTCGGTGATGAGCAACGCCGGTTCGGCGCTCATGGGCATTGGCTCGGCCCGCGGTGAGGACAGATCCGTCGCCGCGGCGGAGATGGCGATCTCGTCGCCTTTGCTCGAAGCCAGCATCGACGGCGCGCATGGCGTCCTGCTGTCGGTCTCGGGTGGCTCGGACCTCGGCCTGTTCGAGATCAACGAAGCGGCGAATCTCGTCTCGCAGGCCGCGCACGACGAGGCGAACATCATCTTCGGTGCGGTCATCGACGACGCGCTCGGCGACGAGGTACGCGTGACGGTCATCGCAGCCGGGTTCGACGGGGGAATGCCGGCCAAGCGGGACGGTGGCACGCCGCTGCACGTACCGGCGCCCGAGTCCTCAGGCAGGGGCCCGAATACGCGGAGCACCGCCGGCGCGAACAGTGACGGGAGCGAGTCGGAGAACGCCGCCACCGATTCCGAGCCGGCCACACCGAGTTCTGGATCGTCGGCCGGCTCGCACGACGCCACCGAAACGCCGAATCGCAGCGCGACGACCTCCGGCCCGGATTCCTCGGCGGCCGCGGCGGCGCGCGAAGCCCGCCGGATGGTGCCCGCGTCGGACGATGACCTCGACGTGCCGGACTTCCTGAAGTAGCGAGATTGGGCCGAGCACGCCGCGGCCGCCAAGGTCGGATATGCCAGACTTCGTCCGATGGAACCGTCCACGCCGAGCCTCCCCTTGACCACATGCTGAGCCGGCACGAGAAGCTCGGCGCGGGGCGGGGCGACGTCCACGTGGCTGTCACCGACCGGTACGGGGGTGTGAGCGCGGCGCCCTACGATGAGCTGAACCTCGGCGGCCATGTCAGCGACGATCCGGTCGCGGTCACCGAGAACCGGGTGCGTGTTGCCAACGCCATCGGCGTTCCGGCCGACCGGGTGCTCTATATGAACCAGGTCCACGGCCGGGAGGTCGCCGTCTTGGACGGGCCGTGGCAGGGCACCGCCCCCGAAGTTGACGCGCTCGTCACCACAGAGCCCGGGCTCGCCCTCGCCGTGCTGGTGGCCGATTGCGTGCCGGTGTTGCTCGCCGACCCCGCCTCGGGTGTCATCGGCGCGGCGCACGCAGGGCGCGCGGGTCTGATTGTCGGCATCGTCCCTGCCGTGGTCGCCGCCATGCGCGATGCGGGCGCGCGGGAGATCGAGGCACGAGTCGGTCCCGCGGTGTGCGGGAAATGCTATGAGGTGCCCGCGAAATTGCAGGCCGAGGTCGTGTCCGGCGTTCCAGAGGCCGAGGCGATGACGCGACGCGGGACGCCGGCCATCGACGTGCCTGCCGGCGTAGTTGCACAGCTGACCGTGGCCGGCGTCAAGGTGAAGCGCTGGGAGTCCTGCACGCTGGAGTCCGACGAGTACTTCTCCCACCGCGGCCGGCGTCCCACCGGACGTTTTGCCGGGCTCGTATGGCGGCAACGATGAGCCGCGCCGCCGACATCGCCGCGGGTCTCGAGCGCACGCACAAGCGCGTGGCCGAGGCGTGTGCGGCGGCGGGACGAGATCGGTCCGAGCTGACGATCATCGTCGTCACCAAGACCTATCCCGCGACGGACGTCGCGATTCTCAGCGATCTCGGTGTGCGTGACATCGGGGAGAACCGTGACCAGGAGGCGGCGGCGAAGGCGGCCGAGTGCGCCGGGTTACCGGTTCGGTGGCACTTCGTCGGGCAGTTGCAGACGAACAAGGCGAACTCGGTGGCCCGGTACGCGTCGGTCGTGCACTCGGTGGACCGGCCACGCCTGGTCCGTGCGCTCGACCGTGCCGCGGGTAACGAGGGGCGGCGGCTCGACTGCCTGGTGCAGGTCTCATTGGACGGTGCGCCGGGCCGTGGCGGCGTCATGGCAGACGGCGTGTCGGAGATCGCCGGCATGATCGCCGACGCTGCCTCCCTCCGGCTCGCCGGCGTGATGGCCGTTGCGCCGCTCGAAGCCGAGCCCGGTCCTGCGTTCGCGGAGTTGGCGCGAATCTCCGGGTGGCTCCGTAAGGAGCATCCGGAGGCCACCTGGATCTCGGCCGGGATGAGCGCGGACATGGAGGCCGCGATAGCCCATGGTGCGACACACCTTCGCGTAGGCAGCGCAATCCTCGGTAAACGTCCGTATCCCGGCTAGGGTCGAACCGAACGCGACACCCGTCGCGGGAACGAACCGTCCACACGCGCGAAGGACAACGTACATGGCCGGCGCAATGCGCAAAGTCGCGGTCTACCTCGGGCTCGTGGAGGACCAGGACCGCTATGACGACTACGACAACGACTTCGACGAGTATGCCGAGGCGGCGTTCGACGATGTGAGTGACGTCGAGTCGGCGGCTGATCCGCACGAATCCGGTGGTCGCACCGCGACCGTGGCATCACTCGCCGAGCGTCGTCCTCGCGCCGTGCCAGCACGGAACGCGGTGGACTCGGCGCGTATCGTCACGCTGCACCCGCGCACCTACAACGATGCACGCACCCTGGGTGAACACTTCCGTGACGGCACTCCGGTGATCATGAACCTGACGGACATGGACGACGTCGACGCCAAGCGGCTCGTCGACTTCGCCGCAGGTCTCATCTTCGGCCTGCGCGGTAGCATCGATCGGGTCACGGCGAAGGTCTTCCTGCTGTCACCGGCTGACGTCGAGGTCACCGCTGAGGACCGGGCTCGGATCGCCAGTGGCGGGTTCTTCAACCAATCCTGAACCGCACTCGGCCGAAACGAATGATCACGTTCGGCAGGTTTGGCGTAGCCTCACCAGGCTCGCGTGCCTCATGAAGCGACGTCAAACATGCTGAACGTGATCATTCGTCATCGTTGCCGAGCGGCGCACGCCGGGCACAGGCCGAACAGTTCCACGGTATGCGTCACCTCGACGTAGCCGTGTTCGGTGGCCACCTGGTCGGCCCACGCCTCGACCGCCGGTCGCGCGATCTCGACCGCGGCACCACACGAACGGCACACGAGATGGTGATGGTGGTCGGCCACGTCGCACCGGCGGTACACGGCCTCGCCCGAGTCGGTCCGTAGCACGTCGACGCGTCCGTCATCGGCCATCGCCTGCAAGGTCCGGTATACGGTGGCGAGGCCGATGCGTGACCCGCGAGCCCGTAGCGTGGCATGGAGCTGCTGCGCACTGGCGAAATCGTCCGTCTCGTTGAGGATCTCGTCGATCGCCGCGCGCTGGCGGGTCCGGCGTTCCTGGCCGGTCGTGGTGGACCGGTCGCTGTTCGCGTGCATGCATCCAGCCTATGGGCAGGGCGGTAGCGCGAAGGGGCGCATAGTCGGGTATGTTCGGGACTCGTGTCCGTCGTCGCAAACGTACTCGCCACTCTGCTGTACCTGTTCATCATCACGTTGTTGATCCGGCTGGTGGCGGAGTGGATTCAGGTGTTCGCGCGCGATTGGCGTCCTCGCGGTCTTGTCTTGGTGGTTCTCGAGGCCGTCTACACCGTGACCGACCCGCCGCTGAACTTCATTCGGAGGTTCGTGCCACCGCTGCGGCTGGGCTCGATCGCGCTCGATCTTGCCTTCATCATCTTGATAGTCGCGACGTCAATCGCGCTTTCGGTTGTGAATAACCTCCGATGAAGGGGTACCGTGACATCTTGACCGAACATACCAGGGGTGACGCTATGCCATTGACGCCTCAGGACGTCCAGGACAAGCAGTTCGCGACGGTCCGGCTCAAAGAGGGCTACGACATGCAGGAAGTCGATGACTTCCTGGACGAGGTCCAAGCCGAACTGGAGCGTATACAGCGCGAGAACGACGAGCTTCGAGACAAGCTGTCCGCCGTGACTCGCGGTGGTGGCGGGGGAGTCGCCGCGTCCCTTGAGCACGTTGCTCCACCACCTCCGGCCGAGCAGAGCGGTGCGCCGAAGCCGCCTCCGACCGCCATGTCTGAGCCTGCCTTCGGGGCCGGTCCGCACGAGGACGGCCAGCCGTCCGACGCGGCGGCCAAGGTGCTCGCTCTCGCCCAGAAGACGGCAGATCAACTGGTCTCCGATGCGAGGGAAGAGGCCGACCGGCTGTTGTCCGACGCGCAGCAGCGGGCCGACAACATCGACGCCGAGCTCCAGGCCAAGGAGGCCAAGATCGAGAGCGAGGCCAGGCAGCGCGCCAATGCCATCGAGCAGGAAGCCGCGCAGCGCCGGCAGGAGGTGTTCGGTGCCCTCGAGGCCGAGTGTGCCCAGCTCGAGCGCCGGCGCGACGAGTTGCGCGACTTCGAGCGGGAGTACCGCAGCCGGCTCAAGGCATACCTACAGGCCGAGCTGCGCAAACTCGAGACCGGTGCGGTCGACGAGGCGCCCGCGCCGCTGCCGCAGCATGAGCCGGTCGGCGCGATGGCCGGCGGTCGCGGAATGGGCGAGGCCGGAATGGGCGAGGCCGGAATTGGCGAGGCCGGAATTGGCGAGGCCGGAATGGGCGAGGCCGGAATGGGCGACGGCGGTAACATCCCGGACGCGCACGGCGAGAACGGTCAGCCCTCCGGCGATTCGAGTGGCCAGCAGGACGCGACATCCACCGGTGGTTCACTCCGGTCGGTGGCGAGCCTGCTCGATGACGACGAGCACCGCTGATCGGGGCCCTGGGTCGAACGCCCGGCCGGCCGTCATATGGTCAGCCGGGCCGCCGTCCGTCCTGCCCACAGAATGATCACGTAAAGCCGGCAATTCCCAGCTTTACGTAGCCTGCACGCCGCGCAAAGCACGGGGAAGCCCCGCAAAGTCTCGGTAACGCTCTTTGCGGGGCTTCTCCATGCTCGCCGGCCCTACAGGCGACGTATGGTTCGGGCCCCGGAGCTTAACGTGATCATTCGGTGCGGCGCAGGCGGACGGTGAGGCCGAGGTCCGGCTCGGTGCGCTCGTCCGCCTCGGCGAGGGCATCGAGACCTTCGTAGATCTCGGTGGCAAGCACCTCACGCGCCACGATGCCGGCGTGCTCGCGCATCGCGGCGGCGAGCTCGCCGTCGGCCGCCCAGGCGAGCTCGATGCGGTCGGTGACCTCGAAGCCGGCGGACTTACGAGCGTCCTGGACGAATCGCACCACCTCGCGGGAAAGGCCGGCGCGCACGAGCTCGTCGGTCAGGGTGAGATCGAGCGCGACGGTCGCACCCTCGCGGGCGACCGCCCATCCTTCCCTGGGTGTCTCGGTGATGACGACGTCGTCCGGCTCGACCGGCACCTCGCCGAGGCCCTCGACGGTGAGGACCGCCCGCCCGGACGCCAGCTGCTCGGCCAGAACAGCCGGGTCGGCGTCGGCGATCGCGGATGCCACCGCGGGCGTGTTCTTGCCGAACCGCTTGCCGAGCGAGCGGAAGTTGGCCTTGGCGCTGATGTCGACGAGTTCGTCGCCGGCCGTGCCGAGGGACGTCACCTCGGTCACGTTCAGCTCGTCGGCGATCTCCGAGCGAAGCTCGTCGCGCAGCGACTCCCAGCCGCGAGCTCCCACCAGCGCGCGGGCCAGTGGCTGGCGGGTCCGCACCTTCGACTCCGCCCGCGCGGCCCGGCCGAGTTCGACGAGCCGCCGGGTGAGAGCCACCTCGTCGGCCAGTGTGTCATCGACGAGCGTCTCGTCGGCGACCGGGAACGAGGCCATGTGCACCGACAGCGGCGCCTCCGGATCCACAGGGCGGACGATGTCGGCCCAGACCCGCTCGGTGATGAACGGGACGAGCGGCGCCAGCAGCAGTGTGAGGGTACGAACGCACTCATGGAGTGTCGCGAGCGCGGCCGGGTCGCCGTCCCAGAACCGACGTCGCGACCGGCGCACGTACCAGTTCGACAAGTCGTCGATGAACGCCGCGAGCCGGGCACCGGTGCGCTGGGTCTCGAAGTTGTCCAGTGCCTCGTCGACGTCGCGGATCAGGCGGTTCAGCTCCGACAGCACCCAACGATCCAGCACCGGCCGCTCGCCCACCGGAGGTGCGGCGCCGTCCGGCGACCAGTCGTTCGCCCTCCCGTACAGCGACAGGAACGCGACGGTGTTCCAGTAAGTGAGCAGGACCTTGCGGACGATCTCCTGCAACCCGGCGTGCCCGATCCGCCTGGCCTGCCAAGGTGAACCGCTGGCCAGCATGAACCAGCGCACCGCATCGGCACCGTGCCGATCCATCAACGGGACCGGCTCCAGCGCGTTTCCGAACTTGGTGCTCATGCGGCGACCGTCCTCGGCGAGGATCAGCCCGAGGCAGACGACGTTCTCGTACGAGGAGCGGTCGAATACGAGCGTTCCGACCGCCATGAGTGTGTAGAACCAGCCGCGCGTCTGGTCGAGTGCCTCGCAGATGTACTGCGCCGGATAGGTGTCCTCGAACTTCTCCTTGCTGCCGGGCCGGTGCGGATATCCCCACTGCGCGAACGGCATCGAGCCCGAGTCGTACCAGACGTCGATCACGTACGGTTCGCGCCGCATCGTGCCGTCGCAGCGCTCGCAGGTGAACGTCACGTCGTCAACGAAGGGACGGTGGGGGTCCAGCCCGGAAAGGTCCGCACCAGCGCGCTGGGAGAGGTCGGCGAGCGATTCGACGCACACCAGGTGCTCCCTGTCCGCGTCGCACCGCCAGACGGGCAGCGGTGTACCCCAGTACCTGTTCCGGGACAGCGCCCAGTCGACGTTGTTGCGCAGCCATTCACCGTACCTGCCCCACTTGATCGTTTCGGGGTACCAGTTGGTGTTCTCGTTCTCGCGCAACAGCGCGTCCACGATGGCGGTGGTGCGGATGTACCACGACGGCTGCGCGTAGTAGATCAGCGGTGTGCCGCAGCGCCAGCAGTGCGGGTACTCGTGCTCGTACTGCTCGTGTTTGAACAGCAGGCCACGGTTGTCGAGGTCGCGGGTCAGCGCCGCGTCCGCGTGCTTGAAGAAATCACCGCCGACGAGGGGGACGTCGTCGGCGAACGTGCCGTCCGGGTTCACGGGATTGACGACCGGCAGGCCGTAGCGACGGCAGACGCGCAGGTCGTCCGCGCCGAACGCCGGTGCTTGATGGACCAGGCCGGTCCCGTCGGCGGTCGTCACGTAATCGTCGACGACCACGAAGTGCGCGTCGGGGATCTCGACGAGCTCGAACGGGCGTTGGTACGTCCATCGTTCCATCTCGGTGCCGGCGAACCGGTCGGTGACCGTCCAGCCCCCGCCGAGCACCGTGTCGAACAGGGGCTCGGCCACCATGAGCGTCTCGGCGCCGTCGGTGGCGGCCACGTAGGTGACGTCCGGGTGCACGGCGACCGACGTGTTGGACACGAGCGTCCATGGTGTCGTCGTCCACACCAGCAGGGACGCCTTGCCCGCCAGCGGCCCCGACGTCACGGGAAAGCGCACGTAGACCGACGGGTCGGCGATCGTCTCGTAACCCTGGGCGAGCTCGTGGGACGACAGCCCCGTGCCGCATCGCGGGCAGTACGGCGCGACGCGATGATCCTCGACGAGCAGGCCGGCGTCGAAGATCTGCTTGAGCGACCACCAGACACTCTGCACGTACTCGGAGTCCATGGTCCGGTAGGCGTCCTCGGTGTCGACCCAGTAGCCCATGCGCTCGGTCATCGCCTCGAACTCGTCGACGTGCCGCTCGACCGACTCGCGGCACTTCGCGTTGAACGGTGCGATGCCGTATGCCTCGATGTCGCCCTTGTCGGAGAAGCCGAGTTCCTTCTCGACCGCGATCTCGACTGGTAGGCCGTGACAGTCCCAGCCGGCCTTGCGGGGCACGTGGTACCCCTTCATGGTCTTGTAGCGCGGGAAGATGTCCTTGAACGCGCGAGCCTCGACATGGTGGGTGCCCGGCGTGCCGTTCGCGGTCGGCGGACCTTCGTAGAACATCCAGGTCGGTGAGCCCTCGCTCGCTTTGAGCGTCTGGGCAAAAACGTCGAATTCCTGCCAGAACGCGAGGATGTCGCGCTCCATCGCGGGCAGGTCGACCTGGTTGGGGACGGTGCGGTACCTCGGCTGGTCCTGCGCGGCCATCCTGCGGGCTCCTTCGTCGGTTCTCGGCATATCGACGAAGGGACGAGTTACGCCGGACCTAGTGGGCCGGCGGTACCCGCGGTACCACCCTTCTTGGCGCCTGCGCGGCGCCCGCTTCGTTGCGTGCGGCCGGGTCTAGTGAGCGCCGTCCACATCTGACGACGCCGTTCTTCCGGCGGCTCAGGGCTGATCTGACCTCGCGCCCGTACCCCCGGGCTCGCACCGTCCCCGGGTCGCTCATGGCCGTGACGCGGGCCCGCTGGTCCCGTCATCGCCTGTTCGCGTCACCCATCATAGCCGCTCGCGACGCCGGTCTTCACCGCCGTTTTCGGCCGATCAAGGGTCCCGTTTCGAGAAAGTCGCGGGTCGATGACGGTTAGTAGGTGACGAATGATGCGTTGGTCGGTCATGATGGTGCGACGTGGAATCAACGCGAGTGACGATTCGGGTCAAGCCCGGTGCCGCTCGGACGCGGGTCGGGGGCTCGTACGGTGACGCGCTGGTCGTCGCCGTGCAGGCCCGCGCGGTGGACGGCAAGGCCACCGAGGCCGCGCTCACGGCGCTGGCCGAGGCTATGCACCTGCGAAGGCGGGACGTGCGCCTCGTGACCGGGGCGACGAGCCGGACCAAAGTCGTCGAATTGCCCGGAGGAAAGGAAGTTTCCGAGCGGCTCGCATCGTTGATTTCAGGTGGGCGGAATTGAACCTGGGCTCGTGGGCATCTATTCTCACGAGATCTTGACGGAGACGAAAGAGGAGGCGCCGATGGCTACCAGCGGCAAGGGGACCCGCGAGAAGAAGGCGGCCGGTAAGAAGGCGTCGCAGTCCGGTTCCGGCAGGTCGTCCGCCAAGAAATCGGCCCCGAAGAAGGCGGCGGCGAACAAGTCGGCGCCAAACGACGGCAAGGTCTCGTCGCAGAAGGGCAAGGGTGAAGCCGGTCCCGAGCAGCTGGCCGTCCGGGCCGGTGAGAAGCCATGGACCACGGCCGAGCTCGACGCCGTGCGCGAAGTCCTCGCCGGTGAGGCTCGCCGGCTACGCGAAGAGATCGCCATGGCCGAGAACGGGATCGCCGAGATGCTGCGTGACAACACCGACACCGGTGGCGAGGACCAGGCCGACACCGGGTCGAAGACGTTCGAGCGCGAGCACGAGATTTCGCTTGCCGCCAGCCATCGGGAGATCCTCGGCCAGACCGAACGCGCGCTGGCGCTGATCGAGGACGGCACCTACGGTCGCTGCGAGAGTTGCGGGAACCCGATAGGCAAGGCTCGGTTGAAGGCGTTCCCTCGTGCGACACTGTGCATGTCATGCAAAGAACGCGAGGAGCGTCGCTGATCGGCGACGCCGACAAGACCAGTACGACCGGCCGTCGGCGGATCGGCGTCCTGCTGTCGATCGCTGCGATCATCGCAGTACTCGATCAGGCGACCAAGATCCTTGCAGTCGAGTATCTGGCCGACGACCGGGTCGTGCCGGTCATCGGCGAGTTCATCGAGCTACGCCTGCACCGGAATCCTGGCGCGGCGTTCAGCCTGGCCACGAACGCCACAGTGCTGTTGGCGATCGTGATGATCGCGGTCATCGTCGCGATCCTGTACATGAGCCGGAAGCTGGTCAGCCTGCCCTGGGCGATCGCCCTTGCGGGGATGCTCGGTGGTGCGATCGGCAACCTCGGCGACCGGCTGTTCCGTGCTCCCGGGCCCTTGCAGGGCCACGTCGTCGACTTCCTCGCGACGCCGTGGTGGGTGGGCAACGTCGCCGACGCGGCGATCGTCGGTGGTGCCGCGATGATCGCGGTCTTAAGCCTGCGCGGAATCACGTATGACGGCAGCCGGTCCGCTGCGGCGACGCGGGCACGGCCGGACGACGCGGATCGCGCGGAGTGAGTGAGCGGCGTAGCCTGCCGGTTCCCGACGGTCTCGACGGCGAGCGGCTCGACGCGGCGCTGGCGCGGATGTTCGGCCTCTCCCGAACCAAGGCGGCGGATCTGATCTCGGCCGGTTCGGTCGAGGTGAACGGTTCAACGGCGGCCAAGTCCGACCGCATCCACGCCGGTGCCTGGCTGGAGGTCCAACTGCCTGCGCCGCCGGCGCCGGTGACGGTGGTGGCCGAACCCGTCGAAGGTATGCGCATCCTGCATGATGACGACGACATCGTGGTCGTCGACAAGCCGGTGGGGGTGGCCGTCCATCCATCGCCCGGCTGGACCGGTCCGACCGTTGTCGGCGGGCTCGCGGCGGCGGGGTACCGGATCTCGACGAGTGGCGCCGCGGAGCGCCAGGGCGTCGTCCACCGCCTGGACGTCGGCACCAGCGGTGTGATGGTGGTGGCCAAGTCCGAGATCGCCTACACGCTGCTCAAGCGGCAGTTCCGGGACCGAACCGTCGACAAGGTGTATCACGCCGTCGTTCAGGGCCATCCCGATCCGACGCGCGGGACCATCGACGCGCCGATCGACCGGCATCCCGTGCACGATTACCGCTGGGCGGTGGTGGCCGGCGGCAAGCCGAGCGTCACCCACTACGAGACGATCGAGGCGTTCCCGGCCGCGAGCCTGCTCGAGGTCCGTCTGGAGACCGGCCGGACCCACCAGATCCGGGTTCACATGAGCGCCGTGCATCACCCTTGTGTCGGGGACCTTACGTACGGAGCGGATCCGGTGCTGGCGTCGCGGCTCGGGTTGACGCGCCAGTGGCTGCACGCGGTTCGCCTGGAGTTCGAGCACCCTGGGACGGGCGAGGCGGTGACGTTCACATCGGACTATGCCGACGATCTGCAGCACGCGCTGGACCTATTGGCCGCCCCACCCGAATGATCACGTAAAAGCTGCGAAGCCCCTGCCATACGTGGCCTGTGTATGCAAGCAATGCAAACGATCTCCGATCTGGCATCGTACGGACAATGCGAGCATCGGGGTGTCTCGGGATACGGACGGCAGATCTCAGGGACTAGACGGCGGGCGGCCGGTCCCGTAACGTACTCGCCATGCGACAGGGCTATTTCGGGTTTACCAAGCCGGCTTGGGTGGCCGGCGGCGTAGACGTGACCTGACGCACGCAGCACCCGAGTCGGCTAGACGGCCTCCAGGCATCGCCTGGGGCCGTTCGTCTTTGTAGCGGCCGAGTCGGGCGGGCAATGGAGCCGGCGGGTTCGGCCCACATCAGGGAGGAACCCCGTGAGCGCACATACGAACGAACCGGCGGTGCGATCAGCCGTGCCGTCCACCGAGTCGGTGCCGGCGTCGCGTCCCACGCAGGATGGTCATGCCCGGATCGGTGGACAACTGCTCGGAGCCGGCAACGTCGCCGTGCTGGCCGGTCCGCGGCGTGGCGCGGACATCGTCCACATCAGCCTGCGCCGCCACCACGGCACCGTCGAGGCCGCGGCGGAACTCGCGAAGGTTCGCGATCTCGACGCCGGCCCGCTGCTGGTCGAGCCGTTCTCCGCTGCGGACCTGGACGCGGCGGCCGAGTACGCGGACGGACTCGTCGTCGGTGGAGCCTGGATGCAGGACTTCCGGCTGCTGTACGCGGTAGGCGAACTCGGGTTGCCGGTGGTGCTCCACCGCGGGGCCCACAACACGGTCGGCGAGTGGCTGGCGGCCGTCGAGTACGTTCGCGCCGGCTCGGCCGCACCCGTCGTGCTCGCCGAGGGCGGCCACCGAACCCGCGGCGACGACCGTCCGGTACTGGACCTGGCGTTGCTACGGGAGGTGCACGAGAAGTCGGGGCTACCCGTGCTGGCGGACGTGAGCGCGAGCCCGTGGCTGGCGAGTGCGGCCGTCGCCGCCGGTAGTGCCGGGCTGTGGCTGGACGAAGAGTCGTCCGGGAGCGATGTCGATGCCGCCCGCGATGTGGTTGCGATGCTGATACCGGCCATGGAGGCTCTTGAGGGTTCCGGCGCCGGGCGCGGTGACGGCCGGCCGTCGGGGCAACAGGGTGGCGATGCCGCGCCGGCCGCCCTGGCCGAGTGCCGGGCGGCGATCGATCGGGTTGACGCGGCGCTGGCCACGCTGCTCGAACACCGGGTACGGCTCGCGGGTGAAGTGCAAAAGCACAAGCCGGTCGGCGGCCATGCGGGACGGGACCGATCCCGCGAGGCGCAGATCGTGCATGCGATGGGGCACCGGGCGCCGTCCCTCGATCGGGACGCGCTCGCCCGGATCATGGACGTGGTCATCACCGCCGGTCTGGACGCCGCCGAGAAGAATCGTCCGCGAATCTGGCAGATGTGAGGAAACGACCGGCCCGGCACGTCCGGGGCGGGGGGTTCCTAACCGGGCTCGCCGCGGCGTTTGCGGTGGACGACCCACGCGAGGTTGACCGCCGCCAGGACAGCTAGCGCGCCGAAGAGAACGGCCGGCCAGATCAGGTCGGCCAGGACGGCGACCGCGGCGGCTACCGCGAACAGGACGAGACCGAACGCGGCCAGCAGCAAGCGCAGGGTCAGCGCGCTGCGCGCCGGAGGATAGCCGGCGAAACCGCCCGATGGGTCGTGGTAGTCGTCGAGACCGCGCGAATAATCCACATGCTCGGGTTCTCGCGAATCATCTGTGCTCATAGGCACCCCTGGCTCGTCAGGCCCTTCCGGCCAGTGTCCTCCTACCCTGGGGAAAGATCGGCAAACACGCAACGTGGTGTTGTACCGCATAGCGACCCGTTGACGGGTCGTTAGGCATGCGCGGGAGGCGTTTACGTGATCATTCTGGGGAGTCGGATCGGCGCGGGCGGCGTGGCGAGGGCACGCTGTCAGTGGGGGCATCTAGACTCGCCAACGTAGCGGCTGCTGTACTTCCCCCGGCGTGCCGCAGTCCCTGCCGAGCGCGCTTAAAAGGAGGCGTCCGCACCGTGCCATCGCCGGTCCGCCGCGACGAGAACTTCGTTCACCTGCATGTGCACACCGAGTATTCGATGCTCGACGGCGCGGCGCGGATCGACGAACTACTGGCCGAGACCGCCGCGGCCGGCATGCCCGCCATTGCGATGACCGATCACGGCAACGTCTTCGGCGCCTACGACTTCTACAAGAAGGCACAAAAGCACGGCGTCAAGCCGATCATCGGCATGGAGGCGTACGTCACACCGAAGACCAGCCGGTTCGACAAGACGCGGGTGCGCTGGAACGACGGCGGTGACGACGACGTGTCCGGCGGCGGAGCGTTCACCCACATGACGCTGCTGGCCGAGAACACCGGAGGTATGCACAACCTGTTCCGGCTGGCGTCGCTGGCCTCGATGGAGGGCTTCTACTTCAAGCCGCGTATCGACCGGGAGTTGCTGCAGTCATATGCCGGCGGCCTCATCGCCACCACCGGCTGCCCGGGTGGTGAGGTGCCGACGCTGCTGCGGATCGGCCGGTACGAGGAGGCGCGCGAGTCGGCCGCGGAGTTCCGCGACATCTTCGGAGCGGGAAACTACTACGTCGAGCTGATGGAGCACGGCAACAGTGCCGAGGCCCGCACTCGCGAGGACCTGCTCCGGCTCGCGAAAGACCTCAAGCTTCCGTTGCTTGCGACGAACGACCTGCACTACACCTACCCGGCCGACAGCAAGGCGCATGAGGTGCTGCTGTGCGTGCAGACCGGCTCGACGCTGGCCGACCCGAGGCGCATGCAGTTCGACGGTGACGGCTACTACCTCAGGTCGCCGGCCGAGATGCGCAACCTCTTCGCCGAACTCTCGGAGGCCTGCGACAACACGCTCGAGGTCGCCGAGCGTTGCGACGTGTCGTTCGTCGAGGAGCCGGGTCGGTTCATGCCACGCTTTCCGCTCCCGGACGGTGAGAGCGAGACGTCCTGGTTCGTCAAGGAGGTCGAGCGCGGGCTGCACGAGCGCTACCCGAGCGGCATCTCCGACGAGGTGCGCCGGCGCGCGGAGTATGAGACCGAGGTCGTCACCTCGAAGGGGTACGCGGGCTACTACCTCGTCGTCGCCGACTTCATCGGCTGGGCCCGGAAGAACGGCATCCGGGTCGGGCCGGGACGCGGTTCCGGTGCCGGCTCGATCGCTGCCTACGCGATGGGTATCACCGAACTCGATCCACTGCGGCACGGGCTGATCTTCGAGCGGTTCCTGAACCCGGAACGTATGTCGATGCCGGACTTCGACGTGGACTTCGACGAGCGCCGCCGCGGTGAGGTCATCCAATACGTGTCGGACAAGTACGGCAAGGAGCACGTCTCGCTGATCGTCACGTACGGGACGATCAAAGCCAAGCAGGCACTCAAAGATGCCAGCCGCGTCCTCGGATATCCGTTTTCGCTCGGCGAGCGCATCACCAAGGCCATGCCGCCGGCGGTGATGGGCAAGGACGTGCCGCTCGACGGGATGTTCGACAAGGACCACCCCCGCTACGCCGAAGCCGGCGAGTTCCGCGAGCTGTACGAGTCGGACGCCGACGTACGCAAGGTCGTCGACACCGCCAAAGGCCTGGAGAACCTCAAACGTCAGTGGGGCGTGCACGCCGCCGGCGTGATCATGTCGTCCGAACCGCTGCTCGACCATATCCCGATCATGAGACGCGAGCAGGACGGCGCGATCATCACCCAGTTCGACTACCCGACATGCGAAGAACTGGGCATGGTCAAGATGGACTTCCTGGGTCTGCGCAACCTGACGATCCTTGACGACGCGCTGCGCAACATCGTGCGCAACGGCAAGGACCCCGTTGTGCTCGAAGAGCTGGAGTTCGACGACCCCAACGCGTACGAGTTGCTCGCCCGTGGCGACACGCTCGGGGTGTTCCAGCTCGACGGCGGCCCGATGCGCAGTCTGCTGCGCCAGCTGAAGCCGGACTGTTTCGAAGACATCTCGGCTGTGATCGCGCTGTACCGGCCGGGACCGATGGGCGCGAACAGCCACGTCAACTACGCGTTGCGCAAGAACGGGCAGCAGCCGATCACGCCGATCCATCCTGAGCTGGCCGAGCCGCTCGCGGACATTCTCGACACCACCTACGGCCTGATCATCTACCAGGAGCAGGTCATCGCGATCGCTCAGAAGGTGGCCGGCTACACACTGGGCAAGGCCGATCTGCTCCGCCGGGCGATGGGCAAGAAGAAGCGCGAGGTGCTCGACGCTGAGTTCGTCGGCTTTTCCGAGGGCATGAAGGCCAACGGCTACTCCGAGAACGCGATCAAGACGTTGTGGGACATTCTCGTCCCCTTCTCGGACTACGCGTTCAACAAGGCGCACAGCGCCGCCTACGGGGTCATCGCGTACTGGACCGCGTATCTCAAGGCGAACTACCCTGCCGAGTACATGGCGGCGCTGCTGACGTCCGTCGGTGGCGACAAGGACAAGACCGCGCTGTACCTGGCCGAGTGCCGCCGGATGGGCATCAAGGTGCTGCCACCGGACGTCAACGAATCGGCCGGCGACTTCACCCCGGTCGGCACCGACGTCCGGTTCGGCCTGCTGGCGATCCGCAACGTCGGCACCAACGTGGTCGACGGTATCGTCGCCGCCCGCCAGGAATCGGGCCGGTACGAGAGCTTCCCGGACTTCATGGACAAGGTCCCGATGCCGGTCTGCAACAAGCGGGTGATCGAGTCGCTGATCAAAGCGGGTGCGTTCGACTCGCTCGGTTATGCCCGCCGCGGATTGCTTGCGATATGTGAGGACGCAGTGGATTCGGTCATTCTGCTCAAGCGCAACGAGGCGATCGGGCAGTTCGACCTGTTCGGCGGAGAGACCGAGGACACCGCCGCCTTCGAGATCACGATTCCCGACCTGTCCGAATGGGACAAGCAGGTCAAGCTCGGCTACGAGCGGGAGATGCTCGGGTTGTATGTCTCGGATCATCCCCTCTTCGGCATAGAACACGTGCTCGCCCAGAACGTCGATCAGTCGATCGCCGCGCTCGCCGACGCCGAGAGCGTTCCGGACGGTACGACGCTGACCATCGGCGGTCTGATCACCGCAATCCAGCGCAAGGTCAGCAAGCGCGGCGACAGCTGGGCGATCGTCACGCTGGAGGACCTCGAGGGATCGATCGACGTCATGTTCTTCCCGGCCGCGTATCAGCAGTACGCGCTGTCGCTGTCCGAAGATTCGATCGTGCTGGTCAAGGGCCGGATGGATCGCCGGGAGGACTCGCCGACGATGATCGCGAGCGAGCTGACCGTCCCGGACACGTCGGACATTCGCACCGGACCGGTGTACGTCACCATGCCGGTAGCGCGGTGCACGCCACCGGTGATCGAGCAGCTCAAGGAAGTCCTGGCCGCCCATCCGGGGACCGCAGCGGTGCATCTACGCTTGGAAGGTGCGGGACGAACGACCGTGATGAAACTCGACGACGGATTCCGCGTCACGCCGTCACCGGCGCTGATGGGCGATCTCAAGGTGCTGCTGGGGCCTGGATGTCTGGGTACCGGGTAGATCGCGGCTGGAGCGCGCAGGCATCACCGGGTGCCTGGGAGCGGGACAAGCGCAACAGGCCGAGCATCGGTGGGCCGGGTATCCGCGACCTGCCGGGTGGAGCGGCTTTGATCGAAGCGCTGGTGGTGACCGCTGTACTCGCGGCGCTGGCCACATATGCGTGGCATGTGCTGACCCCGGAGCTGTTCGCCGAGGCGACCGCGGGCGGCTATCAGCTGAGCACGGCCGAATCGGGACGGTTGTTCGGCATCGAAGTGTGGTTCGCTGTGGTGACGGCTGCGGCCGGCCTGGTCGCGGGGGCATGGCTGACCATGCGGCACCGGCTCGAACCGGTTCTCTCTCAGGTCATGCTCACCTTCACCGGAGTCCTGGGAGCGGTACTGGTGTGGCAGCTCGGCCGGGCGACCGGCCCTGGAGATCCGGCGGTACGCGCACGCGTGGTCGGTGCGGGTACTGAGCTGGAGATGCCGTTGGACGTGGAGTCGTACGCGTTGCTTGCCATCTGGCCGATCGCGGCGATCGTCGCCGGTGCGGTGGTTGTTGCCGTCCGCGACCGGCCGGCCGAGGCTCGCGAGAGTGAGTGAGCCGCCCAAGGTGAACCAGGTGGTCAGCTGATTCGGGCGATCCGCGCCGTCGTGGCGGTCGTGAGCCGGATGAGGTCGGCCGGCGACAATTCGAGATCGAGACCCCGTTTGCCGGCCGAGACGTAGATGGTCTCGTGATCGAGTGCGGTGTGATCGACCACCGTTGGCAACCTCTTACGTTGCCCGAACGGGCTGATACCGCCGATGACATAACCGGTGACGCGCTCGGCCGCGGCCTGTGCGGCCATGACGGCCTGCTTACCCCGGCGCGCCGACGCGAGCGCTTTGAGATCCAGGGAGCCGCACACCGGCACGATCGCGACGACCAGCGCACCGTCGACGTCGGCGACGAGGGTCTTGAAGACCTGGCTGGCCGGTGCTCCGAGGGCGGTCGCTGCCTCGAGGCCGTACGAGCGGGCGCCCGGGCTGTGATCGTATCGGTGCAACCGGTAGCGGACCCCGGCGCGCTGCAGCGCCGTGGTCGCTGGAGTCGGACTCTCCGACGATGCCCGTCCAGCAGTACCGGTTTTGGGCAAGTTGCTCACCTAAGACATCTTGTCGGGTCAGCTGACCAGATTTCTAGGTCTTAAGGTGCCGTAGCGGTCTTGGTTGTCATTCTGTTACGTCTGCGGAGCATCGACTGTTACGTCGGGGGAGCACCGACGACCGACGGCATCCGCTCTCGCGAACCCGCATCCGGCGACGCAGCCGGGACGTCCTCCCGCAACGCCGGCAACATCAGGTACGGACCGATGTAGCCGAACACGAGTGCGGTGATGACGACGCCGGTGTCGTTGACGAGCCACCCCAGCACTCCGGCACCCACGAGAGCGAGCAGTCCGGCACGCAGCGCGGAGCCGGCTGGGACCAACCGGTGCCATCCATCGCGCAGTGCGAGGACGTAGATCATGACAGCCGCCGTGATCGGCACCACCCAGGTCCAGGTGCTGCCCAGCACTCGCATGTTGACCGCCCACTTACGTTCGATGGTGCTCCAGAAATCTCCACCGCCGAGCACGTCGGCCGCGTAGCGGCCAAGATGGGAGCGGTCGTCGTCCGGGCGCAGCAGGTCGACCGCCGTGACGCCGGCCAGCACGGCAATCGTCACAACGCCGACGAGCAGCACCATCCGCCACGACATCCGCCTACCCGTCAGGGCATAGATGAGCAGCGCGAATACCGGGACCAGCGTCAGCACGCCGCCGACGTCCGCTCCCAGAGTCGGCCAGATGTCGGCGAGCACCACGATCGCCAGCACCGCCGCGGCCACGCGCACGGCTTGCGCCCGGCGGGAGGCATGGTGGACGTACACCGCCACCAGAATGATGGCGCATGCCCCCAGCACCGCGAAGGCGAGGTTGCCGAAACCCGTGTAGCGCGCAGCCGCGTGCGGCGAGTAGCCCAGCACGCTGGCCATCTGCAGGTTGGCGCCGGTTGCGACGTCGGCGATGAGCAGGACGATCGTTGCGCCGGCGATCCACGCCAAGGACGTGAGTGGACCGCGTCGCGACAGGGACGCCAGGAGCGCGATGCCGATCGCAAGCGCCCACACGCTGGCATGGCGGAGCATGCCGGCGTGCTCGATGCCGGGTATCGCTCGGTCGGCGAACGTCGCCAGCGGCCAGGCCGCCACGGTAAGCACGGCGACACGCAGCCATGACGCGGCCCGCGCGGTCCCGCCCTTGGCCAGGACGACCGCGGCGGCCAGGTAGACGACCGCCTGCAACGCGATGAACGTGACGATCATCGGGTAGTAGACGAGCCCTCGGCTGTCCGCATGCTGGTTGAGCTCGGCGAGCCGGTCTAGGTCCGGTGCTCCGGCACTGACCTGGAGCGGTTGCCCGACCATGCCGGCGCTGCGTTCGGCGCCGAACCAGTCGAGGATCGTCGGTGCGATATCGGTGATCGCGACGAGGCCACCGCGATTGACGGCGGGCGACTCGAGGGTTCCGGGCGAGACGCCCGCGCCGTGGACGATCATGGGTGTGAAGCCCCAGTCCTCAGTGGGCGGGGTCACCCCGACGACCAGAAGTCTCGTATTGTCGTCGATCTCGGGTACCAGGCGGCTCAAGTAGGCGTCTATGCCCTCCAGTGCCCGCTGCTGTGCGGCTTCGGCCGCTTCCTCGGTCGCCACCGGTGCCCACGAACTGGCCCGGCTGGTATCACCGAGGTCGACAAGGACCAGTTCGGCCGTGTCGAGCGCCGACATCGTTTGATCGAGATACGCGTCGACGTCCGCCCGGTGGCCGTAGGGTGCGGTGGCGTCGGGAACCAGCAGGACGTCCGGATCGACGGTTCCGGCCGGGACGACACCGGTCTCGTCGGCGACGGCGACCGCGGCGGGCCGGCTGATGAACCGGGCGTCCTCGACGACTGTGCGGTCCGCGTTCGACACCACGGCAGTGTCGACCCCGGACTCGCGCAGCTTCGTGGCGAGCGCGCCGGGCTCGATGGTGACGTGCTCGCCGGCCTCGGCGATGATCGACGGCATGGCGGGGATCACCACCGATCCGGTCACCTGTTCGCCGACCCTGCGGGACAAAACGTCGGCCGCCGTCCCACCCACGAGTGGGGTATCCGGCGGGTAGGCACGGTCGGCCATTTCGGGGTCCGCGGCCACCCGTGCGCCGGCGCCGAGCGTGGCGTAGGCCTCCGCCACGGACGGTTCGGTCGACAGGGTGCGGACGTTCGTCGCGCCGACGGCGCTGTCGTCCGCCAGGCGGCGCAACGTCGGTAGCGCGGGGTTGTCGAGGTCGGCGAGGCCGAGGTTCGGCACACCGACCACGACGACCTGCTCCGGTTCGGCGGTTATCGGTGTGCCCGTGACCGCGGTCTGCGCTCCGCTCCACAGCAGTGCGGCCATGATCGCCAGCGTGCCGAGCACGATGGCGGCGGTGCGCGCCCTGGCGCGGGTCCAGAAGCGCCGGCGTCCTGCCGACCGATCGCCGGTCGCGGCTCGATCCGGCGGATTCGTCACAGCGGTTTCGGTCGCACCGCCGGTTGTCGTCATCCTTATTGCGTAGCACATCCTGTGAAGGCTCCGCTCCGCACACCCCAGAACGGTGGTTGCGGTTCGGTATAGGCTCCCGGGGCGCAGGGGCTCGGCCGCCGGAGCACCGTGGAATGATCAGGCGAACGTCGTGTGCCGGCCGCGGCGATTATGTGGCTATTCAGGAGATGTGTTTCGGGATGTGGGCATGCCGTCCGGCTGGTGGTCGTCCCGCCTAGACTCGGTGGTGTGATTCGCCGCATCGATCTGCGGGGGAGCGGCGCCGGCGACCGGCTCGACGACCGCAACCTCGTACCACGAGCCAGTACCGACGTCGAGGCTGCCCTCGACGCCGTCCGGCCGATCTGCGCGGCGGTCCGCGACCACGGCGAGGCTGCGCTGCGGGAATATGCCGCGCGGTTCGACGGGGTCGGCCCGGACGTACCGCTGCGTGTTCCGCCGGACGACGTCCGTGCTGCCCTCGACCGGTTGGACGCCGACGTGCGCGCCGCACTCGACGTGTCGATCACCCGGGCGCGAGCCGTGCATGAGGCGCAACGCCGCGAGGACGTCGTCACGCAGGTGGTGCCCGGTGGCTCGGTGACCGACCGGTGGGTGCCGGTACGCCGGGTCGGTCTGTACGCACCGGGCGGGCTCGCCGTCTATCCGAGCAGCGTAGTGATGAACGTCGTGCCGGCGCAGGCCGCGGGCGTGGCGAGCCTGGCCGTGGCGAGCCCGCCACAGAACGACAACGGCGGCCTACCCGACGACACGGTGCTCGCCGCATGCGCGTTGCTGGGCATCGACGAAGTCTACGCGGTCGGTGGCGCGCAAGCCGTCGCGATGTTCGCCTACGGCGTGGACGGGCTGTGCGAGCCGGTCGACATGGTCACCGGCCCGGGCAACGTCTACGTGGCCGCTGCCAAACGGTGGCTGCGCGGCGTGGTCGGCATCGACGCAGAGGCCGGTCCGACCGAGATCGCCGTGCTCGCCGACGACACCGCCGACCCGGTGCATGTCGCTGCGGACCTGATCAGCCAGGCCGAACACGACACGCTGGCCGCGAGCGTCCTCGTCACCGATTCCGAAGCGCTCGCGGCCGAAGTCGGGGCCGAACTCGGGCGCCAGGTCGCCGCTACCAAACACGTCGAGCGCATCACGTCCGCGCTCGGCGGTGATCAGTCGGCCATCGTACTGGTCGACGATATGGACGCCGGTCTGCGCGTGGTCGACGGCTACGCCGCCGAGCACCTGGAGATCCAGGCCCGGGACGCGCTCGGGCTGGCCCGGCGGGTGCGTAACGCCGGTGCGATCTTTGTCGGGCCGTGGGCGCCGGTGAGCCTCGGCGACTATGCCGCCGGGTCGAACCACGTGTTGCCGACCGGTGGGTGCGCCAGGCACTCGTCCGGGCTTTCGGTGCAGACGTTCCTGCGCGGCGTGCAGATCATCGAGTACGACGAGGCCGCCCTGCGGGATGTCGCGGACACGGTCGACACGCTCGCCAAGGCAGAGGATCTGCCGGCGCACAGCGCGGCCGTGAGGGCGCGGTTCCGGTGAGCGAAGCGCTTGCACCGCGCGACGAGCGGCGTTCGCGCCCGACGGCGTCGCTTCCGTTGCGGGACGAACTCCGAGGGATCGAGCCGTATGGCGCGCCGCGGGCGGACGTCCCGGTCCAGCTCAACGTCAACGAGAACCCCTACCCGCCGTCCGAGGCACTGGCCGCCGACGCGGCCGAGGCGGTGGCCGAGGCGGTCCGGACGGCGAACCGCTACCCGGACCGCGAGGCGTCCGCGCTGCGTGCCGACCTGGCCGGCTACCTCGGACACGGCCTGGATGCGTCCCGGGTATGGGCGGCCAACGGGTCGAACGAGATCATGTTGCAGATCCTCCAGGCGTTCGGCGGGCCCGGGCGCACGGCGGTGTCGTTCGCGCCGACGTACTCGATGTATCCGGAGTACGCGCGCAACACGGCCACCGCGTGGGTGGTCGGACGGCGCACTGCCGAGTTCACGATCGACCCGGCGCACGCGCTGGACGTCGTCGCCGAGCACTCGCCGAGCGTCGTGCTCCTGGCGTCGCCGAACAACCCGACCGGAACGGCGCTGCCGCTCGAGCTGGTGACCAAACTGCATGACGCGACCCCGCAAGCCCTGATCGTCGTGGACGAGGCGTACGCGGAGTTCCGCCGTCCCGGCACACCGAGCGCACTGTCCCTGCTCGACGCGCTGCCGCGACTCGCCGTCACCCGGACGATGAGCAAGGCGTTCGCGGCGGCGGGGGTTCGGCTCGGTTATGTGGCCGGCTCGGTGGAGCTGGTGGACGCACTTCGGGTCGTGCGCCTGCCGTACCACCTGTCGGCGATCACCCAAGCCGTCGCCCGAGTGGCGCTACGCTACGCGGACGAGCTGCTCGGGCGGGTCGCAGAGCTGCGGGACACCCGCGACGAGTTGGTCGCCTGGCTGCGGACGCGGGGCCTGTCCGCGTCCGATTCGGACGCGAACTTCGTGCTGTTCGGTACGTTCACCGACCGGCATGCCGTGTGGTCCGGGCTGCTGGAGCGAGGTGTGCTGGTGCGCGAGACCGGGCCGGACGGCTGGCTCCGCGTTTCGGTCGGCACGCCGGAGGACATGCGCGCCTTCCGCGAGGCGCTACTGGAGGTGATCTGATGGGCCGCACCGCCTTGGTGGAGCGAGCGACCGGTGAGAGCAAGGTCAGCGTGGAACTCGATCTGGACGGATCCGGGGTCGCGGACATCGCGACCGGTGTGCCGTTCTATGACCACATGCTGGCATCGCTGGCGCGGCACTCACTGATCGACCTGACGGTTCGGGCCGAAGGCGACACTCACGTTGACGCGCACCACACCGTCGAGGACGTGGCCATCGTGCTCGGTACCGCGCTGAAGCAGGCGCTCGGCGACAAGGTCGGCATCGTGCGGTTCGGCGCCGCGCTGGTACCGCTGGACGAGGCGTTGACGCAGGTCGCCGTGGATGTCGCCGGCCGGCCGTACTGCGTGCACGAAGGGGAGCCGCCGGGCCAGGAATACGTGGTCATCGGCGGGCACTTCGTCGGTTCGCTGACCCGGCACGTGTGGGAGACGATCGCCGCGCGCGCCGAGATCGCGCTACACGTGCGGGTGCTCGGGGGCCGGGATCCGCACCACATCGTTGAGTCGCAGTTCAAGGCCGTTGCCCGGGCGCTGCGTGCCGCTGTGGCGATCGATCCGCGCGAGGGCGGCGTGCCGTCCACCAAGGGAGCACTGTGACTCGTCAGGGGTTGTCGTCGCCTTTGCTCGGAGTGCCCGTGCGATGCGCGGTCAGCAGGGCAGGTAAAGCTCGGAAATGCGTGCTTAACGTGGTCATTCTAGAGGCCGGAGAGGAACGTCACGACGCTGTCTTCGTAGAGCCGGCGATGGCTGTTCCAGCCCTGGACATGCTCGGCGCCGTCCAGCCTGAGGTACGTGACGAGGTCGGGCCGCTGCTCAGCGAATTCGTCGGACGAGGCCACCGGCACGGTCTCGTCGCCGGTGCCGTGCACGAGCAGCACCGGGACACTCAACCGGTCGGCGTGGTCCACCTGATCGAGCTCGCTGAAGTCGATACCCGCGCGGACGCGGACCGCCGCCGAGGCAAGCGTCGTGAGGAACGACGGCAGACCCCGGTCGGCCGCCTCGAAGTCGATCGTGTCCGTCCAGGACAGCACCGGCGAGTCGTAGATGACGCCGGCGACCCGGTCGTCCCCTT
Source organism: Jiangellaceae bacterium (assembly GCA_036374835.1). GTDB lineage: Bacteria > Actinomycetota > Actinomycetes > Jiangellales > Jiangellaceae > DASUTB01. The sequence goes on along the minus strand of DASUTB010000054.1, from coordinate 2,018 downwards.
CGGTGCGCAGATAGTTGCCAACGATCGCGCCGCCCATCGAGTAGCCGACCAGGACGACGTCCTCGGCGCCGTTGGCCACGGCGTAGTCGACCGCCGCGGTCAGGTCGGCCGACTCAGTCCAGCCCAGGCCCCACCAGCCGTTCGGGTCCTCCGGCGCGCCGGTGTCGTTGCGGTAGCTGATGGCCATGGACGGGTAACCCAGCTCGGCCACCGCGGGCAGCAGCCGGAACGTCTCGGCCCGACTCGCGCCGCGGCCGTGCACGAAGATGACCCAGCGATCTTCCTCGCCGGGCACGTACGTGGCATCGAGGGCGCCGAGCGGCGCGTCGAACGTGACGTGCTCGGCGCCGATATCGGTGACACTCGCCAGCTCTTCTGGAGCCGCGTAGAAGTCGAGGCGGGCGTTGGTGCCCGGTTCGGGCGTGTCCGGGAACGGCTCGAACTCGCGCAGGACACCATCGGCGGTGGTCTCCGCACCGGCGAGCAGCCGGGCATAGCCGCCGGCCCAATCCAGGCCGGTGATCTGCGGGTGGTCCACCTCGTCGCCGGCCAGCACGACCGCGCCGTGGCGCACGTCGACGATCTCGACGTCGTAGGGCTCTTCGCCATCGGTGACGGTCAGGATCTCGTTCGAGTAGTGCCAACCGACGCCGGCGGCCGCCGCGCCGAGCAGCAGCACCAGCGGGATGAGCGTCCACGCGAGCACCTTCGGCCAGCGTCGGCGCCGTTCGGGCTCACTCTGTGCCGGGTAGGCGAGCCCGCCGCCGGCCGCCGTGCCGATCGGCGGCTCGTCCGGTTCGCTGCTGCCGGTGGGAATCGGTCCGGTGTCATTGAGGTCGCCCGGACGCGGCGTGCCAGCCGGCATCGATCGGATTTCGGAGCGCCGGGGCGAGCGTTGCGCGGCTTGGCCGGGACGGTCGTCGTCCGCCGCGGAACTGAAGCGATCGTCGGTTGGCACGCGCGCAGTCTACGTGCCGCCCGCCGCGATGGAGCACCGGCATGAGCGGGCCGAAGGTGGTCGTCCTCGACTACGGGTCGGGCAATGTTCGCTCCGCCGTCCGGGCGCTCGAGCACGTCGGGGCGCGAGTGGAGCTGACCGCCGACCGTTCGGCCGCCGAGTCGGCCGCCGGGCTCGTCGTTCCGGGAGTCGGCGCATTCGCCGCATGTATGAGCATGTTGCGGTCGGTGCGCGGGCACGAGATCATCGATCGCAGGCTGGCCGGTGGCCGTCCCGTGCTCGGAATCTGCGTCGGTATGCAGGTGATGTTCGAGCGCGGCGTCGAGCACGGCGAAACCACCGACGGTGTCGGCGAATGGCCGGGAACCGTGGAACGGCTCGCCGCGGAGATCCTGCCGCACATGGGCTGGAACACGGTGGAGCCGCCCGCCGGGTCGGCGATGTTCGCCGGCATCGAGCACGAGCGCTTCTACTTCGTACACTCCTACGCTGCTCGCCGGTGGGAAATGCCACCATCGGAGCGGCTGCGTCCACCGGGGCCGGCCTGGTCCACGCACGGCGGCGACCGGTTCGTCGCCGCGGTGGAGAACGGCCCGCTGTGGGCGACGCAGTTCCACCCCGAGAAATCCGGCGAGGCGGGGCTCGCTTTGTTGACGAACTGGGTAAAGGAGCTGGTGGCGTCGTGACGACATGGGATGCGGTGACATACGACAGGGACTTCTCCTTCGTCTCGGCCAACGGCGAGGAACTGATCGACTGGCTCGCGCCGGCTCCAGGTGAGACGGTCGTGGATCTGGGCTGTGGAACCGGTGTGCTGACCTCACGGATTTCCGAAGCCGGCGCCACCGTGATCGGCATCGACTCGGACCCGGCGATGATCGAGGCGGCGCGGGCTCGGATGCCGGAAGCCGAGTGGAGGGTCGAAGACGGCCATGACTTCAGCGTCGACCCTCCTGTCGACGCGGTGTTCTCGAATGCGGCGCTCCATTGGATGCCGGCGGTGGTCGAGGTGCTCGGATGCGTATCGGACGCGTTGCGCGCCGGCGGACGTTTCGTCGGC
>DASUTB010000053.1:0-3560 GCA_036374835.1 Jiangellaceae bacterium | reverse complement strand
ATCAGCCGAATAGTCGAAGCGCAGCGGCGCGAGATCGGTATCGGGATGGCCCTTGGCGTCCCCCGGCGCCGGCTCGCGATCCGTCCGTTGCTCGTCGGCATCCAGGTCGCCCTGCTCGGCACCATCGCCGGCATCGGGGTCGGGCTGCTCATGGGACGAGCGATGAAAGACCTGCTGGAATCGTTTCTCCCGCTGCCTGTCTACCTCACGGACTTTCAGCCGGACGTCTTCGCCCGAGCCGCTCTGCTCGGTCTGGTGATCCCTGTCGTCGCAGCCGCCATCCCCGTCTGGCGCGCGGTGCGGGTCGAGCCCATCGAGGCCATCCGCACCGGGCATCTCACCGCCAAGACCAGCCGGCTCACCGACTGGAGTTCTCGAATTCGTCTCCCGGGGTCGACGACGACGCAGATGCCGATCCGCAACGTCCTGCGCACTCCCCGCCGGACCGTCTTCACCGCCATCGGCATCGGCGCCGCGATCACCGCCCTCGTCGGCACGCAGGGCATGTTGGACAGTGTGGTGCGATCGATCGACCAGGTCGGTGCCGAGCTCTCCGCGGGCGACCCGGACCGGTTGCTCGTCCAGCTCGACACCTTCTACAGCACAGACTCCGCGGTCGTTCGCTCCATCGCCGCCCTACCCTCGGCAGGAACGGTCCAGACCAACCTCCGGCTACCGGCAACGGCCGGCACCGGCACCACGCCGGACGGTCTCGACCTGCTGGTCGAGGTCGTCGATCTCGATTCGGCCGGTTGGACACCCACACTGGTCTCCGCGCAACGTGCTGACCAAGGTCTCATTCTCGCCCGGAAAGCCGCCGACGACTTGGGAGTCGCCGTCGGCGACACGGTGACCGTGCGCCATCCAGTGCAGCGCGATGGTGCCTTCGGCGCCGCCGACACGGAGATGGCGGTCACCGGGATCCACGCCAACCCGCTACGGATCTTCGCCTACGTGGACAGCTCCAACACAGGCCTGTTCGGACTCACCGGACTCACCAACATCGTCAGCGTTTCACCCGCGGCCGGTGCCGGCCGCGACGACCTGCAAAGTGAGGTGTTCGACCTTCCCGGCATCGCGTCCATCCAGGCCGTCGCCCGGGTCAGCGAAGGTTTCGACGACATCCTGGCCATGTTCGTCGGGTTCCTCGCCGTCGCCGCACTCGCAGTCCTGATCCTCGCTGTGCTCATCGCCTTCAACGCCACCCGGATCGTCATCGACGAGCGGCGACGCGAGCATGCCACGATGCGAGCGTTCGGGCTGCCGGTTCGCTCGGTCGTCGGCGTTGTGATGAAAGAGAGCGTGCTGATCGGCATCCTCGCCACGATCATCGGCGTGGGTGCTGGACTGGTGTTTCTCGAGTGGATGCTCGAATCGCTCGCCTCCACCACGCTGCCCGACCTCGGCATAACGCGCTACCTGGCGCCGGCCACGATCGTGATCGCGGTCGCGGTGGGAACAATTGCCGTGGCTGCCGCGCCGCTATTCCTCGTACGCCGCATCCGACGGATGAACATTCCAGACACGCTCCGGGTCATGGAATAGCGCGTTCTCAACCGGTCCACCTTCTCGGGGCCGGGCGAGGAGTCGAACCTCGCATGTGGGCGCGGGGATTGATTCCCTCGGTCCGCCCCACCCTGGCGGGTAGTTGCCGTATATCTACCGGCCCACACAACCAGCGGCGGATGACTTCGATGGCCGCTTTCACCACCCATGATCGAGCGCCATACACAGCTCCGGCAGGGCCGGTGGTCCCATTCTTCCGTGGTCCGGAGCCTGGAGATTCCTCGGGCCGTTCGACCCTAACCGGCGCCGGGCCGACCGGTCGAGACTGAAGGTATGGCCGGCAAACACCCACGATGGACCGCGTGACAGATGATCAGCAACGTTCGGCCGCCGCTGCGCCATTTCACCGGCTCCGCCAAGCCGGGTCCACCGAACGAGCCGCCGAAACCGGCGACTCCGCCACCGCCGCGCTGGCGGAACTGGCTGCTTCCGGTCGGGTTCGGTCTGACGTTCCTTCTCCTCCTACTTCCAGGTCTGCTCAGCTCGGCCACCTCGTCGATGTCCTACAGCGAGTTCTTGACCGCGGTCGACCAAGACCGCGTAGAGGAGATCACCATCGACGAACAAGGCGCGGTGGAAGGGGTGTTGACCGACGATTCGACCTTCACGACTCAGGTACCCACGGCGATCGACAGCGGCCGGCTCGAGAGCACGCTCCGGTCCAAGGACATCGAGATCAATGCGACGCAGAGCGCAAACACCTTCGTATCGATCCTGATCAGCTTCCTTCCTCTGTTGCTGCTCATCGGCGTGTTCCTCTGGCTCGGCCTGCGGACGCAGCGGTCGCTGGCCGGCGGAATCGGCGGGTTCGGCCGATCGAAAGCGAAGGTCATCGAGGCGGAGAGACCGACCACCCGGTTCGACGACGTCGCCGGCTACGACGGTGTCAAACAAGAGGTCACCGAGGTGGTGGACTTCCTCCGCAACCCGGAGCGGTACTTCGCGGCCGGCGCCAAGGGGCCGAAGGGCGTCATCATGATCGGCCCGCCAGGCACCGGCAAGACACTGATCGCCCGAGCACTGGCCGGCGAGGCCGAGGTGCCGTTCCTGTCGGTCACCGGGTCGGCCTTCGTGGAGATGTTCGTCGGTGTCGGCGCGTCGCGGGTGCGCGATCTGTTCACCGATGCCCGAAAGCGTGCCCCATCGATCGTCTTCATCGACGAGATAGACGCGATCGGCGGACGCCGCGGCGGTCCCGTCCTCGGCGGCAACGATGAGCGCGAGCAGACGCTCAACCAGCTCTTGGCCGAGATGGACGGGTTCGATCCGAACAGCGGGATCGTGGTCCTGGCGGCGACGAACCGCCCCGAGACGCTGGACCCCGCCCTGTTGCGGCCGGGCCGGTTCGACCGGCAGGTCACCGTGCCGCTGCCGAACCAATCCGAACGGGCGGCGATCCTCGCCGTACACGCCCGCGGAAAGGTGCTTGCCGACGACGCCGACCTGGACATCGTCGCCCGCGCTACGCCGGGCTTTTCCGGTGCCGACCTGGCCAACCTCATCAACGAGGCAGCCATCAACGCGGTCCGAGCCGGCCGGACGATCATCAGTGCGCGCGATCTCGACGCCGCACGGGACCGGGTGTTGCTCGGACGCCGCGAGAGCTCCAATGCATTGCTGCCCGACGAAAGGCACGCCGTCGCCGTACACGAATCCGGCCACGCACTACTGGCCGCGCTGTGCGAGCATGCGGATCCGGTGGCGAAGGTGACGATCCTGCCGGCCGGCATGGCGCTCGGTGTCACCGAACAGCTCCCTGAAGCCGAACGGCATCTGTACACCGAGGGCTACCTCACCGACCTACTCGCCGTCCGGCTCGGCGGCCGGGCGGCCGAACTCGTCGTGTTCGGTCAGGGCAGCACCGGGGCGGCAAACGATTTGGCCGAGGCCACTTCGATCGCCACCCGCATGGTGCGTGAGTTCGGGCTGTCCAAGACGATCGGCCCGGTCGGCTACGCCACAGAAGGGCCCCGGTATCTCGGCGAGACGGCAGC
>DASUTB010000052.1:0-68522 GCA_036374835.1 Jiangellaceae bacterium | reverse complement strand
TGATATGGCAAGCTCAGAGTCATGGGTGACGACCTCGACCGGGCGCTCGACGCCGTCGGTCCGCGCCTGCGGGCGCTACGCAAGGAACGCGAGACGACGCTGGCTGCGCTCTCCGAGGCCACCGGAATCTCGGTCAGCACGCTGTCGCGGCTCGAGTCCGGCGGACGGCGTCCCACCCTGGAACAGCTACTTCCCCTCGCGCGGGCACACGGCGTAACGCTGGACGAGCTCGTCGACGCGCCACCGACCGGCGACCCGCGCATCCATCTGCGACCCATCAAGCATCACGGCATGACCACGCTGCCGCTGACCCGCCGAGCCGGCGGTATTCAGGCCTACAAGACCGTCATCCCGGCCGGCGACCGTGCGCAAGTTCCGGATCCGAAGACGCACGAAGGCTATGAATGGCTCTACGTGCTCAACGGACGGCTGCGCCTCGTGCTCGGCGAACACGACCTCGTACTCTCCCCCGGCGAGGCGGCCGAATTCGACACCCGCGTCCCCCACTGGTTCGGCCGTGCCGATACCGATGCCGTCGAGGTCCTCAGCCTGTTCGGCAAGCAGGGCGAGCGGTTCCACGTCCGCGCCCGGCCGAAGATCGTCCGCAAGAAGTAAGGATCAATTGCGATCTTGGACACGTTTGCCCAGGACAAAACGGACCTGATCGCAATTGATCCTTACTTTGTACGGATGATCTTCAGCCTTCGGGCGGGACGAAGACCCGTACCGTCGCGGTAGCGGTATCGGACTCGCCGTCGTCGTTCCACACCTCCAGTGTGATCGTGTAATTGGTGTGCCCGCTGTAGTGGTGGCCGACGAGCTCAGCGGTGAACTCCGCGCAGCTCTTCTCCGTCGCGATCGCCCCGAGGTCGCCGTCCCCGCTCGGGTACGGACCGTCCGGCGCGTCGCTGCCGGCGCACAGCAGGACGTCGTCCTCGCCGGCGCGGGACGCGGTCCAGCGATAGCGCGTGCCGCCGATCGAGCTGCCGTCGCCGTCCACCGCGGAGCCCTCGAACTCGATCTGAGCTGCGGTCTCCAGCCCGCCGGAGACGGTGTGCTCGCTCCCCTGCTCGGGCAGGATGATCGTCGCCGTCGGGTACGACGCAGGCTTCGGCTGGGCGACGATCGTGATCGTATGCCGATCCGGCTCGACACCGTCGTCACCGCTGAACGTGATCTCGTACGTGGCCGGCACCATCTGGTCGGCCGGAACCGTGTGTTCGTGCCCCGAGCCGGTGCCGATCAGCTGCCCGCCGCGCTTGATCCGCCACTGCACCTGGTCATCGGACAACGAGAAGAACTTCTGGGAACTCTGCCCGACGAGGTTCAGCGGTTCGCCCGCCCACACCGTGTCGCCGTGCTCGTGGCTGACGATCTCCACCTCCGGCGCATCGTAGGTGACCTCGACGGTCACCTCGTCCGTCGCTGAGAATCCGCCGGCGTCGGTCGTGGTGGCCACGATCGTGTGGGTGCCGACCGACAACGAGTCCTCGAAGAGCGCATGCCGGTCGTCGACGTGCGGCTCGGTCTCGAACTCGCCGGTGGGTAGGGTCCAGGTGATCGGTAGCGCGTCGCCTTCGGCATCGGTCGCCTCCGCCTCGAACATGATCTCGGTGCCGAGCTCGAAGCCCGTTCCGTCGCCCGGGTCGAGGATCTCGACGGTCGGACCGTCGCCGACGCACCGGTACTCGGGGTCGAACAGGTCGTAATTGCCGTCCAGGTCCGCGGCCGCGACCAACGCCCCGATCTCACGCAGCAGATCGGCCGAGACCGCGGTGGCGCTGGGCGTCGAATCGTCATCGTCGTCCGCGGGCATGCCGTTGATCGCGACCGCCACGTTGATCTCGTCGTCCGGCGCGTCGTCGAACCGTCCGGGCAGGAACTTCATGATGTAGGACGTCCCGCCGCCGGTCGCGCCGTTCTTGTAGAACTCGGTACCGCCGCCCCAGTCCCAGCCGAGCGGCTGGTCAGCGTCGGCGCCCGGGAACTGCACGGTCTGCATCTCGGTGACGGTGTCCCGATCGAGCAGCCGCAGCCGGTTGCTGGTCTGATCCAGGCCGCACATGATCCTTGCCAGGTCCTGCGCGGAGGACGACCAACTCCCGGTCGAGATGAAGCGGGCTGGATTGTCGGGCTCGAGCTGATGACCGTGCGGCCACGCGTCCAGCCCGTCGTCCAGGCGCCAGTTGTTCGGCACGACACCCTCCAGACCGAGCGGGTCGAGCAGATCAGCTTTGATCTTGTCGTAGTAGCCGTAGTAGGGACGGCCGTCGGTGAGCTGGCCGATTATGTAGCCGAGCAACCCGAACCCGTGGTTCGAGTAACACCGATCCGTGCCCGGCTCGTACCCGAACGGCGCGAGCCGCACCCGGCCGCCGCCATCCTCGTCGTACAGATCCGAGTGCGAGCACTCCACCGCGTCGCTGTCCTCGCGCTCTTTGATCACGCCCTTGAGCACGGCCAGGTGCGCGCTGAGATAGTCCTTGACCTCGCGGTCGTAGTACGCGTCCACCTGGCTGCCGTGGCCGCTGCGCAGGAGTCCCGAGGTGTGGCTGAGCAGATGGCGGAGCGTCACCTGGCTCGCCCAGTCGCGGGTCTTGTTGATCTCGTGGTGCACGAAGTTCGTGTCGTACAGCTCGCGGACGCCTTCCTCCATCGCCATCCAGTACATGCCGGGGCTGTCCAGCACCGAGACCGGAACCACCCAGTCGTTCATGTCGGTCGACGGCCACTCGGTGTTGAGATCCTTGAACGGGCCCGGGTCACCGTAGAGCGGGGTGTCCAGGTTGACGCCGCCGTCCTCCACGATCTGAAGCAGGCCGATGGTCGTGATGATCTTCGAAACGCTGCCGATACGGCTGCGGTGCCACGGCTCCATGGCTGTTCCATCCTCGAGATCGGCGAAACCGTAGCCCTTCGACCACACGAGCCGGCTGCCGCGGGTCACGGCAAGCGTGGCTCCCGGCAGGTCGAACTCGGCCATGTGCTCGAGCATGACGTCGTCCACGTCGGTGCTGATCTCGGGCGCGCCCTTGCCCGTTACGCCCGGCACCGGTTTGACCGGTTTACCCGCCGGCTCCGGGTCGATCGGCTTGCCGGAACCGGACGGCTGGTCCGGACCACAGGCGGTCACCACGACGGCTGCGAGTGCCACCGCGGCGGCCACCGCGCTCCGGAATCCTCGAGGCGAGTGTTGTACTGCTTTGCGTCGAATGTCCATCGCCACTCCTTCGTCGTATGTCCGGCACCGGTTGCCGGACATCCACATGAGCGACGAGAGACCTCAGGACCAACAACTTTCACCCGCCCGCTCGGTTTCTCAGCCGATTCTTAGCCTGCCGTTCGTTTCGTATTCGCAGGGCAGGGGTATCTGCGAAACATGGCACCGACGCTTTCGGCTAACCAACAGATTGCGGGGAACCAGCCATGAAGGTTGTACTCGTCTACCCGTCGCGGCCGGGACAGGCCGTCGGAAACGTGGACCGTGACAGCCTGCACGCCCACGTCCAGAAACTGGAGACGACGCTGTCCGACCAGGGGCACGACGTCAGTGTTCAGAAGCTGTGCCACGACCCGGTCCAGCGGATGGGATCGACGCAGCGCGAGCTTGCCGAGCAGTGGTCCGAGGACCGGCCCGATCTTGTCCACGCCCACTTGTGGACATCGGGGCTCGCGGCACTGGCTACCCTGCAGCAGTCGAGAATCCCGGCGCGGGTGCCCATCGTCCAGTCCTTCCATACGCTGGACACCTTCGTGCCCGAATCGGCCGCCCAAGCACGGAAGTGGCGGCGCCTCGAAGCGGCCGTCGCCCGGAGCGTCGATCAGCTCGCCGCATCTTCCACGCGCGAGCAAAGTGATCTGATATCGCTCGGTGCGCGACGCAGCGCCATCTCGGTGATCCCCCATGCGGTGGACACCGACGAGTTCAAGCCCAACGGCACCCGACCGTCGCCGTCGAGCCGGAGACGGCTTGTCGCGGCGGGGCCGATGGCCCCCGAAACCGGCTTCGACATCGCGGTCCAGGCGCTCGCCAAGTTGCCCGACGCAGAATTGGTGATCGCGGCGGGCCCACCGACCGGGGAGAGTGCGCAGTGGCCGCTCGCCGCTGAGCACGAAGCCGAGCGCCTGATCGCCATCGCGGAGCGACTGCGTGTGACCGAACGGATCAAGCTGATCGCCATGCCGTCGCGCGAGCGCCTACCCGAGCTCCTGCGCTCGGCAGAGATCGTTCTGTGTACGCCGTGGCGCAGCGCGCCGGGAACCAGCGCGATCGAGGCGATGGCCTGCGGGCGGCCCGTCGTGGCTTCGGCCGCTGGCGAGTTGCTCGACGTCGTCATCGAGGGCGCCACTGGAGTACTGGTGCCGCCCCGGAGACCACATGCCTTGGCACAGGCGGTCCGCGACCTCCTCGACGACCCGGTCAGGCTCGAAGGCTTCGGCCTCGCCGCCGCCGAGCGCGCGCAGATCCGGCATTCCTGGGACCGCGTGGGCGAGCGGCTCGCCGAGACGTACGAGCAAGTGCTCGCCCGATAGCGGGGCCACAAGGAGGACGGACGTCCGTCCTTACCAGGGAGTGTGAATGAACGATGGATCCGGCACATGTTGCGCTTCTCGTCTTCTTACTCCTGGCCGTGGCCACCGTTGCGATCAGCGTCCTCGTCCAGCAGTACCTATCCAGCGAGCCGAAGGACCCGCGAGACACGGAGCGGGTCAACGAACTCCGAGCACCGGAACCCGACGACGACATAGGTGGCCCGCTCAGCCATGCGGACGCTGGTTCGCTCACGCGCGGGGCGGACTACCGTCGTGCCAGGGCCGAGGAACTCGAGGCGGTCGCCCGCCGGGAGCGGCAGCACGCCGACCGCGCTGAGGCAGCGGCCCGGCGTCTCCGCGAGTGGGACGACGAGGCCGGCCCGGCGCCGTCGGAGCAGCGAGCGCGTCGGCGGCGCGCCGCAGCCAGGCCCGAGGACTTCGCCTATTAGCGTCCGGCCGTCTCGCCACAACCCACCGCGGTGCTGCGTGGTCGAATCCGCAGTCCGCGAACAACATCGCGGTTTGCGTTGGCACTTGTCGGGGTATACCCCCGCATACGCGATGGGTTAAGGAGGAGACATGGCACATCGCACAGTTTCCGACGTCATGACCCCACGGGCTATCGCCATTCCGACGACGGCCTCGACCATAGAAGCTGCGGAGCAGATGCGCGTCAATGGCGTTGGAGACGTCCTTGTCGTCGAGGACGGCCGGGTTCAGGGCATGATCACTGACCGGGACCTTGTGGTCCGGGTGCTCGCCAACGGCCGTGCGCCCGAGGCGACCACGGTCGGGGACGTATGCACCCGGGACCTGGTCGCGGTGTTCCCGGACATGACCGTCGAGGAAGCCGTTCTGCTGCTCCGCCAGCACGCGGTGCGGCGGCTTCCAGTGCTGGGAACGGACAGTCAGGCTGTTGGCATGGTCTCGATCGGTGACCTCGCCGTATCCGAGGATCCGGAATCAGTGCTGGCCGAGATCAGCGCCGCCGAGCCGAACACGTAACCCGGAGGATCTCCGACGATCGCTTGCTGCGCCCCAATCGCAACTCCCTCACGATTGGGGCGCAGTTCGCTGCGGCTCGGCCTCCTGCCGCTCTGAGATCGCTCCGCTTTCGGTAAACGTTTGGTCGTACTCCCGGCGGAACGCTCGCACCAACGCCCAACACGCCCCGAGCAGGAGAACGGCGAGCGGGACTCCGGACGCTATCGATGCCTGCTGGAGGGCCTGCAGGCCCCTCTCACCGCCGATGGCCAGCAACGTGGCGGCGACCGCGCCCTCGGCCAGTGCCCAGAAGACGCGGGTCGAACGCATGGGGTGCGGGTTCCCGCCCGAGGCATGGATATCGTCCACCAGGGAGCCGGAGTCCGACGAGGTGATGAAGAACGTGGCGATCACAACGATGGCGACGCCGGAGGTGACCGCAGAGATCGGATACTGATCGAGCAAGGCGAACAAGGCCTGCTCGGGCAGCTCCTCGGTAGCGGCGAGGATGCCTCCCGGTCCGCGCAGTTCGGAGTAGAAGGCGGTCTGCCCGAATACTTCGAGCACCAGGAATGTGACGAACGTCGGCATTAGCAAGACGCCGGCCACGAATTCGCGGACCGTGCGGCCACGGGAGATTCGGGCGATGAACATCCCCACGAACGGCGACCACGAGATCCACCAGCCCCAGTAGAACAGAGTCCAGGTCTGCTGCCAGTCGCCACCGGTGAACATGTCCGTCCGCAACGACAACTCGGGCAGCGTCTGGATGTACTGCCCGACGTTCTGGGCGAGACCATTGAGTATGAACACGGTCGGCCCGACGATGAACACGAAAACCACCAGCGCGCCGGCGAGGACAATATTGAGCAGGCTCAGTCGCCGGATTCCCCTCCGTAGCCCGAGCACGACCGAGAGAGTGGCCACGGCCGTGATTGCGATCACCAAGAGAATCTGCCAGTTGAGCGATATGGTGATTCCGGTCAGATATTTCAGCCCGCCGGTGATCTGAATGGCTCCGATGCCGAGCGATGTGGCGACTCCGAACAGCGTCCCCACGATCGCGAGCGTGTCGATGGCGTCCCCCGGCCACCTGTAGATACGGTCGCCCAAAAGCGGCTGGAACGCGGAGCGCAACGCGAGCGGAAGACCGCGGCGGTAGGCGAAGTAGCACAGCGACAGCCCTACGACGATATAGATCGCCCATGCGTGAAGGCCCCAGTGGAAGAAGGTGTATCGCATCGCGTCGGCCGCCGCGGCCGATGACCCGGATTCGCCCCCCGCTCCGGGTGGTCGATCGATGGCGAAATGCGACATCGGTTCGGCCACACTGAAGAACATCAGGCCGATGCCCATTCCGGCGCTGAACAGCATCGCGAACCACGAGAAATTGCCGTAATCGGGCCGGGCGTCATCCGGTCCGAGCCGCTTCTTTCCGTGTTTACTCAGAGCAAGCCAGACGACGAATACCAGAAAGATCGTCACAGACAGGGTGTAGAACCATCCGAGCGTGTCGGAGATCCACGCCTGCACACTCTCGAATATCGAAGCCAGCCGTTCGGGCATCAGCGCGCCCAGGACGACGAATGCCACTATCAGGATGACGGCTGGGAAGAATACCTGAGGCCGGATATCGAACCGGGTGCGCGTCTCGAGCCTTGTGGTGCCGTATGACGTCGTTCCAACAACAGGATCTGGCATAACTCCCCCCTTTTTGTGGCGGGTGGCTCTCCTATGCCCAGCAGAGCGCGATACAAACCGCAACAGCTGGGCGGAAAGAGTGACGGCGCTTCGCGCGGCGTTGCAAGCCCTGGCGCAGGGCGCTGGTGTAACAACCGGCGAAACGGGTACCTGCCCGGCACAAGACCTTTCCACCGAAATGTGAGGCAGTAATGCGGGACATCTTCGTTCTCGGGCTGGATGAGATCAATGAGGCCACCCTGCAGGCGTTGCCCGACGCATCGGAGCACCGGTTTCACCAGCTGTTGACGGTGGACGAGTTGCGCCACGGCGAGCGAATCCCCATCAAGGACCTCCTCGACAAGGCCAGAGAACAGCTCGACGCCTTCCCCGACGACATCGACGCAATCATCGGATACTGGGATTTTCCGGTCACCCAGATGGCTGCTGTGCTGAACCGGGAGTTCAACCTGCGCTGGCCGAGCGTCGAAGCGGTGCTCAAGTGCGAGCACAAGTACTGGAGCCGGCTCGTGCAGCGGGAGGTGATTCCCGACGAGGTGCCCCGATTCGACCTGATCGAACTTGACGCCACCAGGTTGCCCGACCACCTCAGCTATCCCGTCTGGGTCAAGCCGGTCAAGTCCACGTCCTCGGAATCCGCGTACTACGTCGATAACGACGACCGACTGCGTGAGGTGCTGTCCGCCGAGCGCGAGGAGGTCGGCAGGATCGGCCGGCCGTTCGAGTACATCATGTCGCTGGCCGACGTCCCCGAGCACATTTCGGACGTCGGCGGCCAGGCCTGCCTCGTGGAAGAGCAGGGGACCGGATACCAGGTCACCGTCGAGGGCCACAGCTACCGCGGGGACGTGAAGGTCTGCGGCGTCATCGACTCGTTCCACTACCCCGACTCGCCGAGCTTCCTGCGTTACCAGTACCCGTCCAAGCTGCCCGAGGATGTCCTCGACCGCCTGACCGACGTGAGCCGGCGGGTCATGTCACACATCGGCCTGGACGATTCGACGTACAACATCGAGTACTTCTGGGACCCGGAGCGCAGCGACATCAAACTCCTGGAGATCAACCCACGGCACTCGCAATCCCACGCGATGCTCTACCAACTTGTCGACGGGCTGCCGAACCACAAGTGCATGGTCGACCTCGCGCTCGGCAAAAAGCCCGATCTCCCCCATCGCGAGGGAGACTTCGCGATCGCGGCCAAGTGGTTCCCACGGAGGTTCGAGGACGGCGTGGTACGACGCCGTCCGTCGGACGACGAGATCGCCGCCATCGAAGCCGACGTGCCAGGCACGACCATCGAGGTGATCGTCGAGGAGGGCCTGCGGCTGTCCGACATGCACGACCAGGACAGTTACAGCTTCGGCCTCGCCAACATCCACATCGGCGCCGACAGCGAAGAAGAACTCGCCGACAAGTACGAGCGCTGCATCAAGGCGCTGCCGTTCGAGTTCTCCCGGACCTGACACCGATCCGGTTTCACTGCCGCCTGCGCGGGAATCCTCTCGGCAACGAGAAGGGAGTGACCGTGACACGGCGCCTGCCGGCGGCGCGTCCGTCGAGGGAGACGGACACGTCGAGGGAGATGAAATTGTGCAGCAGCCTCGGAACGTCACCCAGAAGCTGATCGGGTCACATCTGGTATCAGGCGAGATGTCGCCCGGCAGCGAGATCGGGCTGCGCATCGACCAGACCCTCACTCAGGACGCAACCGGCACGATGGTCATGCTCGAGCTCGAGGCGTTGGGCCTGGACCGCGTCCGTACCGAGGTGTCGGTTCAGTATGTCGACCACAACCTGCTGCAGACCGACGAGCGCAACATGGCCGACCACCTCTTCCTGCGCTCGGCATGCCGGCGATTCGGCCTGTGGTACTCCAGACCCGGCAATGGCGTGTCGCACCCCACGCACATGCAGCGGTTCGGAGTCCCCGGCGCGACGATGGTCGGCTCGGACTCGCACACCTGCGCGGCCGGCTCGCTCGGCATGCTGGCCATCGGCGTGGGCGGGCTCGACGTCGCGACCGCGATGGCCGGTGAGCCGGTGTATCTGACGATGCCCGAGATCTGGGGAGTCCGGCTCGCCGGTGAGCTGCCGCCGTGGGTCAGCGCCAAGGACGTGATCCTCGAGATGCTCCGCAGGCACGACGTGGACGGCGGCGTCAACCGGATCATCGAGTACCACGGTCCGGGGCTGGCCGGACTCACCGCGATGGATCGCCACGTGATCGCCAACATGGGCGCCGAGCTCGGCGCCACCACGACCGTGTTCCCGGCCGACGACCACGTCCGCGCGTTCCTGCGTGCCGAGCAACGCGCGGCTGACTTCACCGAGCTCACCGCCGATCAAGGTGCCGGCTACGACCTCACCGAGGCGATCGACCTCGGCGCACTGGAGCCGTTGATCGCGAGACCGAGCTCGCCGGGCAACGTCGTTCCGGTTCGCGACGTGGCGGGCGAGCAGGTCGAGCAGGTCGTCGTCGGGTCGTCGGCCAATCCGGGTCTACGCGATTTCGCCGTCGTCGCGGCCATGCTGCGCGATCGTCAGGTCCATCCCGCGGTGTCACTCGATGTCAACCCCACATCGCGCGAGATCCTGACCGACCTCACCCTGATGGGTGCGACCACCGATCTGATCAGGTCGGGGGCACGGATCCACCAGACCGGCTGCATGGGTTGTATCGGGATGGGCCAGGCGCCGGCGGTGGGCGTCAACAGCCTGCGCACATTCCCGCGGAACTTCCCGGGACGCTCGGGCACGGCCGACGACGCGGTCTGGCTCTGCTCGCCCGAGACCGCCGCGGCCGCCGCCTTGACCGGTGAGATCACCGACCCGCGCTCGTTGCCCGAACGAATCGGGCTGGACCACCCGGCGCTCGACCTGCCGAGCACGTCGAGCGTCGACTCCGCGACATTGGAGGCTCCGTTGCCCGAGCCCGAAGCGCGATCGGTGAAGCTGGCCAAGGGCGCGACCATCGGCGACCTCCCCGACCTCGACCCCATGCCCGACGATCTCGTCGCCGATGTCGTCATCAAGGTCGGCGACAACGTCTCAACCGATGAGATCATGCCGGCCGGCGCCGAAGCGCTGCCGTACCGCAGCAACATCCCAAAGCTCGCCGAGTTCGCCTTCGCCCGGATCGACTCGGGCTACGTCCAGCGGGCGCGCGACGCAGAACGTCACGTCATCGTCGGCGGCGCCAACTACGGCCAGGGCTCGTCCCGCGAGCACGCCGCGATCGCGCCCCGCCATCTCGGGCTACGGCTCGTTCTTGCCAAGTCCTACGCCCGCATCCATTGGCAGAACCTGGTGAACTTCGGCGTCCTTGCGCTGGAGTTCGTCTCGGCCACCGACTACGACGACATCGATATCGGCGATGAGCTCGCCGTCGACCACGTCACCGATGCACTTGAAAGCCAGAACGAGGTAACGGTCCGTAACCGCACCAAGGAAACGTCGTACCAGGCCAGGCACCGGCTCTCGCCCCGACAGATGGCCATCGTCATCGCCGGCGGCAAGATTCCCCAGCTCGCACGAGCGCGGTGACGCGTCATCTACCGCTCTGGTTTGACTCCGAGCCGCGTGGGTATCAGCCAAGCATCGTCGAACGAAAAGGGGAAAGTCGTGCTCACAGACGTCCGAGGGCACCCGGTCAACGGTACCAACGGCACCGGGAAGCGCACGCCGAACAACCCGTTCCAAGAGCCGGCGCCAGGGCGGTCGCTGCACTGGCAGGAGGACGCCGCGTGCCGCACCGTGGATTCCGAGTTGTTCTTCCCTCCAATCGACGCTCCGCGGCACGAGGTGCGGGCGGCCGAGCGTAAGGCGAAGCGACTGTGCTCGAGCTGCCCGGTGCAGCGGGAGTGCCTCGAGGCCGCGCTGGAAGCCGACGAGCGGTTCGGCGTCTGGGGCGGCATGTCGGCACGGGAACGCCGGCGCAAGTTCGGCCGTACGAAAGCGAAGGCGCAGAGTTCGAAGTGACCATGAGCAGACTCAGCAACCACGAGCTGACCGAGCTGGGCCAGCAGCTTCGGGTGGACGCGGTCCGCTGCTCGGCGGCCGCGTCGTCCGGACACCCGACGTCGTCGATGTCCGCGGCCGATCTGATCGCGGTGCTCGCGGCCAATCACCTGCGCTACGACTTCACTGCGCCCGACGACCCGCACAACGACCGCCTGATCTTCTCCAAGGGCCACGCTTCTCCGCTGTTCTATGCCTTCTGCCGCGCCGCCGGCGCGATCACGGAGGACGAGCTGTTGACCTACCGGGAGCAGGGTAGTCGGCTCGAAGGTCATCCGACGCCACGGCTGCCGTGGGTCGAGGTGGCCACCGGATCGCTCGGTCAGGGCCTGCCGGTCGGCGTCGGCTTCGCGCAGACCGCCAGACAACTCGACCGGCTCCCCTACCGTGTCTGGGTGCTCTGCGGCGACAGCGAGCTCGCCGAAGGTTCGATGTGGGAGGCGTTCGAGCATGCCGGATACGAGAATCTGGACCCGCTGGTCGCCATCATCGACGTCAACCGCCTGGGCCAGCGCGGTCCGACCCGCTACGAGTGGGACACGAGTGCGTACGCCCGGCGGATCGGCGCCTTCGGCTGGCACGTCATCGAGATCGACGGCCACGACGTCGATGAGATCGACAAGGCCTACACCGAAGCCGCGAACACGAATGGGCCGGTCGCCATCCTCGCCCGCACGACCAAGGGCAGCGGAGTGCAGGCGGTCGCGGACCAGGAGGGCAAGCACGGCAAGCCGTTGAGCGACGCCGACGACGCCATCGCCGAGCTCGGCGGCGTACGTCACATCCGAATCGACGTCACGCCGCCGGACAAGAGCGTCCATCCCCATCGCTTCCCCGCCGACACAGAGGTCACGCCCGCCGCATTCGACCTTGGAGAAGACAGGGCCACCCGCGACGCCTTCGGCGCCGCGCTGACCGAGCTCGCCAAGGCCAGACCCGAGATCGTCGCGCTGGACGGCGAGGTCTCCGACTCGACGCGGCTGGAGTACTTCGCCAAGGAGCATCCCGAGCGCTTCTTCCAGTTCTACATCGCCGAGCAGCAGATGGTCGCGGCGGCGGTCGGCATGCAGGCGCGTGGCTGGTCGCCCTTCTGCGCCACGTTCGCGGCGTTCTTCAGCCGCGCGTACGACTTCATCCGGATGGCCGCGATCAGCCGCGCGAACCTGCGGCTGGTCGGCTCCCACGCCGGCGTCGCCATCGGTAAGGACGGGCCGTCCCAGATGGGCTTGGAGGACCTCGCCATCATGCGGGCGATCCACGGCAGCACGGTGCTATGCCCATGCGACGCCAACCAGACCGCCGCCCTCGTCGCCGCGATGGCCGACCAACCGGGAATCAGCTACCTTCGCACATCGCGCGGTGAGACGCCGGTCATCTACCCGCCGGCCGAGCAGTTCGGCATCGGCGGCAGCCGGGTGCTGCGCTCGTCCGGCGAGGACCGGGCGACGCTGGTCGCGGCCGGAGTGACGGTTCACGAAGCGTTGGCCGCGGCCGACGAACTCGCCGATGAGGGTATGCCGGTGCGGGTGCTGGACGCGTACTCGGTCAAACCCATCGACGTCGCCACGCTGACTGAAGCGGCACGCGCCACCGACCTGCTGGTCACCGTCGAGGATCACAGGTCCGAAGGCGGTCTCGGTGACGCCGTTCGGGCCGCGTTCGACGCGGTCCGGACACCTCCGACGATCGTGTCGCTCGCGGTGCGCACGATGCCCGCGTCAGCCACGCCGGACGAACAGCTTCGTGCGGCGCATATCGACCGGACTTGGATCGCGGAGACCGTGCGTTCGCTCGCCACCGGGCCGGCCGGTCACCACTAGAGCACGGTCAGCGCGTGTCGTTCGACTCCGGACTCGCCTTCCAGATCGGTTCGTCCTCGGCCGGGAAGTTGGGCCGGACCTCATATTGTTCGGCGGGCCGGTCCGGCCCCGACGGCCCGAGCTGAGCCCGCACGGACGCCGGTGCGGTCAGCGCCACCACGACGGCGCCGGCGAACACCAGCCACAGGCTCAGGATCGTCGCCATGTCGACGGTGATGGAAAGCATCCGCGCGGTAGCGGTCACCGTCGTCTGGACGATCATCACGAGGATCAGAATGCCCGCCACGCCCAGTGCCTTCGGCCGTCCGGTTCGGGCATCTTTCACCAGCGCCGAGCGGCCGAACGTGGCAGCAACGATGACGATCAGCGCGAAGACGATGCCGGCGATGTGCTCGGCGCGATCCTCGACGTTGTCGATGATGCGGAATCCGGACAGCAACATGGAAAGGACACCCACGACCGTCACCGACTGGAACAGCCGCGCGGACAGGTCGATCCAGCGTCCGGCTCCCGGAGATCGCACGATGTGACGGACGACTCCCGGCGCTGCGGCCGCGGCACCGAGGGCCGGCCACAGCAAGATCTGCGGACCCGCCGTGCGCAGCGCCCAGGCGGATCCCATCGTCTCCTCTGCACCCTGCGCCCACAACGCCGCCACCAGGCCGACGACGCCGATCGCCACCGTGACGTCGCGCCAGGCGCCGTCGCCGCGCGCGAACCCGCTCACCGCGATCAGCGGCACTCCGGCGAAGAAGACGAAGCCCAGCCCGAGCACGACGAACTCGCTCCAGCTCGGATCGCTGGTGAACTCGACCGTGAACAGCACAGCGCTGATCACTGCGAGGGCCACGCCGAGCCCGGTGAGCACGACGGTGACGGTGATCCACAGCCGGCCATCGCTCAGCCCGGTGCGCAGCTCGGCGACGCGTGCCTGCGCCGCCAGCATCACCCCGACCAGGCCGAATACGACTCCCATCCCGACGCCGGTGCCGGCGCTGACGCCGGTTGCGGTGCTGTCCGTGGTGTAGGCCCGCACCAGCGTGCCGAGCACGACGACCAGGTATGGCACGTTCATCGCGAGCCGGACCATATGTAGTCGGGTCGCACCAAGACCCTTGGGCAACACCGACGCCGTGCTCAGATACGGCAGCGCGAGGGACAGGATCGACAGCATCGTGACCGGCACGATGACGTCGTGGCCGATGGCCCGGCTCTCCAGATCCCATGCCATACCTAGCGGCATGAGCAGGAACACCACTGCGAGCACGTCGCGGACGTAGTCGCCGGCGCCGACCCTGCCCGCCGCCCCACCCGGCTGCTGGGGTTGCTCTGTCACATTTAGGTAATGCCCGGAAATCGATCTTTTAAACGCCGCCGGACATCAGCCCTCTCGCGGGACCTCGCCGCGCCAGGCTCCCGTTTCGGTGCCGCGGGACTCGATGAACTCCTTGAAGTTCTTCATGTCCCGCTCAGCGATCAGCGACACCGCGCCGACCTTCTCGGCGGCCGCCTCCATCGTCGTGCCGGGCGCCATCTCGAGCTGGAACATGACGCGCGTCGTCGAATCGTCGAGCTTGTGGAAAGTGACCACGCCGGCATGGTCGAGACCTTTGGTCGAGCGCCAGGCGATGCGCTCCTCCGGACGCTGCTCGGTGATCTCGGCGTCGAACTCCTCGTCGACGCCGGCGACCTTCAGCTTCCAGTGCAGGTGCCGGTCGTCGATCTGCTCGATGGACTCCACGTCGGCCATGAACCGGGGGAACTCTTCGAACTGGGTCCACTGGTTGTACGCGGTGCTGATCGGGACAGCGACGTCGATCGACGTCTCGGTGGTAGCCATCTTTCCTCCCGGAAACGCGTGACCTTCCGAACTCCAACCGGCTACCCGGTGCACGCGGTGTGAAACGCGGTTCGGCCGCTATCCCCGGCGGCCGCGGAACAAACGGACGATCCGCATCGGAAGCAGGCCAATCAGCGGTGCCCGTCTGCCGAGATCAGAACGGTCCTCGCGGTCGAACGCGGTGGCGTACCGCGCAGCGTCGTCCGCCGGATATCGCGGCGGACCTACGCACCCTCGGAAACCGAACCGGAGTGAGCGAAACCGGACGATCGTACGTTTAGCCGATCTCGACCGGGGTATTGCTGAGTCATGGAGTTTATCTTGTGGCTCATCGCCGTCATCCTGGTCATCTGGGGCATCGTTACGATCATCCGGGGTTCGCTGCTGTTCGGGATCCTGCTGATCGTGGTCGGCCTACTGGTCGGACCCGGTGGCGTGAGTATCTTCACTTGACCTGAGATCCGGCGCCTGACCGCCCCCTGAGCAACGCCGCCACCGCGACATCACCGAGGGTGGCCGGGCCGACGAACGTCGCCTCGGCCCCGGTGGCCGCGGCGGCTGCGAGTGCGGCCAGATCACCACGTACGTACGAGTCCTCGGCCGCAGACGCCCGCAGGGCAAGTCCAGGGTGGTCGGCGGGACGCGTCAACGTCTCCGCTGCCGCCGGGTGATCGACCAGTACGGTCTCGACCTGGTTCATCGCACAGCGATCGAGTACCTCGCCGAGGCCTCGGGCAACGGAGCGCCCCTGGCCGAGCCGTTCTTGATAGTCGCGGACGGCCGCCAGCCGCCGGTGGATCAGCGCGTCGCGCACGAACTGGCCGACCTCCGAGCGGAGGTTCGCTTCCGAGCTCCCGGCGGCTCGGCTGCCATGGTCGGCCTCCACGGTGACCGATTGAAGTCGTGGGTTCATCGCTTCGCGAATCTCATACGACGCCCTCGGATCCCCGCTCAGCACGATCAGCGGTGGGTGCGAACCGGTCATGCGACCCAGCTCGCCGGCGACCAGCCGGGCGTTTCGCCGCCAGACCTCCTCGGTCGGGCTCTGCAGATCGGTCATCGCCATGCCGCCGTCCGGCACCTTGTTCAGGTGGAGCGTCTCGCCGTCCACCCGCCGCTGCTCGTCCGGCCGATCGTTGTTCCATGATCCGTACCAGGCCAGGTCCGCGCCCACCTTGTCGGCGCGGACTACAAGGACCGGGTTCGAGTCTTCCTTGTACGCCAGCCAGGCCGTGACGTCCGGCAACGACCCGTACGTAGCGACCTCCGGCGCGGTCCATTGGGTGAGGATCTCATCGGCGAGCACGCCTTGTTCGCAGGCGACGACAAACCGCGCCACATGGCCGTGAACTCCGAGCGGCTCGAGGAAACGCCCGGTGACCTCATCGACCAGGTCGGGTGGTGCCTCCGCATCGGTGAGCCGTTCGTTGATGCTCCGCATCGCCAGCTCGATCTGATGCTCGCTGTCTTCGGTACTTCGGGTCACGTCGGCGAGGACCGTGCAGTACGGCCCGGGCCGATCCAGCATGGCAGCCAGTTGATGCAGCTGAACAGTCATCCGGCTCCTTCCTCGTTCTAGTCACACGGCTACCCCGAGACCCGTACCGAGAAACACGGTTGAACACCGCCCGAGCGGGTATGACGAGGGTGACTCGCCCGATGCTCCGCCAGATCCAAAAATCCGGCGAAGCAGGACAAAGGGTGTACCGACAAGGCAGCGTTCAGCTGCCCGGGGAGGATGAACACTGATGGATACCGTTGTGACCGGACTGATCGTGGCAGCGGTGGTGATCATCGTGGTCGGCGGGCTACTGATTTGGCAGACCCGCCGGGGCGCCCTGGGACGCAGGGCCAAGGCGAAGACCGCCGCACGCGCCCGGGAGGAAGCCGACGAGAAGGCTCGCGCGGCCGATCGCAAGCGTGCCCAGTCCGAGGATCTCGACGCGCGGGCCCGAAGCGAGCACAGGTCAGCCGAAGAGAAGGAAGCCGAGTCGAACCGGCTGCGCGACGAGGCCGAGGAAGCTCGAGCCGAGGCAGAAAAGCAGCAGCGCCGTGCCGACGAGCTCGACCCGGACGATGGGCGCACGACCGGGCAGACCACCGGGCCCACCGAGGACGACCTGGCCTCGCAGGACAATCAACGTCGGGACCATCGCAGCTAGAAACCGGTTCGCGCGGCGCGGTGGCCACCGCGCCGCGCCGCCGCGGTAGGTGCCGGTGCGAACGGGTACACCCCGAGTATGGGTACAAACGTCGTTCGGCTCGTTCGATCGGACCATCGACGAATCTCCGAATTGCTGGCCCGGCTCAACAGCCGGCATCGCGGCGGCACCGCGCTCCAGAAGCGCGTCGCCAACGAACTCACCGCGCACGTGACCGCCTGCCGGGACTCCCTGCTCCCGTTCGCGGAGTCACGGGTCCACCTCGACCGATCCGCGGCCGAGTCCCTCGACCGGCTCCAGCGCGTCGCCGGCGAGCTGCGCGAAAGCGCCGGCGCAGTGCCGGCGGCGACCATCGCCACGCTGGTCGAGGCCATGGACCACCACATCGACACCGAGGAACGGGACGTGCTGCGGCCGCTGGAGGACACCGTCACCGTCGACCGGCTCCGGCGGCTCGGCGAGTCATTCCGCCGGACTCGTGACGCCGCGATGCGAGCCGAAGGCGGGTCGCAACGACGCCAAACCCGACCGCCGGCATCTCGGGCCGAGCTGTACGAGCAGGCCCGCTACCGAAAGATCGCCGGTAGGTCATCCATGTCCAAAGCAGAGCTTCTCGCCGCGCTGAAGGAGCAACAGTGAACATCGCTCGTGCAGACAACAGCAGTGCCGAGGTCGTTGTCCGATGACCCGCCCGCGCATCGTGATCGCCGGCGCGGGCTACGTGGGCCTCTACACCGCCCGCCGGCTACAGCGCAAGCTTCGGCGCGCGGAAGCGTCGGTGACCGTTGTCGATCCACGTCCCTACCTGACCTACCAGCCACTGCTGTCCGACGCCGCAGCCGGAACCGTCGAGCCACGGCACGTCGTGACACCCCACCGGCACGTGCTGGACAAAAGCCGCGTACTCACCGGCAGCGTGGTCGGTGTCGACAGCAAAGCCCGAACCACCCAGGTCGCCGTCGCCGACGGCCACACCGAGACGCTCAACTACGACGTGCTCGTCGTCGCGCCGGGCTCGGTCACCAAGATCCTCCCGGTACCCGGACTGGCTGAGCAGGCGATCGGGTTCACGACCCTCGGTGAGGCCATCTACCTGCGCAACCATGTCCTCAGCCAGCTCGACAAGGCCGCGAGCACCGCGGACCCTCGGCTTCGGCGCAAGCTGCTGACGTTTATGTTCGTCGGCGGCGGCTACGCGGGCGTCGAGGCGCTCGGCCAGCTCGAGGAGATGGCGCGCACCGCGGTCAAGCGCTACCACGCCGAGCTCGACGTCGACGACATGCGATGGATGCTCGTCGAAGCGGCGGACCGGATCATGCCCGAGGTCAGCCGCTCGCTGGCCGAATACGCGGTCGACGTGCTGCGTGAGCGTGGCATGGACGTGTACCTGGAGACGACGACCGACACCGTCGAGAACGGACACGTCGAGCTTTCCGACGGCACGGAGTTCGACACTGCCACCATCGTGTGGACGACTGGGGTGTCACCGCACCCGATGCTCGACGGCACCGACCTTCCTCGCGACGACAAGGGCCGGGTGCGATGCCGAGCCAC
The DNA here is from genome assembly GCA_036374835.1 of Jiangellaceae bacterium. Taxonomy (GTDB): domain Bacteria; phylum Actinomycetota; class Actinomycetes; order Jiangellales; family Jiangellaceae; genus DASUTB01. The sequence goes on along the minus strand of DASUTB010000052.1, from coordinate 49,911 downwards.
GCTCGAAGTGGAGGGACACGACGATGTGTTCGCGGCCGGGGACTGCGCCGCCGTGCCCGACCTGACCAAGGACGATCCCGAGGCGACCTGCCCTCCGACGGCCCAGCACGCCGTGCGCCAGGCCAAGCAGCTCGCCGACAACATCACCGCGAAGATCCGCGGCAAGCCGGTTCGACCGTACCGGCACGAGTTCGCCGGGTCGGTCGCGTCGCTGGGGTTGCACGATGGCGTCGCCGAGATCCGCGGCCGCAAGGTGAAGGGCTGGCCGGCCTGGGCGATGCATCGGCTCTACCACCTGTCCCAGATGCCGACGATCAACCGTCGCGTCCGGCTGGCGGTCGACTGGAGCCTCGCGCTGGCCTTCCGCCGCGAGATCGTGGCCTTGGGCGAGATCCACAAGCCGACGGCCGAGTTCACCGAGCAGACCGAAAGCTAGCCGATGCCGGCGACGGCCAACCGACTCGAGGAGTACCGGGAACGGCGCGCGTTCGACCGCACCTCGGAGCCGCGCGGTGATGCCCGGCGCACATCCGACGAACGGCGGTTCGTGGTGCAGGAGCACCATGCCCGCCGGCTGCACTGGGACCTGCGACTAGAACACGACGGCGTTCTGCTGTCATGGGCGCTTCCCCGCGGCATTCCCGACGATCCCGGTAAGAACCGGCTGGCCGTGCGGACCGAAGACCATCCGCTCGAGTACCTCGCGTTCGAAGGTGAGATACCGGCCGGCGAGTACGGCGCCGGCACGATGTCGATCTGGGATCATGGCAATTACGTTCCGGAGGAGATCGGGGAGGACAAGTTCGTCATACGCCTGGACGGCGAACGTGTACGCGGACGCTTCTCCCTGTTCCGCACCAAGAGGGACTGGTTGATGCACCGGATGGATCCGCCGGAGAATCCCGGTGACCCGTTTCCGGACGATGTGTCGCCGATGAAGGCAACGCTGTCCACGATGCCGGAGAACGAGGACGCCTGGGGCTTCGAGATCAAGTGGGACGGCGTACGCGCGCTCGCCTACGCCGAGCCGGGCCGGATCCGGCTGGTCAGCCGCAATGGCCGCGACATCACCCAGCAGTACCCGGAGGTCTCGGGCTTGTCCCGCCTGCTCGGCTCGCGCCGCGCCGTGATGGACGGCGAGCTGGTCGCCTTCGACGACGGCAAGCCGAGCTTCCAGCGACTGCAGCCGCGTATGCACGTGACATCCGACTCGGAGATACAGCGCCGGCGCCGGGAGATCCCGGTCACTTATGTGATCTTCGACCTGCTCTATCTGGACGGACGCTCGCTGCTCGACGAGCCGTACGAGGAGCGCCGCGGCGCGCTCGAGGACCTCGGCCTCGACGGTGAGCATTGGAACGTGCCGGAGTTCCACAAGGGTGCCGGATCAAGCCTGCTCGATGCGACGCGTGAGCAGGGTATCGAGGGCGTCATCGCCAAACGCCTGGACAGCCCGTACCGGCCGGGCCGGCGTTCCCGGGATTGGCTGAAGATCAAGAACGTGCTCCGCCAGGAGGTCGTGATCGGCGGCTGGCTGCCCGGCAAGGGCCGTCGCGAAGGTCGGCTCGGCGCCCTGCTAGTCGGTTACTACGAGGACGGCTCGCTGCGCTACGCAGGCAAGGTCGGCACCGGCTTCGGCCACGATGACCTGGACATGCTGCACGACCGGCTCGCACCGCTCGAACGCAACGAGAGCCCGTTCGCCGGCCGCCAACCGCAGAAGGGCGCCGTGTTCGTCGAGCCTGAGCTGGTCTGCGAGGTGACGTTCACCGAGTGGACCCACGCGAACACCTTGCGGCACCCGTCCTATCAGGGTTTGCGCGACGACAAGCCGGCCACCGACGTCGTACGGGAGGAGCCGGCATGAGCAGCGCAGAAGCGGAGCTTGCCGAAGGAACGGTGGAGATCGACGGCCGGGAGCTGGAGCTGTCGAACCTCGACAAGGTCCTCTACCCCGACGGCACAACGAAAAGGGACGTCCTGGAGTACTACCGGGCGATCGCACCGGCGCTGCTCCCACACCTGCGCGGGCGCCCGCTGGTCATGAAGCGGTTCCCGGACGGCGTGGGCGGCAAGAGTTTCTACGAGAAACGCTGCCCACCATGGCGGCCGGACTGGGTGTCGACGGCCCCGGTGTGGACCGAGCGGAAGAAACGTGACATCGAGTACTGCGTCATCGACGACCTTCCCACCCTGCTGTGGGCGGCCAACCTCGCCGACCTCGAGATGCACACGATGCTGGCGCTCGCCGACGACCTCGAGCGCCCCACGATGCTCGTATTCGACCTGGACCCGGGCGAGGGTGTCGGTCTTGCCGAGTGCGCCGAGGTCGCCACACTACTACGCGACCTGTTCGACAATCTCGGGCTCGAGGTCCTGGTCAAGTCGTCCGGCTCGAAAGGACTGCACGTCGCGGTCCCGTTGAACACGGACATCACCTACGGCGAGACCAAGCCGTTCGCGCGCTCGGTGGCCCGGGCAGCCGAGCATTCGTATCCCGACGACATCGTCTCGCGCATGAGCAAGGAGAAGCGCCGCGGCAAGGTTTTCATCGACTGGAGTCAGAACACCGCGCACAAGACCACGGTGGCGCCGTTCTCACTTCGCGCACGCGAACATCCGACCGTCGCGGTGCCGCTGTCATGGACCGAGGTCGACGACGTCGCCGCCGGCAAGGCCGACCCGGACGGTCTACGGTTCAGCGCGGACAAGACCGTCGAACAGATGGACCGGCGCGCCGCGCTGTTCGAGCCGCTCCTGGAACATCAACAGCGACTGCCCGCCGCCGACGAGATCGACGTTTGATCACGTTCGGTAGGAGTCACGTAGCTTCGCCAGGCACGCGTGCCTGGTGAAGCTACGTGACTCCTACCGAACGTGATCATTCAGAGGCGGGGACTACGCGGGCTGCGGATGCAGCACGACCTTCGAGTAGCCTTCCTCGCGATTGTCGAAGCGCTCGTAGGCCTCGGGTGCGTCGTCCAGCGACGTCTCCTTCGACACGACGAAGCTCGGCTTGGCGCGCTCCGCGATGATCAGGTCGCGCAGGTAGCGGTTGTACGACTTCACGTTGCACTGACCCGTGCCCATCGACAGGCCCTTCTCGAAGAACTTGCCGATCTCGAACAGCAGCCGGCCCTCTTTCGCCTCGTCGCTCGGAGCGCCGGGATCCTGTGGCAGGTAGAGACCGACCACACCGAGCCGGCCCGTGGGTCGCACCGTGTAGACCAGACTGTTGAGCACGATCGCGGGCTGTTCCTCGTCTCCCCCGCTCTTGGTGGCCTGGTAGCCGACCGCGTCGATGCCCTTGTCGGTACCGCCGTCGGTCTGGTCGACGATGTACTCGACCGCATCGACCTCGTCGAAGTTCACCGGGATCGCGCCGATCTGCTCGGCGAGGCTCAGCCGGTGGGGGACCCGGTCGACGACGTACACCTTGGCCGCACCTCGGATCAGCGACGAGTAGGCCGCCATCAGGCCGACCGGTCCGGCGCCGTAGACCGCGACCGTCTCTCCCGGCTGCACGTCGGCCATTGCGGCACCGTGGTAACCGGTCGGGAAGATGTCGGCCAGCATGGCGAAATCGGCCTCGTGCTGCTCCCCCGGCGGCAGCTTCAGGGCGTTGAAGTCGGCAAACGGCACGCGGAGGTACTCCGCCTGCCCGCCGCGGTACGGGCCCATCGCGACGTAGCCGTACGCCCCGCCGGCGAAACCCTCGTTCACCGTGAGGCAGAAGCCGGTCTTGTTGTTCTCGCAGTTCTTGCAGAAGCCGCACGCGACATTGAACGGCATCGAGACCCGGTCGCCGCGCTTGAGCTTGGCCACGCCGGACCCGACCTCCTCGACGATTCCCATGTTCTCGTGCCCGAACACGATCCCGGCTTCGGCGCCGGTGCGTCCTTCGTACATGTGCAGGTCGGATCCGCAGATCGCGGTCGAGGTGATCCTCACCAGCGCATCGGTGGGATCCTCGATCACCGGGTCGTCGACTTGCTCGACGTCGACGTGGTACGGCTCCTTGTAGACGACTGCCTTCATTGCGTACTCCTTTCTGACAACTGCTCGGCACGGGACGGCCGAGCGACGAACTCATAGGTGAGGGCCGCAAGCACCGCACCGATGACCGGGCCGACGAGGTACAGCGGTAGCTGCTCCCATGGCGTGTCGCCGCCGGCCAACGTGTTGGCCAGGTACGGACCGAACGTGCGCTGGAGGTTCAACGACGCTCCGGTGACCGGACCGATCACGAAGACCGCCGCCGCGACCGACAGACCGATCACCCAGCCGGCCCACGCGGCGTTGCCGCGCGGATCGATCGCCATGGTCATGACCGCGGTCATCAGGATGTAGGCGCCGAGCGCCTCGGCGACGACGCCCTGCCACCAGCTGACGCCGTCGGCCAGTTCGGTCAGGCCCACACCGCCCATGTCACTGGCCTGCGAACCCAGATACGCCAGGATCAGCAGGGCCGCGATGACGCCTCCAAGCAGCTGGGCGGCCAGGTACGGCGCGACGTCCCGCCACGGGAACCGGCGCACGATCGCGAGGGCGAGTGTCACGGTCGGGTTGATGTGCGCACCCGATACGGGCCCGAAGGCGTACACCGCGACCGCGATGGCCACCGCGAACGACAGCCCCACGAACCCGATGCCGGCGTAGTTCAACTCGCCGACGAGAAGGAAGGATGCGACCACGGCTCCCGCACCGAACAACGTAAGCAACGCGGATCCGACCACCTCGGCGGCGAGCCTGCGGCCCATCTCCATATCCATCGATCGACACCCCTCTTCCTAGCCGGATCGATCTCGGGCCGCTTACTGGAACTCGGCCGGACCGCCTGAATGCTCGCGCGAATCCCGACCGAATTGCAGCTACCAGGACGATGTCCACCGCGACGGCCTTTAAACATGCCTTCAGGTCTTCATTCGGCTCGACGCGATTCGCCGCCCCGAACCGGGGTACGCACGGGTTATGACACGGGCTATGAGTCGCGCGCAGGTGCGAGGGCCTACGCAGGCGCCGATCGGTACCGGCGAGCACCTGCCGGGACGCTTCGTGTACCTGGCCGATCGATCGCCCGACGAAGTCGTCCTCGCCGAGCCGGCGCACAAGGGCTGGCGTGACGTGACCCGCGCTGAACTCAACGAACGGGTCCTTGCGGTCGCGGCCGGGCTCGTCGCACGCGGGGTTGGCCCCGGAGACCGCGTTGCGCTGATGAGCCCGACAAGGGTCGAGTGGACGATCGCCGACCTCGCCATCCTCAGCGCCGGCGGAATCACGATCCCGCTGTACGACACGAGCTCAGCCGGCCAATGCCGCCGGATTCTCGATGACGCCGGAGCGAAACTCGCGTTCGCCGCCACAGCGGAGCTCGCCGACCGCCTCGAGGACGCCGGTGCGAGCGAGGTGCTGGTCTTTGACGACTCGGGTCTCGCCGAGCTAACCGACGACGGCGCCGTCGAGTTCACTCCCGAGGTCGGCCGGCGGATCGGCAACCTCAGGCAGGACGATATCGCCACCGTCGTCTACACGTCGGGGACCACCGGCGGACCCAAGGGCTGCGTCCTCACCCACCGCAACCTCGTCTGGACGGTCCGGCAGACCCAAGCACACCTTCACGCGGCGATCGGGCAAGGAGGGAGCGTGCTCCAACTCCTGCCCCTGGCGCACATCTTCGCGCGGCTGATCCAGTTCGTGTGCCTGGACGCCGGCCTCCGTGTCGGGTTCGTTCGCACCTCCGAACCTGCCCACGACATCCGCGCGTTCAGCCCGACGTTCCTGCTCGCCGTTCCGCGTCTGCTGGAGAAGGTCTTCGAAAGTACCCGGGCTCGTGCCTCCGGTGTGCGCCGCCCGCTGTTCGACTGGGCCGTGTCGGCGGGGCAGGACTGGGCCGGCGCCGACCGGCCCGGCCCGTTGCTCCGGACCCGACGAGCCGCCGCCGATCTGCTGGTCTACCGGCAGGTTAGGAACGCGCTCGGCGGGCGCGTGCAGTACGGCATGTCCGGCGGTGCGCCGCTGGCCACCGAGCTGGCCCGGTTCTACCAGGCCGCCAGGATCCCGATCCTCGAAGGCTACGGTCTTACCGAGACCACCGCGCCGGCCACGGTCAACACCCCGGGCAGGCAACGGATCGGCACGGTCGGGACACCACTGCCCGGCGTGGAGATCCGTATCGACGGCGACGGCGAAATCCTGGTCCGCGGTGGCAACGTCTTCGGCGGCTACCACCGCGGCGGCGACCAGCAGGTCGACCGTTCCGAGTTCGACGACGACTGGTTCCGCACCGGTGACCTCGGCATGCTCGACGACGCCGGCTTCCTCCGGATCCACGACCGGAAGAAGGACCTGATCGTCACCGCGAACGGCAAGAACGTCGCGCCCGCGCCGCTCGAGCAGCGCGTCGAGAGCAGCGACATCGTGTCTCAGGCGATGGTCGTCGGCGACCGTCGGCCGTTTGTCGCCGCCCTGGTGACCTTGGACGACGACGAGTTGCGCGCGTTCGCCGAACGGCACGGCATCGACGGCGATCCCGAGGGAATCCGCCATCACGAGCTGGTGCGACGGGAGGTCCAGCGCGCCGTCGATCACGCCAACGAGCACGTATCCCGCGCCGAGTCGATCCGCGCCTTCACCATCCTCGACCGGCAGTTCACCGAGTCCGATCAAGAGCTGACCCCCATTCTCAAACTTCGGCGGTCGAAGATCGCCGAGCACTTCGCGAAGGAGATCGACGCCATCTATGCGTGAGCTCGCGGATACTCCGGCGCGGCGCGTGTCAGCGACGAATTGCCGGGTACGGAATCAACGAACGTACGTGAGGTAGGGAGGAGCAGCCGTGGCGCGCATCGCTTTCATCGTCGACGACATGTTCGAAGATGCCGAGTTCACCGACCCGTACGACAAGGTCCGCAAGGCCGGGCACCATGCGGTGATCGTCGGGCTGACCGCCGGCAAGGAGATCACCGGTAAGAACGGCGCGAAGGCCACCGTCGAGTTGGCCTCCTCCGAGGCCGATGCCGAGGAGTTCGACGCCCTGGTGATCCCGGGCGGCTATTCGCCGGACAAGATCCGCACCGACGAGAACCTCGTCACTTTGACCCAGCGGATGTTCGCCGCCGGCAAGCCTGTGGCGGCGATCTGCCACGCGCCTTGGATGCTCGCCGAGGCCGACATCCTGCGCGGCCGGACGATCACGTCGTACCCCTCGGTGAAGACCGATGTGAAGAACGCCGGCGCGACGTGGATCGACAAGGAGGTCGTCGAGGACGAGAATCTGATCACCTCCCGCCACCCTGGCGACATCCCGGCGTTCTGCGACGCACTGCTCAACCAGCTCGACCGGCGATGACCAAACACGACGTCGCCCGTGCCCTGGTCGAGCGTCACGGCACGACGTTCGCCGACCAGGCCGGCATCAAGCTCAAGGACACGCCCGCACCCCTCTACCAGCTACTGGTGCTGTCCGTGCTGCTGTCCGCACGGATCAGCTCGGACATCGCGGTGGCGGCGGCGAGCGAGCTGTTCAAGGCGGGCTACCGAACGCCTCAGGCCATGAAGGATGCGACGTGGCAACAGCGTGTCGACGCGCTGGGCCGCGGCCACTACCGGCGGTATGACGAGCGCACAGCCACCATGCTCGGCAACGGCGCCGAGCTTGTGCTCGACCGCTGGGGCGGCGATCTGCGCCGGCTCCGGGATCAGGCCACGGAGCCGGCGCGGATCCCCTCGCTATTGCAGGAGGTACCGGGGATCGGGCCGGCGGGTGCGGACATCTTCTGCCGGGAGGTGCAGGCGGTTTGGCCGGTGCTCGCGCCGTACGTGGACGATCGTGCGGCCGAGGGCGCCGAACGCGTCGGACTGCCGAAGACCCCTGAGCGGCTGGCGTCCTACGTCAGCACCGACGAGCTACCGAATCTCACCGCGGCCTGCCTGCGAGCCGCACGCTCGCGCAAAGTCGCCGAGGACGTGCGCGGCTGACGCCGCCGGTTTGCCTCGACGGCCTGCGGGTATCCCCAGATCAGGAGGTGACCACGATGCCTCAACAGCAGTGGAGCAAGAAACGCGAACGCCAGTACGAACACATCAAGTCCAGTCAGATGGATCAGGGTCGCGACGAGGACACCGCCGAGGAGATCGCGGCCAGGACGGTCAACAAGGAGCGCGCGCGCTCCGGCCAGGCCAAGCAGAAGAGCAAGACGTCGACCCGGGACATCTCTTCGGGCCGGCGCGGCGGCAAGCGGTCCGGATCCGGTCCGGGCGGCCGCACCAAGGACCAGCTCTACGAAGAGGCCAAGCGCAAGAACATCAAAGGCCGCTCGAAGATGAACAAGAAGGAGTTGGAAAAGGCGGTCGGCCGCTAAGGCCGAGAGTCTCCCATGACTGAGCACAAGCGGCGCCGCGACACCGAGGACGTCGACATCGACCCCGGCAACCGGGATCCCGGTGCCGACCTCGAGGAGCAGGGCATCCCGGCGGACGACCGTACCTCCATGGTCGGAAGCGCACCCGAACCGGAACGCCCGGTCGCCCCCACGGACGAGCCCGTTGCCAGCATGGAGTACGGAACGACGGAGCTGGAGCAGGTCGCCGGCGAACCGTTGGAGGACAAGCTCGACGCGGAACGTCCCGACGCGCCGCCGGACGAGCTTCAACGCCAGACCCGCCCGGACGAAACGACGGGTGTCCACGTCGAGGAGGCGACCGAGGCGGACGCCGTCGCGCCCCCGGCCGAGGACACACCGCCCGAGGAGGAGCGGCTCGGCGGCCAGGCGCCGGAAAGCGGCAGCGAGCAGCCCTGATGCCACGGCCCATCTGGCAAGGCGCGATCAGCTTCGGGCTGGTCAACGTCCGCGTGGGCCTGTACTCGGCGACCGAGGAGCAATCGCTGTCGTTCAATCAGTTCGAGGAGGGCACGCACAAGCGTGTCCGCAACAAGAGGGTGGCCGAAGGTACCGACCGCGAGGTCGACTACGACGACATCGTCAAGGGATACGAGACGGCCGGCGGCGAACATGTCATGGTCACCCAGGAAGAGCTGGACAGCGCCGCCCCGGAGTCGTCCCGGTCGCTGGCTATCGAGGACTTCGTCGAGCTCGCCGAGATCGACCCGATCTATTACCAGCGGACCTATTACCTCGCTCCACGCGAGGAGGAGGACGAGCACGCCTACGCGCTGCTTCGCCAGGCCATGGACAAGGCCGGGCTTGCGGGCATCGCGACACTCGTCATGCGCAACAAGGAATATCTCGCCGCCATCAGGGCGTTGAACGATGTGCTCGTGCTGAACACGATGTACTTCGCGGACGAGGTACGCGAGCCACGCGACACCGTCGGGCGGCTGCCCGGCCAACGTGATCTGCCAGAAAAGGAGCTCGAGGCCGCGCTTCGCCTCATCCGTGAGCTGAAGACCGACTGGGATCCGACCCGCTACCACGACACGCACCGTGAGAAGATGCTCACGCTCGTCGAGCAGAAGGCCAGCGGGAAGGAACCGGACGTCGAGGCCGCTCCGGAGTCCGAGGACAACGTGATCGACCTTATGTCCGCCCTGCAAGAGAGCATCGAGCGGGCGCGCGACGGCCGCTCGGGCCGTAACCGCAGGAGCGGGCGGGACGAGCTGGCGGAGCTGAGCAAGAAGGAACTGTACGAGCGCGCGGGCGATCTCGGGGTGAGCGGACGGTCCAAGATGTCGAAGGACGAGCTGCAAGAAGCCGTCGCGCAAGCGTCGTGACAACGCCCATCAGACAGGGACGCCGGGCCTCGAGTCGCCCTTGCGCGAGCTACCGCCAAGCACCGGAATGACAGTGAGTGGCCGTGTGGTTGACACCAGCCCGGCCATCGAAAGGAGATGCCGTGAACGGAATCGACACCGTCACCAAACGCGCCCGCCGAGCCGAGCCGGTCGAGCTCGAAGGGGACTACGACCTGGTCGGACAGTACCTACACCAGATCGCGGAGACGCCCCTGCTGAACGCCGAGCAGGAGGTCGAGCTGGCCAAGCGGATCGAGGCCGGCGTCTACGCGGCCAGGCTGCTCGAGGAAGCCGGCACCGACCCGGATGCCGAGCTGCCGGCGGGCCGTGACGAGCTCGAGGCGATCGCACGCGACGGCCAGGAGGCCAAGGACCACATGATCCGGGCGAACCTCCGGCTCGTGGTCTCCGCGGCCCGCAAGTACTACCGCAACGTCGGGATGTCGTTCCTCGACATCGTGCAAGACGGAAACCTCGGCCTGATGCGCGCGGTCGAGAAGTTCGACCACCGCAAGGGCTTCAAGTTCTCCACGTACGCCATGTGGTGGATCCGCCAGTCCATCGAACGCGGTCGCGCGGATCGGGCGCGCTCGATCCGGCTGCCGGTCCACGTCATCGAGAACCTGTCCAAGCTCGGCCGGGTCGAGCGGAGCCTGCACCTGTCGCTCGACCGCGAACCGACAGTCGAGGAGGTGGCCGCCGAGGCCGAGATGACACCGGAACGCGTGGAGTATCTGCGTGAGGTGTCCCGCGATGTGGTGAGCCTGGACATTCCGATCGGCGAGGACGGCGAAACCCGCATCGGCGACCTGATCGAGGACACCACGGTGCTAAGCGCGCCCGACGTCGTCGAGTTCCAGGCCCTTGGCGAGGAGCTGCACTCGCTGGTCGGCACGTTGCCCCCGCGCGAAGCACTGATCATCAGCATGCGGTACGGGTTGACCGACGGTCGCGAGCACTCCCTGCAGGAGGTCGCCGATCGCGTCGGGCTCACCAAGGAGCGCGTCCGCCAGCTCGAGAAGCAGTCTTTGCAGCAGCTGCGCGATCCGCACCGCACCGAGCCGCTGCTAGCCTGGGCGAGCTGACCGTCCGGCCCGCCGCTACCGCCGTAGGCGCATAGCACCCAGCGTGCTCCACCAAGTTTGGCAACATCACACCATGCATGCGTGCGTGGTGCGATGTGGCTAAGCCTGCCGAACGTGATCGAACGACAACCACGTGCCCGACACAGTCAACAGACCTCGATCGTGATGCCGTCCTCCCGGGGCGGGCGGAGTTCGCCGATCACGGGATAGCCCGGCACCTCCCCGGCGATGAGCAGGCCGCCGGAGGTCTGCGCGTCCGCGAGCAGAATCAGTTCCTCCTCCGGCGTGCTTCCCGGCTCGACGTGCGGCCGTACCCAGGCGAGGTTTCGACGGGATCCGCCGCTGATGTTTCCGGCCGCCACGGCCCCGCGCGCACCGTCGAGGTAGGGAACCTTCCCGGCGTCGATCACGGCGCTGACTCCGCTGGCCCGCGCCAGCTTGTACAGGTGCCCGAGCAACCCGAAGCCGGTCACGTCGGTGGCACACCGTGCCCCCGATGCAACCGCCGCCGTAGCGGCTCTGTCGTTGAGCGTCGTCATGCTCTCGACCGCGTGATCGAACACCTCGCCGGTCGCTTTGTGCCGGTTGTTCAGCACGCCGATGCCAAGTGGCTTGGTCAAGGTCAGCGGATCTCCCACTCCCCCGGCATCGTTGCGGAGCAACTCGCTCGCGGGCCCGACACCGGTGACCGCCATGCCGTACTTCGGCTCCGGGTCGTCGACGCTGTGCCCACCGGCGACATGACAGCCGGCGCTCTGGGCGACTTCGAGGCCGCCCCGCAGCACCTCGGTGGCGAGTTCGAGCGGTAGCACGTCACGCGGCCAACCGAGCAGGTTCACCGCGACCACCGGTACGCCGCCCATGGCGTAGATGTCCGATAGCGCGTTCGCCGCCGCGATACGTCCCCAGTCATAGGGGTCGTCGACCACCGGTGTGAAGAAGTCCGCGGTGGTGATGACGGCCATGTCGCCGGTCAGCCGGACCGCGGCCGCGTCGTCGCCGTCCTCGAGCCCGACGACCAGCTCACCGACCGGATCGGCCGGGCCGTCTCCCACCAGCCCCGACACGATCGACTCCAGCTCACCCGGAGGTATCTTGCACGCACAACCGCCGCCGTGCGCGTACTGGGTCAAGCGGACCGGGCTCGTGACTGGCTGGGTCGTCATGCTCTAGATAATTCCCACTTCAGCGCCGTTGATACCTCAAGAGTCCTGCTCCTGCGCGGCCGCATGCCGGATCGCCTCGTGAACCGCGTCGTCGTGAGCGGGTTCGACGCAGCGAAGGTCCAGGATCAAGCGGCCGTCGTCGATGCGACCGACGATGGCGGGATCCCCGGTACGCAACCGCGCCGCGAGCGCCTGGTCCAGGGTCACACCCCAGGACGGCAGCTCCACACCTGGCGCGCCGCCGCCGCCGACCACGCTTGCTGTCTCGATGACATCGGCGGTTATCCCGTCCTCGGCGAGGGCGTCGCGAAGTGCTTCGGCGCGAGCCCGAACCTGCGCGGCATCATGCCGGATGTTCCGCCGCGTCGGCGGCACCGGGCCGGCGATGGTTGCCTCCAGTGCGGCAAGTGTGAGCTTGTCGACGCGCAGTGCCCGCGCCAGTGGGTGCCTGCGAAGTTGCTCGACGATGTCCCGCCGGCCCAGCAGTAGCCCCGCCTGGGGTCCGCCGAGCAGCTTGTCCCCACTGGCCGTCACGAGCGCCGCGCCGTGTTTCAGCGAGCTGGTGGCGTCTGGCTCGTCTGGAAGCAGCGCGTCGGGATGCAGCAGACCGGAGCCGATGTCGGCCACCACGGGAACCGAAAGGCCCGCGAGTTCGCTGACCGGAACGTCGGCGGTGAAGCCGTGGACTACGAAGTTCGACGGATGGACCTTGAGCACGAACCCGGTGTCGGGCCCGACAGCGTCGGCGTAGTCCGCGAGAACCGTGCGGTTCGTCGTCCCCACCTCGCGGATGCGAGCACCGGTGGACTGCACCAGCTCGGGCAGCCGAAACCCGTCGCCGATCTCGATCAGCTCGCCCCGGCTCATCACGATCTCACGGCCGGCTGCCAGCGCGGTTGCCGTGAGCACGAGCGCCGCGGCGCCGTTGTTGACGACGTGTACCGCTTCGGCGGCCGGCACCGCGGCGGCGAGGGTCGCGAGTGCGCTGCGCCCCCGCCGTGCGCGGCGGCCGGAGCCGAGGTCGTACTCGACGTCCGTGTGGCCGGCTGCCGTGCGGAGCGCGTCGACGGCGGCTTCGGACAGCGCGGCTCGGCCCAGGTTGGTGTGCAGGACGACGCCGGTCGCGTTGATCACCGGCCGCAGACTGGTCGCGCTACGCGGAAGTGCCGCGACGGCGGCGTCGGCCACCGCCACCGGCGGGATGTCGCCGCGGCGGGCACGATTCTGCGCCGCGATCACGCAGTTCTTCACCGTGTCCCGCCCCAGGGCGGACGCCGCCTCGACCAGCCTCGGATCCGCAAGCACCGTGTCGGTGCGCGGGATGTGCCGCCGGTCGTCGGGCATGCCACCTCCCTGCGGCGCCACAAACGCCAGCCACGGTAAACGCTTCCTCGCACAACCTTATCGCTCGTACGGACCCGCAGATCTGAACGTGCAGCCGACTACACACGTCCGGTCAGCGCCTCGGCCGCGACGCGCATGTCTGAGAGGAAGCCGCCATACATCGCCGCTCGGTCGTCCGAACGCAGGACCGCGGAAGGATGTACGGTGGCGACCACGGCCGGAGCGTCGCCGCCCGCCCACCGCACACCCTCGAGGTCGGGCGCGGGAAGCAGCGTCCCCCGCTCGCGGGTGATCCGGAACGACGAGCCGAACAGCGCCTTCGCGGCAGTCGCGCCAAGGCACACCAACACCTCTGGTTGCAGCACGTTGAGCTCCGCGACGAGCCACGGGCGGCAGGCGACGATCTCGGTGCGGTTCGGCGTCTCGTGGATGCGGCGCTTGCCGCGCTCGCTGAACTTGAAGTGTTTCACGACATTCGTGACGTAGGAGGTGGATCGGTCGATCCCCGCCTCCTCGAGTCCTTGGGCGAGAATCCGGCCCGCCGGGCCGACGAACGGTTCCCCTTCGCGGTCCTCGCGGTCGCCCGGCATCTCTCCCAGCAGCACGAGCTTGGCATCGGCGTCGCCATCGCCGAACACGGTCTGGGTCGCGTGCTTGTAGAGCTCGCACCCGCGGCAGGACGCGGCGGCGGCGCGAAGCTCTGAAAGGTCCGCTCCGGAAGGAACGAAAGCCGCGGCGCCCTGCGCCGTCGATTCGGCCATGTGACTACGCCTCCTCGCCGCCCCACTACGTGTACTGCAACCGCCCGCCGAGCGCCGACCACTGTTCGTTCAGATCGTTGAGCGCCGACATGTCCGCGTCACTGATCTCGAAGTCGAAGATGTTGATGTCCTCTTCGAGATGGTCGTGCCGATTGGCCTTGGGAATGGGAACCGCACCCACCTGCAGGCTCCACCGGAGTAGAACCTGAGCGGGCGTCTTGCCGTATGAGTCGGCGATCTCGGCGAGCGTGCTGTCGTCGAGCCGCCGGGCTCGGGTCAACGGGCTGTAGGCCTGGACGGCGACACCCACCGATCGGCAGTAGTCGAGCATCTCCTGGCTCCAGCCGAATGGAGTCCACTCGATCTGATTGACGGTGGGCAGCTCACCGGTCGCGTCGGAGATCTGCTCGATCTGATCGGTGGAGTAATTGCTGACGCCGATATCAGTGGTGAGGCCCTCATCGCGAGCACGGATGAGTCCTTCCCACATGTCGACGCCGGACCCCCGCGGCGGTGGGCGGTGGATCAGCGTCAGATCGATCGCGCCGATACCCAGTTCGCGCAGGTTCCGTTTCGTCGCTTCGTAGGCGTCTTCGTCTTCCTCGACCTTGCTGACCAGATAGGTCTGTTTCGGGTTAGATCCGCCGCGTTCGAACGCGGCGCCGATACCGGGCTGGGTCCCGTAGTCGACCGCAGTGTCGATCATGGGATAGCCGAGGTCCAATGCCTCCGCGACCGTCCCCGTGGTGTCATCGGTCAGTTTCCAGGTGCCGAGTCCGATGATCGGCATGCTCCGACCCGTGTGCAGGTCGACCGTCGATGTGTTGTCCATTCACCTGCGGTACCCACATCACGGGTCGGCATGCCGTCTCATGTCGGGTGCCGGCAACCGGCGAAGGCGTTAGAACCAGTGGCGGCGGCCGCCGACCGACCGGCCGAACGAGCCCAGCAGGAACAGCACGAGGCCGATGACCAGCAGGATGATGCCGATCGTCAGCAAGATGCTGACGTCCAGCAGCGCTCCGAGGATCACCAGAATGATTCCGAGAATGATCATGACCTACTCCTTCGGGAAGCGATCAGTTACCTAATTACTACCCATTTGAGAAGCGTCGAACCCTTTGCGACGCGACCAACCTTTGTCCACGCCTGTGTTGGACTGCCGATCACATTACCGGGTCGACGCCCGATCCGGCGCCAACGGCGCGGTCGCCATGCCGGCGCCGTCGGCGAGTCCGTTCAGCATCTCGCGTAAGGCGTCGATACCGCTGTGCCGTGGATCCCATCCGAGTTCTTCGCGGGCGCGTGCCGTGTTGAGCGTCGGCAGGTTGAGCAGGAGCTGTAGCAGTCCGGCTTCGGCCGGCACGACGCGTAGTCTCCATGCCGCGTCATGCAGCATCTGCACGGGCCACGCCGGGAGCTCTACGGTGCGCGAACCGAAGATCTCCCCTAGCACCGACCGGTCGATGACCGGATCGGCGGCGATGTTGAAGGGTCCGCGCTGCGAACCGACGACCGCGAGCCGGATGGCCTCGCCCACGTCGCTGCTGTGCACCGCCTGAAACCGCAAACCGGCCGGCACAAACAGGATGGGGAGCCGCCCAGGGCGGGTCAACGGTCGCGGAACCAGCGGGCCGGCGAAGATCCGGCGCTGCTCGCTCGCCGACTCACGCTTGAATACGAAGCTGGGCCGGATCCGGACGAGCCGGATCGTGTCGTTGCGCGCCTCGAAGGCATCGAGGTACCGCTCCATATACGCCTTCTCGCGGCCGTAGGCCGCCACCGGCATGCTGTGCGTCGGCCATTGTTCATCGACCTGACGTCCGGGCCCGGGTGCGTAGGCGGCCACCGACGAGGCGACCACGACGTTCCGGACGCCGGCCTCGGCCGCCGCCTCGTGCATCCTCATTCCGCCCAGCACGTTGACGTCCCAGGTCGTCTTCGGCCGGTGGGTGGGTTGAAACGCCCACGCCAGGTGAACGACAGCGTCGACGTCCCGGCACAGGCCGACCAGGTCCGCCGACCTGATGTCATCGGCGACGAACCGCGTCTTGGGCGGTGCCCACTCCGGCCGCCGCCGGGCCAGCCCCACGATCTCGTCGACCGTCGGGTCGTTCGCGAGCGCCTCGACGGTGCTCGTTCCGATGTTGCCGGTGGCGCCTGTCACCAGAATTCTCATCGCGCATCCTCCTCTAGGGAGCGATACCCGGTAGCGCGTCCCGTAACCTCGCACCGACCAGCCGGAGATGCCGACGGCGAGACCGGTCGCCGATAGCCCGGGACACAACCTGACCGAAGGAAGGCAACGATGGCGGACCGCAAGTCACAGCATGAGCCTCGCGAACTCGGCCTTTACGTACGTGAGCTGCGCCTGTCGCTGCGCAACAACACCGGAGCGTACGGCTTCTCCGTGATGATCACGAGTGTCATGGCGATGCTCAGCGCGATCCACGATCCGCCCCAACCGGGCCAGATTATCGCGTTCTTCATCGGCGCGGTCGCGACGTTCGCCATCATCGAGGCGGTCGCGACCCGCGGTTTCCGGCGCTCCCTCGCCGACAGGGAGGCCACCAAGGTCGTGGCGCTCGGTAGCTCGTTGAGTTTGGTATCCATCGCCGCCGCCGTCGGGGTCGCCACAGCGGTCGGCTACCTCTTGCCGGTCTCCGCCGCCTGGCTCGTCGGACCGTTCCTCGCCTCGATGACCTACCTGGTACTCACCGCGGCTGAGATGACCGCCGCCCGGCGCATCCAGGAGGCCCGGAACGTCGAGTGACGCCGCCCGCGAGCCGACGTATCGTTCAGAACACCGGTTTGCCGCCGGTAACTCCGAGCACCGTGCCGGAGACGTAGCTGGCCTCGGTGGGCGACGCCAGGTAGACGAACGCCGGTGCGACCTCAGCGGGCTGGCCGGCGCGGCCGAGTGGCGTGTTCTGGCCGAACTTCTCCACCTCGTGCGCATGGCGAGTCGCCGGCTGGAGCGGCGTCCAGATCGGTCCTGGCGCTACCGCGTTCACCCGGATACCGCGAGGGCCGAGCTCTTGGGCGAGGTTGACGGTGAAGTTGTTGATGGCCGCCTTGGTCGCCGCGTAATCCAGCAGGGGCGTCGAAGGGTCGTACGCCTGGATCGAGGAGTTGTTGATGATGCATGCGCCGGCGCCCAGATGCGGCACGACGGCTCGGGTCAGCCAGAACAGCGCGTACAGGTTGGTCCGCATGATCCGGTCGAGCTGCTCGTCCTCGATCTCTTCGATTCCTGACGTACGCATCATCTGGTAACCGGCGTTGTTGACCAGGATGTCGATCCCGCCGAGCTCCGACAACGCGAACTCGACGAGATCGTCGCAGAACCGGCGCTCGGTCAGGTCGACCGCGATCGTCGCCGCGCGCCGCCCTGCCTGGGCGATGAGGGCGGCCGTGGCATTGGCGTCGACCTTCTCTTCTTTCAGATGCGATATCACGACGTCCGCGCCTTCGCGGGCGTAGGCGATCGCGACGGCCCGCCCGATGCCGGAGTCGCCGCCGGTGATCAGTGCGCGCAGGTCGGTCAGCCGGCCGGAGCCTCGATAGGTCTGCTCGCCGTGGTCGGGCTGCGGCTCCATGGCGTCGGTAAGGCCGGGTGGTTCCTGGCGCTGCGGCGGAAACTCCGTCGGGAAACGATCGGGATCAAGCTTCGTCGGCTCGGCCATGATTCCCTCTCCATGTGCTCGGTCATCGCGGGTCGTCTATTGGACGAGATACCCGCCGCCGTGCGGCGCTAACCCAGGGTCCGCCGCGGGTTAACGCCGACGCTCCCGGGGTAGCTGTGGAAACAGCGAGACGAGGAGGAGATCATGAAGGCCGTCCGATGGTATGGCAAGCGCGACGTGCGGGTCGAGGACGTCCCGGACCCGAAGGTGGAGGAGGCGACCGATGCCGTCGTGCGCATCACGAGCACGAACATCTGCGGTTCCGACCTGCACCTGTACGAAGTGATCACCGGGCTCATGGCCGAAGGCGACATCCTCGGCCACGAGCCCATGGGAATCGTGGAGGACGTGGGGCCCGAGGCGGCCGAGCACATCAGCCCGGGCGACCGGGTGGTCATTCCCTTCAACATCTCCTGCGGCTACTGCTGGATGTGCCAGCGGCAGCTGTACGCCCAGTGCGAGACGACGCAGAACCGCGCCCACGGCACCGGAGCTTCGCTGTTCGGGTACACCAAGCTGTACGGCCAGGTACCGGGAGGTCAGGCGGAGTACCTGCGTGTCCCGCAGGCGCAGTTCGGGCCGATCAAGGTTCCCGAAGGCGCACCGGATGAGCGTTTCGTCTATCTCTCGGACGTCCTGCCCACGGGATGGCAGGCCGCCCAGTTCGCGGACATACCCGAAGGCGGCACGGTCGCGGTATTCGGACTGGGGCCGGTCGGCCAGTTCAGCGCGCGCAGTGCGAAGGTGCTCGGCGCCGAACGCGTACTTGGCGTCGACCTGGTGCCCGAGCGCCTGGACATGGCGCAGCGGCACGGGATCGACGTCATCGATGCAAGCAAGGTCGACGACGTCCCCGCCCAGCTCACCGAGCTCACCGAGGGCCGCGGCCCGGACAGCGTGATCGATGCCGTCGGCATGGAAGCGCACGGCAGCGCGCTGGTGAAGGGCACGCAGGACATCGCGTCGCGCATACCTGGCGGCCTCGGTGAGAAGGTCGTGGAGAAGTTCGGCGTGGATCGGCTCAAGGGCCTCACCGACTCGATCCACGCCGTGCGCCGCGGCGGCACCGTGTCGATCACCGGCGTGTACGGCGGCGCGATCGATCCATTGCCGATGATGGAGATGTTCGACAAGGGCATCTCGCTGCGGATGGGCCAATGCCACGTCAAACGCTGGATCGACGAGCTCATGCCGTACGTGCTCGACGATGACGATCCACTGGGCACCGAGGACATGGCCAGCCACTACCTGCCGCTGGCGGACGCTCCGCGCGGGTACGAGCTGTTCCAGAAGAAGCGGGAAGGCTGTACCAAGGTCATCCTGCAACCCGAGCGCACCGAGGCAGAGGTGTTCCCCGGCGGCCGAGGTGCCGGCCCCGTCGACGGTGTCTAGCGTCTCGCGGATCAACGGTTCGGCGGCCGTCGTGACGGGCGCATCGAGCGGCATCGGCCGGGCGACGGCCGTCGCCCTTGCCGAGCGGGGGGCCGACGTCGTCCTCGCCGCGCCGTGGCTCTACCGGCGGCTGGCCCGAAGGGTGATGCGCGCGACAGCAGTGGGATCCACAGCGGAGCCGCACGGCTCGGGCAATGTGTTCGAGCCGATGCCGGAGTGGAATCGCGTCCGCGGAGACTGGCGTGATGGCCGCTGATGGCGGTCGGAGAGCTTGCGCCACTCCTCGCTCGACAGTTGATATCCGAATCTGCCCACGGAGGCGACGCGCGTTTCAACCCCGGATCGGCGGGCATTCAGCAGTGACCCATCGACGGATTGGAGAATCGCCATGACCGAGACACCGGAAGGCGGCGGGCGCACCGTCGTCGACATCATCATCGACGATCATCGCGAAGTGCAGGAGATGTTCACCCAGGCGCAGCGGGAGACCGATCCGGCCGAGTTTCAGCGCCTGGTCAGCACGATCGTCGCCGAGCTGGTTCGCCACTCGGTTGCCGAGGAACAGTACCTGTACCCGGCGTTGCGGGAGCACGTGGAGGGCGGCGACGAGATCGCCGACGAGGAGATCGCCGAGCACCGTGAGGCCGAACAGGTGATGAAGGACATGGAAGGGCTCGATGCCGACGATCCGCAACTGCGGGAGAAGTTCAACGCGCTCGTCGAGGACGTCACCCATCACATCAAGGAAGAGGAGAGCGACGCCCTTCCTAAGCTTCAGTCGTCCTGCCCGGAGGATGAGCTGATCGAACTCGGCCAGAACATCGAGCGTGCCAAGCGAATTGCGCCGACCCGCCCGCATCCGACCGCGCCGGACACGCCTCCGATGAACAAGCTGCTCGCACCGGGAGCCGGATTGGTCGACCGGGTCCGTGACGCCCTGACCGGCCGGCCGAACTAGCCGGCGGCGGACGCTTCGCGGTCACGCGCGCAAGTACCTGGCAAACCAGGTACGCGGCGGGCCCGGCCGTAGGCACCGGCAGAGCAGCGGTTTGCTCGCAGGGGGCGCGGGTATGCGGGGTGCGAGATGCAGTGAACCTGAGGTGAACCCAATGACCTATCAACTCGAACGCATCGATGAGCTCATCGATGCGTGGCCGGAGACGGCGCGCGAGAGCGCCAAGACCGTCATGAAGAGGTACGGCACGCCGCACGAAGCGACCCGGCACATGCTGGCCTGGCGGGACACGGGACCGTGGAAGTGGACGGTGATCACCGACATCGAGACCGCGCATGAGTGGCCCACACCCCACGTCGACGTACTCGAGCAGGCGATCAACTACCAGGTTCCGCCCCAGCGCTTCACCGACCTGGCCAAGTTCGATGGCAGCGTCATGGCCGAACGCACCCGTGGTGAGCTGTCCGCCAGGTGCGCGGGCGAAGCGGCCAACTTCCTGGCCATCAACCTCGCGCACGAGATCGTGATCGGCCGGCGGTCCGTCGGCGAAGCGCGCGAACGGTATGCCCAAGCCATGCAGGCGATGACCGAGGGGCGCGAGGACCCCTACACCGAGGGGCTGTTGTTCGACCCGCCGGCCGGCGGAACCGAAGATCCCGATCAACAGGTGCTTCCTATACCCAGCGGCGGATCTCGTCGTGGCCGAAGGCGGTACGAGCCTTCCAAGCCATCGCTTTCTACTTTCATGACGGCCGGCACGTGGCTTCCCGCGCCGTCGCGGAGTGCCGATTAGTTTCGAGCGGGCTGATGTCCCGCCCAAGCTTCAACTGCGGCGGTACCGTGGCACACGGAGGCGTTCAGGTGGCTGGTGCCCCTCCCGGCCTTCAAAGCCGGTGTGGCCCGGTACCCGGGCCGGGCGGGTTCGATTCCCGTCCGCCTCCGCGATCTTCGGGGGAGGTGTTGACGTGCATATCGTCGCCACCGCCGGGCACGTCGACCACGGCAAGTCGGCTCTGGTCAACGCGCTCACCGGCATGGAGCCGGACCGGTGGGCCGAGGAACGGCGTCGTGGGCTGACGATCGATCTCGGCTTCGCCTGGACCGACCTGCCCTCGGGAGCCACCGTCGCGTTCGTGGACGTCCCGGGGCACGAGCGGTTCGTCCCGAACATGCTCGCCGGTGTGGGCCCGGTACCGGCGGTGATGTTCGTCGTCGCGGCCGATGAAGGATGGATGCCGCAGTCGGCCGAGCACTTGGCGGCACTGAACGCGCTGCGCGTCCGGCACGGGCTGCTCGTGATAAGCCGCAGCGATCTGGCCGATCCGGAGCCCGCCCGGGTCCAGGCTCTGCACGAGTTCTCCGGTACCTCCCTGCGTAACGTGGACACGGTCACGGTGAGCGCGCGCACCGGGGCGGGTCTCGACGAGCTGCGGCCGGCCCTCGACCGGGCGCTTGCTCTGCTGCCCGAACCGGACCTCGATGCGCCGGTCCGGCTGTGGGTCGACCGATCGTTCTCGGTCCGGGGAAGCGGCACGGTGGTCACGGGGACGCTCGCCGCCGGGCGATTGAGGACCGGTGATGAGCTGGAAGTGGCGTTCAGCGGGCGCACCACCTCGGTGCGCGCGCTGCAGACCCTCGGTCGCCCGGTTTCCGGCGCGGACGCCGCTTGCCGGGTCGCGGTCAACCTGCGCGGCGTGGCACCCGACGACGTCGGCCGTGGTGACGCTCTGCTCACACCCGACCGGTTCTGGCGCACCGATGTGATCGACGTGCGGATCACTGGTGACGCCACGGACTCGCTGCCGCGCACGGTGATGCTGCACATCGGCTCGGCGGCCGAGCCGGCACGGGTGCGGCCGCTCGGGTCCGACACCGCCCGGCTCACCCTCTCGCACACACTCCCGTTGCATGTCGGCGATCACGGACTGCTCCGCGACCCTGGGGGTCATCACGTCAGCGGCGGCGTCACGGTGCTCGATGTCGCACCACCGGCGTTGAACCGACGCGGGGCGGCCGCGGCCCGCGCGAAGACGCTCGCCGAACTCGACGGCACACCCGACGCCCGCTCGGAGCTTCGCCGCCGCGGTGTGCTGCGGCGAGAGACGCTTGCGCGCATGGGCGTCCCCGCCACCGAGTCGCCGAAAGCGGCCGGCTGGCTGGCCGACGAAGAGTTCTGGCAGCGGTTACGCTCCGAGCTGCCCCGGCTGGTGACGAGCTGGCGTGGCGACAACCCGCTGGAACCCGGGCCGCCCGTCGACGCGGTATGTCGGCGGCTGGGCCTGCCCGACCGGTCTCTCGTCACCGCGCTGGTGGAACCGCCGCTACAGATAGCCGACGGCCGGGTGGTGCGGCCGGACGACGATTCCGTCCTCCCTACCCCGGTCGCCGAAGCCGTCGAACGATTGTGCGGCGACTTGGCCGACGCGCCGTTCGAGGCACCGGACGCCGCCCGGCTCGCCGAACTCGGCCTGGGCCGGCGGGAGATCGCGGCCGTGGAACGGGCCGGCGCTCTCATCCGCGTCGCGGACGGGGTGGTGCTCTTGCCGGAAAGCATCGACCAGGCCGTTGACGTACTCGCAGCGCTCCCCGAGCCGTTCACGGTGAGCGAGGCACGCAAGGCACTCAATACGAGCCGGCGGGTGGCCTTGCCGCTACTCCAGTATCTCGATCGGCACGGCCACACCCGCCGGCTCGCGGATGACCGTCGGCGCCTTCGATCTACTGGCCGACCGTGACGCCGGGCTCGCTCGCCGGTACGAATCCGGCCGCGGCCGACTTCGCGGCCCGTTCCCGCAGCCGTTCCCGCTGCGGCTCGACCGTGTAACGGGGATCTTTCGCTGACGCCTTACCCGCCTCGTAGACGCCGAACCGGGTACACAGTGACCCGCCGAGCAGTGCGGCGCCGGCCACGGCGGACAGCACCCGGCTGCGGCGGCCGGCTACGGCGGTGACGGCGCCGGCGATCGAGAGGGCCTGACCGGCCTTCATCCACCGGCCCGCGGAGCCGCTGTGGTACGGCTCGGCGAGCGCGCCGAGCCGGCGGCTCAGTCTGCGCTCGGCAGCGACCTCCAGCGCGGCACCGCCGACGGCCAGCACCCGCGCCGGCGCCGCGTCGGCCGGCTGTACGCTCAGCAACCCGACGCCCGCACCGCTGGTGAGTGAGCCGCCGGCGAAAAGGAACGGCAGCTCCCGGTACGCCTCGTGCCACGCCGGCACGGCCGTGTCCGAGACGAGCACGGCGGTGTACGTCATCATGATCGGGCTCAACAATGCGGCTTCCACCTGGGCACCGCGGCCGAGCCGCGGCAGCCGGCCGGTCACGTCCGACGCCGCTGCCGACCCGGAGAGGGTGCCGAACGCGGCCAGCACCCACGAACCCATGCTGAGCGGCGAGGTCGGCTTGAACACCCGCAGCATGTTGAGGAACCGCTCCGGCCGGCCGAGATCGTGAACGAGGAACGCGGTGCCGCCGGCGGCACCGGCCGCCGCGACCAGCCGGCTGACCCGGGCGAGCCGGTGCCGGCCGGTCAGATCCGCGAGCTCGGCCATCGCGGACGAGGCGCCGGCCAGCCCGCCGAGGAAGAAGTACGCCGGAACGTCCGGCGACTTCCACGTCGGTGGCTTGATGACGGGTTGGCCGTAGTACGAGCGGAACTCAGCGGGCGGGGACATCGGCCGTTCGCCGCGCGGGCTCATCGCCGGCTCCCGACGAACGCGGCGACGATGCCGGCCGCGGCGGCGACCGCGGCGGCGCCGGCGTGCCGCCACATCGACGACAGGTCGCGCGTCGTGACGACCGGGTCCGGCGGCAGACCATATACCTCAGGTTCGTCGAGCAGTAGGAAGAACGCGCCGTCCCCACCGACGCCGTCGCCGGGATCCTCGCCGTAAAGCTGCGCGCTCTCGACCCCGGCGGCCCGCAACCGCTCGACGCGTTCCTGTGCCCGCTCGCGCAACTCGGCGACGGTCCCGAACTGGATCGAGTCCGTCGGGCAGGCCTTGGCGCACGCGGGTTCCAACCCGTCCGAGAGCCGGTCGTAGCACAGCGTGCACTTCCAGGCCCGGCCGTCGTCCGGTCGCAGGTCGAGCACGCCGTACGGGCAGGCCGGCACGCAGTAGCCGCAGCCGTTGCAGATGTCCTCCTGCACAACGACCGTGCCGTACTCGGTGCGGAACAGCGAGCCGGTCGGGCAGACGTCGAGGCAGGCCGCATGGGTGCAGTGCTTGCAGACGTCCGACATCATCAGCCACTGCACGTCCCGCCCGGGCTCCGCGGTCTCCTGACCGCCGGGCGGGCCCACCGAAGGCATGCCGAGGTCGACGAGCTCCTCGCGAGGCTGCGCCTGCTCGACGAACGCGACGTGCCGCCACGTGTTCGCGCCGAGGTCGCCGGTGTTGTCGTACGACATACCCAGCAGGTCGAGATCGGTATCGGGTACGCCGTTCCATTCCTTACACGCAACTTCGCACGCCTTGCAGCCGATGCACACGGACGTGTCGGTGAAGAAGCCGACCCGCTCCGGGTGGTCGTCCGGATAGCCGGCCTGCGCCGCCACGTCGTCCACCGGTCCATACAGCTGATTGGTCATCCGGTCGTCGCCCCCTCAAGTTCCGGTCTGCTCGGTGATGCCGGCCCGCTCGCGGTAGTCGTCCACCAGACGCATCCGGGCCGGGCCACGCGGCCGCCGACCAGCGACTATGTCGCACGTAGCCACCTTGGACTCCGGGATCTGGACGTTGGGGTCGAGCGCGGCCGAGATCAGCTCGTTGCCACTGTCACCGGTGGAGAGCCCGTTGGCACCCCAGTGGTACGGAACTCCCACCTGATGGATCGTTCGGCCCTGAACGGTCAACGAACGCAGTCGCTCGGTGACCAGAACCCGTGCCTCAACGGCCGTGCGCGCGGTCACGATCGTCGCCCATCCCCCGTGCTCCAGGCCACGCTGTTCGGCCAGCTCCGGCGAGACCTCGCAGAAGAACTCCGGCTGCAGCTCGGACAGGTACGGCAGGAACCTACTCATCCCTCCGGCGGTGTGATGTTCGGTCAGCCGGTAGGTGGTGAGCACGAACGGGAACACCTCGGACGCGGTCGGGTGGTACCGGTTCGCCGGATGCCGGTAGGTCTGCCGGACCGGGTTCGCCTGCTGGCCGTAGAGCGCATTGCCGAACGGTGACTCCTGCGGCTCGTAGTGTGCCGGTAGCGGACCGTCCAGCAGACCGGTCGGCACGTACAACCAGGCCTTGCCGTCGGTCTGCATGATGAAGGCGTCGATACCCGCGAGCGCGTCCTGCGCCTTCGCACCCGGCTCGGGATCGAAGTCCGGAGCTTTGGTGGCCTCGAAATCCGGCGTGTCGTGGCCGGTCCACTTCTCCTGGTCGGCGTCCCACCACACGTAGGCCTTGCGTTCGCTCCACGGCCGCCCGTCGGGGTCGGCCGACGCCCGGTTGTAGATGATGCGCCGGTTCTCCGGCCACGCCCAGGCCCACTCCGGTGCCACCCATGACTGCTCGCTGCCCGGCTTGCGGCGGGCCGGCTGGTTGATCTCGTCGGCGTAACAGCCGCAGTAGATCCAGCAGCCGCACGCCGTCGAGCCGTCGTCGCGCAACTGGGTGTACGACGACAGCGCGCTCCCGTCCGGTCCGACACCGTTGATCTCGCGCAGCACCGCCTCCGCGTTCGGCTCGGCCAGCCGGCCCTCGGTCGGGTACTGCCACGTCAGCTCGAGGATCGGCCGGTCGCGCTCATCGGTCGAGTCGGCCAGCTTCTCCCGGATCCGCCGACCGAGGTGGTAGTAGAACCACAGGTCGCTGCGCTGGTCACCGCGCGGCTCCACGGCCCGTGCATGCCATTGCAGCAGCCGCTGGGTGTTGGTGAACGTCCCGTCCTTCTCGGTGTGCGCGGCCGCAGGCAGGAAGAAGACCTCGGTGGCTATCGTGTCGGTCGAAAGCTCGCCGGTCTCGATCTCCGGCGCGTTCTTCCAGAACGTGGCCGTCTCGATCAGCTGCAGGTCCCGTACCACCAGCCACTCCAGGTTGGCCAGCCCAAGACGCTGGAGCTTGGTATTGGCCGACCCGACCGCCGGATTCTCTCCGATGACGAAGTAGCCCTTGACGGTGCCGGCGATCTGGTCCAGAACCGTCTGATAGGTGCCGTGGTCGCCGCTGACTTTCGGCAGGTACGCGAACCGGTAGTCGTTCTCGGCGGTCGCCCCATCACCCCACCACGCCTTGAGCAGGCTCACGGTGTAGGCCCTCATATTCCCCCAGAACCCCGTGCTGCCGGCGTCCTCGGCGACGAAAGCGTCCAGATCCTCGTCGTGATGCGCGTGCGGCATCGGGATGTAGCCCGGCAGCAGGTTGAACAGGGTCGGGATATCCGTCGAGCCCTGGATCGACGCGTGCCCGCGCAGGGCGAGGATCCCGCCACCGGGCCGGCCGATGTTGCCGAGCAGCAACTGCAGGATGGACGCCGTCCGGATGTACTGCACGCCGACCGTGTGTTGCGTCCACCCCACCGAATACACCCAAGCGGTGGTCCGGTCGCGGCCGGAGTTGCGAGTCACGGCTTCGGCGATCTGCCGGAACATCGCCTGCGGTATGCCGCAGATCTGCTCCACCATCTCCGGTGTGTACCGGGCGAAGTGGCGCTTGAGGATCTGGTAGACGCAGCGCGGATCCTGCAGCGTCGGATCACTGTCCGGCTTGCCGGACACTGCCGGTCCTCCCGAACCGGTCCGTTCCGCAGCTCCGTGCCGGTCGGCCTTGCCCTTGGGCATGTCCCGATGTCCGGCGGCCGCGGCCGCCTCCGCACCCTGGTACTCCCAGCTCTCCGGGTGATACATACGGCTTTGCGGGTCGTATCCGGAGAACAGGCCGTCGAGGTCCTCCGTGTCACGGAACCGCTCGTCGACGATGGCGGACGCGTTCGTGTACGCGAGCACGTAGTCGCGGAACTCGAGCTCGTTCTCCAGCACGTAGTTGATCAGCCCACCCAGAAGCGCGATGTCGGTGCCCGCGCGAAGCGGCACGTGCACGTCGGCGAGCGCGCTGGTACGGGTGAACCGGGGATCGACATGGAAGACGGTGGCGCCGCGCTGCTTGGCCTCCATCACCCACTGGAAGCCGACCGGATGGCACTCGGCCATGTTCGAGCCCTGGATGACGATGCAGTCCGCGTTCTGCAGATCCTGCTGGAAGGTCGTGGCCCCTCCGCGCCCGAACGAGGTCCCCAGACCGGGAACCGTTGAGGAGTGTCAAATGCGGGCCTGGTTCTCGACCTGGATGGCGCCCAGCGCGGTGTAGAGCTTCTTGATGAGGTAGTTCTCCTCGTTGTCGAGGGTCGCGCCACCCAGATGCGAGATGCCGAGCGTGCGGTTGAGCGCATGGCCCTCGTCGTCGACGTCCTGCCAGGTGCGCCGCCGGGTGTCGATGACCCGGTCGGCGATCACGTCCAGGGCCGTGTCGAGGTCGAGGTCCTCCCACTCGGTGCCGTACGGCCGCCGGTAACGGACCTTGGTGGCCCGCGACGGCGAGTTGACCAACTGCTCACTCGCGGCGCCCTTCGGGCACAGCCTGCCGCGCGAGATCGGGCTGTCCGGATCACCCTCGATCTGAGTGACCTTGCCGTCCTCGACGTAGACTTCCTGCCCGCATCCGACCGCGCAGTAGGGGCAGATCGATTTCACGACCCGCTCGGCCGTCTCGGTCCGTGGTGTCAGCTGCGCGCTGCGCTGCGACATACTCGCGGCACCGCGTCCCAACGGGTCGGAACCGGTGAGCTGCCGGTACACCGGCCAATGGTCCAGCCACGTCTTGAGGCCCACAAGATCACCCCGCCAAAACAGCTCGGCTATGCCTGTTATACCCAGTTCCGCCGTCGAGTAACGGACCGCACGGCGCGCGTCCAGTGATCCGGTGCACTTACTGCTCGTATACGTCGGTAAGTGCACCGGATCATGAGTACTCGGCTCTCTCGACGGGTAGAGGTCAGGCAGGAAGGTGGATTTGCCATGCCTGAGCTACCCGATGTCGAGGGCTTCCGCCGCATAGCGGTACGGCCACCTGGCGTGCAGCACCGGCGGAAGGATCCGAGCGTGATCTTCCACTTCGGCATGACCGGCGAGCTCATCTGGGCCGGTGACACCGGCGGTGCCGATGAACCGAGCCACCGGCACGACCGGATCGTCGTCACGACCGAGCACGGCGAACTCCGGTACCGCGACATGCGCAAGCAAGGGGTGCGGCTCGCCGAAGACGACAGCGCGGTGAACAAGATCGTCGGTGAGACCGGACCCGACGCGACCGACATCACCGCAGCGGACCTCAGCATTCGGCTGCGCGAGACCAACCGGCAGGTGAAATCCGCACTGATGGACCAGACCGTGGTCGCGGGCCTGGGAAACCTGCTCGTGGACGAGATCCTGTGGCGCACCCGCATCCATCCGCGGACCCCGGCGCGCGACCTGTCGGACGCGGACGTCCGGCGCTTCCATCGCCGCATGCGAACGGTGCTCCGCAATTCCACGGCTGCTGGGAGGGTGCCGACCACGTCGGGCTGGCTGACCGGTCGCCGTGACGAGGACGGCGGCCGCTGCCCGCGTTGCGGGACGAAGCTGAGCCATACCCGGATGAACTCGCGACGCACGGTCTGGTGCCCGAAGTGCCAGCCACAGCCGTGAGGCCTTCAGCCGACGATCCCAGCGACGTACCAACCGGCCGCCACGCCGAGCACGATGGATCCGGCCGCGGCACCGTGAACGACGACCACCGGCAGCCGCAGGACGGCGCCGGGGCCGCCTGATGCCGCCGAGCCCGCGGCTCCCCCGCCGACGCCGCCGAAAGCAGGGACGATCCACCGCAGGTAGTAGAAGAGGCTGGCGACCG
This sequence comes from Jiangellaceae bacterium, assembly GCA_036374835.1. Classification (GTDB taxonomy): domain Bacteria; phylum Actinomycetota; class Actinomycetes; order Jiangellales; family Jiangellaceae; genus DASUTB01. The sequence goes on along the minus strand of DASUTB010000052.1, from coordinate 20,888 downwards.
TGTTCACCGCGGCGACCACGACCAGCCAGGCCAGGCCGCCGTCCGCGGCCGCGAGGAAAGCCGCGAGCTTGCCGACGAACACGGCCGTCGGCGGCGTGCCGACCAGACCGAGCAGGCAGATCACCAGGCTCAGCACGAGCCACCGGCGGTGACCGGCCGCCGCGGACCATTCCGCGATCGTGCGCGCTTCCGGTGCGGCCGCGGCGGCGGCGAACGCGCCGATGTTCGCGACCGTATACGCCGCCAGGTAGATCGCCAGCGCTGGAAGCGCCAGGTCGGTCCGGTCCGCGACGGCGACCACCATGAGCACATAACCGACCTGGCTGATGGTCGAGTAGGCGAGCAGGCGCAGCACCTCGTCCTGCGCGAAGGCGGCCAGGTTTCCCAGCGTCATGCTGGCCGTGGCGATCACCGCGACAACGAGCGGCACGTCGAGCGGGACATCGGCGAACGGTCCGTCCATCAGCCGGAACACCGCCGCGAGGGCGCCGATCTTCGGAATCGTCGTGATGAACGCGGCAATTGCCGGGGTCGTGCCGGCCGTGACATCAGGCACCCAGAAGTGCAGCGGGACGGCGCCGGCCTTGAACGCGAGCCCGGCCAGCACGCCCAGCACGCCGACGGCCACGATCGGCGTCGGCTGGTCGGGCAGCACAGCAGCCAGGACGTCGTACCGGCTCCGTCCGACGCCCAGCACCAACGCCGTTATGCCGAGCAGCATCACAATCCCGACGAAGGCGCCCATGAGGAAGTACTTCAGCGTCGCCTCGACGCCGCGCGAGTCCTTCTGCATCCCCACGAGCGCGTAGAGCGGAATGCTGGCCAGCAGGTACGCGGCCATCAGCACGAGCACGTCGCCGCTGGCGGCCAAGGTGATCGAACCGATGGCGGCGAGCAGAACCAGCACGTAGGCCTCGGTCTCGCGCGGCCGGCCCTTCAGTGATGACCGGCACAGCAGGACGGCGACGGCGGCGCCGAGCGCCACCACGACCCGCACCACTCCGGTGATCGTGTCGACCAGCCAGGTGCCGTGGAACACCTCCACGTCCGGCCCGGCCAGGGCCGCGGCGGACAGCGCTGCACTGGCCAGGCAGAGCAGCACGGCGACCACAGCGACCCGGCCCTGTCGACGCTGCGGGGTCCACATGCCGAGCAGCAACCCGCCGACGGCCCCGGTGAGCAGCAGCATCTCTGGCAGCAGCTCGAGCGGGTTCCCCATGCCGCTCATCCGCCGATCAGCGCTGCGAGCGTCGTCGCTGCGGGCTCGATCACGTCCAGCAGTACGCGTGGCGCCACGCCGATCAGCAGGGACAGCGCGAGCAGCGGCGCTACCGCGGCAACCTCACGGGCACCCATATCGTTCAGGCCCCACGACTTCGCCGGCGTGGGAGCGACCGTGTCGCCGGTGAGCAGCCGCCGGATCGCGGTCAGGAAAAGCCCGGCGGTGATCACGATGCCGGTCGCGGCGATGACGACGGCCACCGGTGCCGCCTGCAACGAACCGGCGAAGATCTGGAACTCGCCGATGAAACCGGAGAGCCCCGGCAGGCCCAGTGAACCGAAGGCCGCGACTCCGAAGCATGCGGCGAACACCGGTGCCGGCCCTGCCAGCCCACCCCAACGGCCGAACGCATACGTCCCGCCACGCGCCCATAGCACGCCCATGAGCAGGAACAGCGCACCTGTCAGCAGTCCGTGGCTGACCATCTGCACGACCGCGCCGACCGTGGCCACACCCCGTGCTTCGGCGTCGGCCTGGCCGGCGAGCCCGGCGGCGCCGAGCGCGAGCAGGACGTAGCCCATGTGGTTCACCGACGTGTAAGCGACCATGCGTTTGGCGTCCTGCTGGGCGAACGCGACGAGTGCGCCCCAGATCGCGCTCACCACACCGACCACCACCACAACGGCCGCCCACCGCTGCCACGCGTCCGGCAACATCGGCATCGCAATCCGCACGAAGCCGTAGGTGCCGAGCTTGAGCAGGACGCCGGCGAGGATGGCCGAGCCCGGAGCAGGAGCGTCGGTATGTGCGTCGGGCAGCCAGGTGTGGAACGGGAACGTCGGCGTCTTGATCGCCAGCCCGAGACCGATCGCCAGCAGGACGAGCCCGGCCGCCACCGGCGAGTCGCGAAGCGGCGGCTCGGCAGTGAGCGAGACCATGTCGAAGGTGCGCTCGTCGCCTCCGAGGAACAGCCCGATAAAACCCACAAGCAGCGCGAGCGAGCCGACGAACGTGTAGATGAAGAACTTCAGTGCGCTGCGCCGGCGATCACCATGGCCCCAGCCGGCGATGACGAAGTACATGCCGACGAGGGTCAGATCGAAGAAGACGAAGAACAAGATCAGATCCAGCGCGGCGAACGCGCCCATGCACGCCGTCTGGAGGAACAGGAACAGGGCGGCGTAGGTGCGTGGCCGGCGCCGTTCGGCCAGCGACCACACGGCGCACACGAGGAAGAGCACGGCCGTCATGGCGAGCAGCGGTAGCGAGATGCCGTCGACACCGACGTGATAGCCGGCCTCGACCGTGGGGATCCACGACACCTTCGCCTCGTAGCCGAACTCGGTTCCGTACGACCCGGACGGCTCGGCGGCGAAGCGCCACCACATCCAGCCGACGAGCGCCACCTCGGCGGCCGTCGTCGCCACCCAGATGCCCATTGCGGCTCGCTCCGGAAGCCGGGGCAACGCCAGCAGCAGTACGGCGACAAGCAGCGGCAGCATGATCACGACGGTCAGGTACACGGGATCACCCCACCACCACAAGCAGCGCGAGCAAGACCGCCAGGCCACTGGCGGCAAGGATGAAGTACTGGTGCAGGAGTCCGGTCTGCGGCCGGCGTGCCGCCCGCCCGAGTCGCCGTACTCCAGCCGCGATGGACAGCACAGCCCGGTCGATGCCCTCATCGTCACTGCGCGCGGCCACGCCCGCAGACCGACGCGCTCCCGACGCGACCGCCCACACGGCACGGTCGATTCCTCCGTCGTCGCTCCGGGCGACCATCGCCGCCAGCCGTCGCGCTCCGAACGCAACGCCCCACACGGCCCGGTCCAGGACGTGATCGTCGGCGTGTGCGGCGAAACGTGCGGCGGCGAGGACGGGGCGAGCCGAGAGCAGCCGCGGCAAGCCCAGCCATTCGCTAAGCGGCGTGTCGGCCAGCCGCATGACGGTACGCCGCCAGACCACCGTCGACACGAATAGCACGGTCGCGATGCCACCGGTCACGATCATGCTGCTCAGGCTCGGCGCCGGTTCGCCGGTGGCACCGAGCAACTCCTTGACGGAGTGCGCCACCGGCGGTAGCGCGAGTGCGCCCATGCCCGCCGAGGCCAGGGCCAGAATCGCGGCGACGGCGGTGGCCACAGCCGGTACTCGCCGGGTGCCGTGTTCTTCGGCGTCCAGTTCGTGAGCGGGTGCCCGTCCGCCTAGCACCGTCGCCAGAATCCGGCCGGCGTAGACCGCGGCCAGCGCCGAGGCGGCCAGCCCGGCCGTGAGCAGTGCCGGGCCGTGCGTCGCGGCGAGGATTTCGTCCTTGGTCGCCCACAGTCCGAGCGGGGGTATACCGCCGAGGACCAGGCAGCCTGCGGCGGCGGCCGCGCCCATGGCCGGGTATCGCCGCCCGGCTCCGCGCAACCCTGCGGCCCGCGTGGCACCGAGCGCGGTGAGCCATGCACCCACCGCCACGAACAGTCCGGCCTTGACCCCGGCATGTCCCACGAGATGGTCGATGCCGCCGGCGCTGGCCCCGACGCCGGCCGCGAGCACCACGAAGCCCAGCTGGGCCGCCGTACTGGCGGCGAGCGCCTGCTTGAGGTCAGGGTGTGCGCAGGCGATCGCGCCGAGAACCAGCGCGGTGATCACCCCGAACCACGCGGCGGCGTGGATGGCCCACCCGGTGCTCTCCAGCACCGGCATCGTGCGAATCAGCAGATAACCACCGGCAGCCACCATGGTCGCCGAGTGCAGCAGCGCACTGACCGGGCTGGGGCCTTCCATGGCGGCGGACAGCCACGCGGAGAACGGCAGCTGAGCAGACTTGCCGAGCGCGGCGATGAAGAGTCCGGCCGCGGCCACGTCGGCCCACCCGCCACTCAGCGCAGCCAGGCCGGAAAGGTCGAGGGTGCCCGCGCCGGCGAGCACCGCGCCGGCGGCGACGTACATTCCGAGATCTGCGGTCCGGGTGGTGACGAACGCGGTCGTCCCCGCTGAGATCTTGCCCCGGACGTGCCAGAAGTACCCGATGAGCGCGTACGACATCGCCCCCATCACTTCCCACCCGATGAGCAGCGCAGGCACGGTGGAGGCGGTGACGGTCAGCAGCATCGCCGCGAGGAACACGAGGATGTAGCCGAAGAACCGGGCACGAGCGGCGTCCGCGGGCAGGTCGGCCGCCGCGAACACGACAACGGCGAGCGTCACGACCGTCACCATCACGACCAGTACCGCGGAGATGCCGTCGACGGCCAGGCTCAGGCTGCCGCCGTCCACCGCTGCCATGAACGGCAACGAGAGGACCGGGCGCCCGGTCGCCACAACGGCCGCGAGCCCGCACGCTGCGACGGCGACGGCGACGGACACGAACCCGGCGAAGCGGTCCGCCCGCCGCCCGGCCACCAGCAGCGCCCCGCCCGATGCGGCGGGGAACGCAACGAGAGCGGCCAGCACGATGCCGGCCGCACTGGTGTTCGGGTCCGGCACCTCCATCAGCCGCTCAGCTCGTCGGCCATGTCGATCGTGTCGACCTGGCGCGCCCGATAGATCGCGATCGTCGCCGCGAATCCCATCGCCATCTCCACCGCCATCACGACGAGCAGCACGATGACGAGCACCTGCGCGTCGGCCACCGATGGGTGCAGGAAGTACCAGGCCGCGGCGCCGCCGAGGAGCACACCGTTGAGGGCGAGCTCGAGACCCATCATCACCATGACGATCGACTGCTGGGAGAGGGCGCCGAACAGCCCTACCCCGACGAGGGCGGCGGCGACGGTGAGCACGATTTGCAGCATCATCGGGGCAGTCCTCCGGGAATCGGGTCGTTCGGAGCGCGATCGAGATCGGGCCCGAACCGGTCGTAGCGGCCGCGGTGGGTGGCAAGGACCGTGCCGCCGATGATCGTCGCGAACAGCCCGAGCCCCACCACGATCATCACCAGCATGTGGCTGCCCATGATCGCCTCACCCAGCTGGTGCGTGGGGTCGACGGCGAGCGGCCCGGCCGCGGCCGGCCAGTCGACGAGCCAGATGCCGGCGGTCAGCAGGACGAAGACGGCGATACCTGCGGCGGCCGCGCCCCGGGTGTTGTGCATCATGCTCATCGGCATCAGGCCACCGGGGTTCATCATGAACATGACCATGAACACCGCCATGATGGCCATCTCCATGACCATCATCAGCGCGGTGATCAGCGCCAGGAAGACGAGTTCGAGCGCGAGCACCATGGCGGCGACGGCCAGGAACGAGGCCAGCAACGCATAGGTGGCCCGGGCCATGGAGTCGACCACGAAGACCGCGATGCCCGTCGCGACGGCCACCACGCCCAGCCCGATCAGGACGACTTCGCTCAACGAACTCACCTCCACGTTCAGCCGTAGCCGCCGGCCAGGACGAGCAGCGCGACGAACAAGGTCTGCAGCAGGGCGACCGGAATCAGCACGACCCAGGCGAGTTCGACGAACCGGTCCGGCCGGATCACCGGGATACTCCGGCCGGCGACGACGAGCGTGCCGATGACCAGCAGCGTCTTGAGCGCGAACCAGGCCGCACCCGGCAGCCACGGCCCTTCGCCGCCGCCGAGGAACAGCGCAACGGCCATCGCGGACCCGGCCCCGAGGAACACGGCCCGTCCCCCATCGACGAGCAACCGCTCGACACCGGACAGCTCCGACGTCGCCCCGCCGGCGATGTCGCAGCCTGCCGGTGCGGCGAACGGCCCCCAGAAGGCGAACGCCGCCACGCCGACCAGGAACAGGACGAACGCCACCGGCATGGTCACGACGAACCAGAGCTCCGCCTGCGCGGTGACGACATCGATGGCCCGCAACGACCCGGCGGCCAGGCCGGCGGTGATGATCGCGAACATCAGCGGCAGCTCGTAGGCGAGCCCTTGGGCGAGGAAGCGGTAGCCGCCCACCAGCGAGAACACGGCGTTCGGCCCCCATCCGGCGAGCCACACCGCGGCCCACAACAACACCTCCATAGTGTTGAACCACACAAGATCGGCCGTGGTGGATAGCAGCGTCCATCCCGCGACCGGTACGACGGCCAGCGAGCCGAACGCGAGCAATGGCACGGCGACACAGGCCACCCGCCACAGCAGTGTGTCCGGCAGCAACGTGGTGCGGCGTTGCTGCAGCAATAGGCGCACCGGTCGCCGCAGCGGCTCCGCCACGGACCCTGGGCCGGCGGTCACCAACTGGTCGGCCACGGCGAACAGCCCGCCGAGGGCGAGCCCGACCGCGAGCATGATCGCCGCGTCAGCCATGGCCGGCTCCGTAGCGGTCCGGCAGCTCGACGGCGTCCCGCAGCGTTCCGGTATCGAGACTCGCGACGATCAACCGGGCGGCGGCCAGTTCGGTGCCGTCGAGCAGTGCGTCGAGGCTGGTTCGCGGCCGCGGCTCGAGCGCTACGGCGGCGCCCCGCCCGGCGACCACGTCGCACCACCGGTACACCCGGCCAAGGACTCCGTCGATGTCGCGAACCGACCACGCCAGAACCCGCGAACGGCGGATCCGCCTGGCAAGCCGGCCGCCGTTGCGCCGGTCCGACCGCACGCCGCGCGCCTGCCGAGCCGCGACCGGCCATCCGGCCACCTCGAGGAACCGCGCCAGGTGGTCGGCCGCGGCGGCGCGCGCGGGCGCCTCGTGGCCGGACGTCGCGGTCGCCCCGCCGTCGAGCCACTTGACTGTGACTCCGGAAAGGACGTCACCCTGCATCGCGGCGCGAACCACCAGGCCGGTCGGCCAGGCGGGCAGCACCGGTCCGAGTGTGACGGTCAGCGAGTCCAGCTCCAGGCCGTCCCGGTCCTCCGCGGTGCCGGCCATCGGCAGGCCGGCCACGTCGCCGTCGCCGTCGAGCTGCGCTTGCGGATCACCTCCGCCCGCCGGCTTCTCGCCGGCCCTGTCGACGAGCGCAGCCGCGGCTTTGTCGAGGAGATCGCGAACCGCTCCCCTGCCCTCGTCCGCAATCCGGGCACGATGGCCAGGGTGCGGCACCTGGGACCAGACCAGGTCGACGGCGGTGCCGAGATCCGGCCCCGGCTCACCGAGGACGAGCATGATGTCCGCACCGGCCGGGGACGACGCCGTCGTCCAGCCACGCCGGTCGAGCTCATCTTCCACCTGCCACCGAATCGCCCTGGCGCCCGGTGCCTCGACTACGAGCACCGATGGCCGGCTGAGCGCCCAACGAGACAGTCGCCGCCTCACGTCCACCGCAGCGCACCCTCCCGCCATGCGTAGAGCACACCGACGACGAGGACGGCAAGGAAGCCGAACATCTCGACGACCGCCGACAATCCCTTCTCGGCGACGACCACCGCCCACGGATACATGAAGACCATCTCCATGTCGAAGGCGAGGAACAGCACGGTGACGGCGTACCAGCGCACGTGATAGCGCGACACCGCGTGCTGCTGCGGAAACGTCCCGGCGTGATACGGCAGGACGTGCGTCGCGCGCGCCGAACGCAACGCCACCGACGCGCCATAGAGCCCGACGACAAGTGCGCCGACCAGCGCGAACAGCGAGACGGTGGCCGTCATGAGTCGGACGCGTCGAGGCGGATCAGCGCCAGAGCAGTTTGTTCACCCTCGTCCGCGTGCAGCAGCCTGCTATGCATCGCCGGCAACACCCCCACTAGATCTCGCGCAGGCGGGAGACCCGATCTGAATCATGCAGTAACGGATACCCGCGGCTGCCCGCTTCATGCCCGCGAAGCTACCGCCGGATCACCTGCCGGCCGATGACGTACGCACCCGTTGCGGCGGCGACGGTCGTGGCGGCGACCTTCCCTCGATGCCGTGACAACCACAGCTGCGGGCTGTGACTTCGAGCCTGGGCCGTGAACGGCCCATGCGCCCCGAAGTCGGCGCCGTGCATGCCGTCGGCGGGGTCCCAGAGATTGGCCGTCCGGCGGTCGCCCGCGCTGGCCTCGGTCTGCTGCGACTCGTACCCCGTGTGCGCGAGGTATCGGTCCAGCAGCCCGGGAGCGAGCCTGTTGCCGATGATCGTCTTGACCGAGCCGATACCCGCCATATACTCGCGGCGTCGTGGATGATCCGCTGCGTGGACCACCGCTCGGGCGGCGACCTCCGGTTCGTAGATCGGCGGCACCGGCTGCGGTGTTCGCGGCAGTCGCGACAACGCCCATTCGAACTGTGGTGTGTTGACCCCGGGCAGCTGGACCATGGTTATCCGCACTTTGCTGCCGTCGTGCATCAGCTCGCAGCGCAGCGACTCGGTGAAGCCCTGGATGGCGTGCTTGGCGCCGCAGTAGGCCGATTGAAGCGGAATCCCGCGATAGGCGAGTGCCGAGCCGACTTGGACGATCGTCCCGCGGTCATGCGGATACATTCGGTTCAGCGCAGCGCGGGTGCCGTTGACGAATCCGTGATACGTCACGTCGGTGACCCGCCGAAACTCCTCGGGAGCGATCTCGAGAAACGGTGCGAATACGGTCACGAACGCGTTGTTGATCCACACATCGATCGGCCCGAACTCCTGCTCGACCTTCCTTGCCGCTTGCTCCACGGCAACGTAGTCGGCCACGTCGACCCGGATCGGCAGTGCGGAACCACCGGCGGCCAGCACTTCTTCCGAGGCCTGCTCGAGGCCGAGCCCGCCGCGGGCCAACAGCGCCAGCCGGTCGCCACGCGCGGCGAACAGCCGCGCCGTTGCCCTGCCGATTCCCGCGCTGGCTCCGGTCACGACGACGGTCTTCGGCGGGCGCCTACCGCCGCCGCGTCGGCGCTCCGCGAGGCTCGAGGCCAATCGTTCGCCGGGCTTGTGCGCCATGTTTCCTTCCCCATGTCGGGCCGATACAGGTGCCATACCCGGTGACGGCAGGCTCAACCCGTTGCCGAGCTCCCCGGCGGACGAGTCACTGCGCTATTCGGCGGGACGGCTCGCCGCGTCCTCGCTGATCCGCGGCGGATCAGCGAGGGTGATGTCCGCGAGCACCGACCCCGGCTGCTGCGACACGGCGACATCACCGAGTGAGATCACGCCTTGTGGCCGGTCATCGGCGCCGACCACCAGGAGCCGCCGCACCCTGCGCCGGCGCATGATGTCGACGGCGATGTGCACGTCGGAGTCGGCGGACACACTCGCCACCTCCCTGCTGCAGACATCGCCCACCTCGGTGATGGCCGGCGACAACCCGGCTCCGATGACCCGTACGGCGAGGTCGCGGTCAGTGATCACCCCGACGGCGCGGTCGTCATCGATAACGAAGATCGAGCCGATGTCGTTCTCGCGCATCAGCTTGGCGGCTTCGGTGACCGGTGCGGCGGCACTGACCGACATCACGTCCGGCGTCATCACGTCCGCGACGGTCGTCAGATCAAGCTCTCCGGCGCCGCGCGGGTCGGTGAGCTGCAGATCGTCGTCGGCGGGTGGTTCCGGATCACGCCACTCCTGGGCTCGGGTCGAGTGATCCGCCTGTTCGAGACCACGGAGCTCCTTCTTGAGGAAGTCGTCCTGTTTTGCGCCGTGTTTGTCACTACCCCGGTCCATAGCTCGGCTCCCGTTCGATTGAGTACGCCACTCTTATGTACCCGCCAACGGCTCAACGTCACCTCGCAGTATGTAATCACCGCGGTTTGCGCGACAGCGATTCGGGTAACTACGGGTCGAACCGCGGCGACCGGGTTGCGCATGCCGCGATCCCGCGGATCAGCTCCAAGCACTTGGAGAGGAACGTCAGATGAACGAGCATAACCGCCACGACAAGTCTTGGCGTGCCAAGCGGCTGGCGAGGCTCGGCAAGTTCGGCGAGATCTTCATGCCGCTGGTCCTGCTCATCATCTTCATCGGTGTGCTGGTCGCGATCTACTTCATCGCCCTCTAGGTCAGCCTGGCAGCCGGCCGCCTGGGTTCGGGGCAGCTGAACGGCCGGTTGACGCGTTTCTCGACCAGGACGGCTGGGTATTGAAGTGACATGAAAGTCGCACTCGTCTCCGAGGACGCCAGCCCACTGGCCGTCCTCGGCGAGGCCGAAGCGAGCGGTCGCCACACCTACATCGCCGGACTCGCCAAGGCGCTGGCCCGCCGCGGGCACGCCGTCGTCGTGTACACCCGCCGGGATGCGTGGCAGCTACCGGCACAATGTGACCTCTCCCCCGGAGTACAGGTGAAGCACGTCACGGCCGGTCCCGCGCGGCCCGCCACCGAGGATGAGCGGTCCCGTTATGTCCCCGCCTTCGGCCGTCGGTTGATCCGGGACTGGACATCGGGCGGCCGACCCGACGTCGTCCACGCGCATACCTGGCGGTCCGGTGCGGCTGCGGTCATCGCCAGCCGGGTGACCGGTGTGCCGGTCGTCCAGACCTTCCACGAGATCAGCGACACGAGCCGAGGTAATCACCCGGCCGAGCAGGCGCCCACCGAGGCCGACCTGATCGCAGCGGTGGACCACATCGTCGCCACGCGCTCATCCGAGCGGGTGGAGCTGGTCCGGCGCGGCGCGCGCCCGGACCGGGTGACGACGGCAACCGGTGGTGTTGATACCGACCTGTTCTCGCCGCACGGCTCGCGCTGGGAGTTGAACGGCCACCGACGGCTCGTCTGCCTCGGCGAGCTGGTCGAACGCGAGAGCGTCGACACGCTACTTGCTGCGATTACGCGGTTGTCGGACACCGAGGTGTTCGTCGCCGGCGGGCCGCCGTCCTCCGGTATCCGGCTGAGCGACGAGGCGCAGCGGCTGACCGGCATGGCCGACGAGCTCGGCCTCGGTGCCCGGTTCCGACTCACCGGCACGCTCAAGCACGACGCGGTCCCGGCGCTCCTCCGCTCGGCGGACGTCGTCGTGTCGACGCCCCGCCGTGCGCGGTTCGGCCTCGCGCCCCTCGAGGCGATGAGCTGCGGGCGGCCGGTCGTGTGCACCGCTGTTGACGGACTCGCCGATCTGGTCGACGACGGCGCCACCGGAGTGCTCGTCGACCCTGGCGACGCGGATGGGCTCGCCGCCGCGATCCGCAAGCTGCTCGATGACGACTCGCTGTCCGGGCGGCTCGGTGAACAGGGCCGCTGGCGAGCGGTCGCCCGTTATGACTGGAAGCAGGTAGCCGAACGTGTCGAGGATGCCTATTCGTCCCTTGTTGATGCGCACGCCCCTGCGGCCGCCGCCGGCTGACCACGCCCCCCACCCCGTCGACGTAACGCTCCGTGCGCTGAGCCGCTCGGCGAACAAAGGAAAGCTCTGGCTCGCCCTTGCCGCGGTCGGTGTGGTGGCAACCTCGGGCCGGATCAGGCGGGCGGCTGTTCGCGGCGCCGGATCACTGTCGGTTACGAGTCTGATCGTCAACGGCGCCGTGAAGCCGCTGTTCCGGCGGCAGCGCCCAGACATCGAGCTGACACCGCTGGTCCGCCGGCTCAGCCGGCAGCCGTGGACGACGTCGTTCCCGAGCGGCCACGCGGCCTCCGCCGCGGCCTTCACGTGTGGCGTCGCGCTCGAGAGCCCTGCCGTAGCCCTGAGCATCGCGCCCGTGGCCGGCGCCGTCGCCTACTCCAGGGTCCATGTCGGTGTCCACCACGCCAGCGACGTGCTCGCCGGCGCGGCGATCGGCGCCGGCGTCGCCCTGACTCTGCAGCGCTGGTGGCCCGTCCGGGCGATCGCCCCGAGCACGATGGTGCACGGCGCCGCACCCGAACTCCCCGGCGGCCGTGGCCTGCTCGTGTTCGTCAACCCGAACGCGGGCCGCGCGAGCCGTGCCGACGAGCTGGTCGGCGATCTGCTGGGCGCCGCGGAGATCGTCGAGCTGACCGACGATCTCGACATGGACGCCGAGCTCGACCGCCGCGCAGGACGGATCAAGGCAGTCGGCATCACCGGCGGGGACGGCTCGCTGAATTCACTGGTTCCGATCGCCCTGCGGCATGGGCTTCCGGTGGCGGTGTTCCCGGCGGGGACGATGAACCATTTCGCGCGCGACGTCGGCATCGACTCGTTCCGCGACACGGCCGGCGCCGTGGAGGCCGGCCAGGCAATTGCCGTCGACGTCGGTGTGGCCGGCGGTGTTCCCTTCCTCAACACGGCGAGTCTCGGCGCGTATCCGGAGATGGTGCGGCGACGCGACGAACTGGTACGGCGCCTCGGCAAGTGGCCGGCCATGGTCATCGCGACGGTCCAGGTACTCCGGCGCCAGCGGCCGCTGCGGCTGACCGTCGATGGTGTGGACGTGGATCTGTGGAGTCTGTTCGTCGGCAACGGCCGCTACACCACGCGAGGACCGTTCCCGGCGCCGCGCAGCCGGATCGACGACGGCCTGCTGGACGTTCAGTGGCTGGCGGTCGGTGTACTGTCCCGGACGAAGGCCGTCCTGGCCGCTCTGACCGGTGTCGGCGAGCACACCGGCTACCACCGCTGGGCGGCGACCAGTGTCCATGTCAAATCGCGCGACGGCGCGATCGCCATCGCCCGTGATGGTGAGCGCGCCGAGCCCATGGAGGCACTCGATTTCGGCAAGCTCGAGCGGCGCCTCCTGATCTACCGCCGCCATCCGGATCACGACATGCCGGCGTAGGTCTCCAACAGCCGCAACCACACTTCGCTGATCGTCGGAAACGCCGGCACGGCGTGCCAGAGCCGGTCGATCGGCACCTCACCGGCGATCGCAATCGTCGCTGCGTGCAAGAGCTCACCGATGTCCGGGCCGACGAACGTCGCGCCGACGATCACCTGGCGGTCCTCGTCGATCACGAGCCGGGCCCGCCCTTCGTAGTCCCTGCCGTGTAGGGCGGCGCCGGCCACCTCGCCGATGTCGTAGTCAACCGCCCGGACGCTCCACCCGCTCGACTCCGCCTGCTCGAGCGTCTGGCCGACCGCCGCGGCGTTCGGAGTCGTGAAGATGACCTGCGGAGGGGCAATGGTGTCGGCTGTCGCGGCGTACCGGCTCCAGGGCTCGCCGGCCACCTCGGTACCGTTCACCCGCGCCAACAGAGCGGCCACAGCCTGCCGAGCCTGGTACTTGCCCTGATGGGTGAGCAGGGCGCGCCCGTTCACGTCGCCGACAGCGTAGAGCCACCCGCCCGGGACCTGGTCGACCCGGCAGGTCTCGTCGACGCTCAGCCAGTCGCCCGGCGTCAGGCCGACGGTCTCCACACCCAGGTCGTCGGTCCGTGGTGCCCGCCCGGTCGCGACGAGGACCTCCGCGGCCGTGATCTCGTCGCCGGTGCTGGTCCACAACCGAACCGGCCCGATGCCACTGTCCCGGTCGACCGACTCGGCAGCTGTGCCGAGGCGCACGTCCACGCCCATGTTCTGCAGCGATTCGGCGACCAGCGCTCCGGCGAACGGTTCCATGGCAGGCAACAGCCGCTCGCTGGGCTCCAGCACGGTGACCCGCGTACCCAGCGCAGACCATGCCGTCGCCAGTTCGACCCCGACCGCGCCGCCGCCGATGACAGCCAGCGACTCGGGCACCTTGTCGGCGCTGGTCGCCTCTCTGTTCGTCCATGGATTGGCCGCTTTGAGTCCAGGAATGTCGGGAATCGACGCCCGGCTGCCGGATGCAACGACGACCGCGTGGTTCGCGACCAGTTCGACCACCTCGGCTTCTCTTGAAGCGACCTCGACCCGGCGCTCGCCGGCCAGCCGGCCGTGCCCGCGAAGGAGCACGGCTCCAGTGTTCTCCAACCAGTCGATCTGGTCCTCGTCGCGCCAGTTCGAGGCGAAGGCGTTGCGGCTTTCGAGCACCTTGGCGGCATCGAGATCGACGCTTCCCGCTGCTGCGACGGCCGGCACGGCCCGAGCGGCCGACACCGCGGCCCATGGCCGCAGCAGTGCCTTGCTGGGCATGCAGGCCCAGTACGAGCACTCGCCGCCGACCAGTTCGCTTTCGACCACAGCGCACGACATCCCGCTGCGGACCACCCGATCGGCCACATTCTCCCCGGGCGGGCCGGCACCGATCACAACGACATCGAACGTATCGACAGGCATGTCCATCACTTCCCTTCGGCGATTCATGACAGATTCCCCTAACCGTGCCGGTCAGTCGTGCCGGCGCGCTTGGTTTCGATGCGGGCCGGGCGGGAATCTTCCTTGTTCCAGCAGCGAGGAGTGAGCCATGGCCACAGCGACTGCGCCCAAAGGCAAGTGGGACAGCACCATTGCGCTGTTGTGGCGTGGCTACACCTTCATCGACCGAGAGTGCCGGCGCCTCGGCTCCGACATCTTCACCACCCGCCTGCTCGGCAACAAGACGATCTGTATGCAGGGTCACGAGGCGGCGCGCCTCTTCTACGACGAACAACGGTTCAAGCGCGAGGGGGCGTTGCCCGGTTTCGCCAAACGAACGTTGACCGGCGAGCGCGGTGTGCAGACGCTCGACGGTGCAGAACACCGACACCGCCGCCGGATGATCACCGCCTTGACGACGCCGTCCGAGGTGGAACGTCTCGCCGGCACGGTCGAGGACGTGTGGCGCTCCGCGCTTCCCTCGTGGGCCCGACGCGAGCAGGTCGTCCTGATCGATGAGGTTCGCCCGGTGCTTCTCACCGCCATCTGCCGATGGGCCGGCGTTCCCCTTGCCGACGCGGAGGCAGCGTCGAGGGCGCGGGACATGGCCGCGCTGATCGACGGGTTCGGCAGCGTCGGAAGGCGGCAGCTTCGCGGGCGGCTCGCCCGCCGGCGGGCCGAGGCGTGGATCTCGCGGGTCATCGACGGCATCCGGGCCGAGCGGCCGCCCGCAGGTGACCGAACACCGGCCGCTGCCGCGTAAGGTCGCGGCCGTCGACCTGCTCAACGTGCTTCGACCGGTCGTCGCGATCGGCACGTACATCACGTTCATCGCGCACGCGTTGCACACCCACCCGGAGTGGCGCGAACGCATCCGGGCCGGGGACGACGCGGCCGTCAGCTCTTCGTACAGGAGGTTCGCCGGCACTACCCGTTCACGCCGCTGGTCGGTGCGCGGGTGCGCCGCGATTTCGAATGGACCGGTCGCCGATTCCCGGCAGGCACGCTGACCCTGCTCGACGTGTACGGCACATTGCACGACCACCGGCTCTGGGAGCGTCCGTACGAGTTCCGCCCCGACCGGTTCAAGGCGCCGTACGACGCCACCTACGCCCTTATCCCGCAAGGTGGTGGCGACGCCGAGACCAGCCACCGCTGCGCCGGCGAAACCATCACCCTCGAGATCATGAGGCGCGCGGCGAAGATGTTGTGCCGCGGCATGAACTACCGCGTGCCGCTGCAGGATCCGACGATCGATCACTCGCGAGTTCCGACGTTTCCGGCCAGCGGGTTCGTCATCAGCTCGGTCGTACCGCGTGACGTCACGTACTGACCTGCCGGTTCGACCGCGGCCGGCGTCGCCCGCGAGGCCTCGCCGGCCGATCGTCCGGTCAGGCCACGGTCCTCAGCTCTTCTTGGTCTCCCAGAAGATCTCGGCGATCTCGTCGATCTTGCCCAGCAGCTCGTCCGCCACCTTGATGTCCGTCGAGTCCTTGGTCCCGCCGCCTCCACCGGCCAGCTTGGTGGCGCGGTTGAACAGCTCGTGCAGCTGCGGGTACTTCTCGAAGTGCGGCGGCTTGAAGTAGTCCGTCCACAGCACCCAGAGATGGTGTTTGACCAGCTCCGAGCGTTCCTCCTTGATGACCAGCGCCCTGGTGCGGAACACCTCGTCGTCGCTGTCGTGGTACTTCTCCAGGATGGCCTTGACCGACTGCGCCTCGATCCTCGCCTGGGCGGGGTCGTAGACACCGCACGGCAGGTCGCAGTGCGCCGTCACCTCGATCGTCGGTGCAAATATCGGCAAACGCATAACCACTCCTCTCACCTGTTCAGGAACTCCTGTGCCTTACCGCGGAAGCTCTGCTTGACGATCTGCCACGCTTTGGGATCCCCCTTCATGATCGCGCTGGTCATGCTCTTGATCTCGTCGAACTCGACGTGCGGCGGAATGGGCGGCACCTCGGGATCGACGATGGCGTCGACCACGACCGGAACGTCACTGGCCAGCGCTTCGTCCCACGCCGCGGCCACGTTGTCGGGGCTGTCGACGGTGATACCACGCAGCCCGGCCAGCTCAGCGAAACCGGCATAACTGATCTCTGGCAGCTGCTGCGTCTCATCGAACTTGGGTGTGCCCTCCATGGCCCGCATCTCCCACGTGACCTGGTTGAGGTCGTTGTTGTGGAGCACGAGGCACACGAACCGCGGGTCGTCCCACTCGCGGAAGTACTTCGCGACGGTCAGCAACTCGGCCATGTTGTTCATCTGCATCGCACCGTCGCCCACGCAAGCCACAACGGGCCTTGGCGGGTGGGCGAACTTCGCACCGATGGCGTAGGGCAGTCCGCAGCCCATCGTGGCCAGCGTCCCGGACAGGGACCCCCGCATGCCGGCCCGGAACTTGAGATCACGCGCATACCAGTTCGCCGCGGATCCGGAGTCGGCGGTCACGATCACGTCGTCCGGCAACTTGGGTGACAGCTCCCAGAAGACCCGCTGCGGGTTCAGTGGCTCGGCATCCTGCATGGCGCGCGCCTCGACGACCCGCCACCAGGTCTGCACACCGTCCTCGATCTCTTCGCGCCAGCTCCGGTCCGTCTTGCGTTCCAGCAGCGGCAACAACGCGGCCAGGGTCGCTTGAGCGTCGCCGACGAGGTTCACCTCCATCGGGTAGCGCAACCCGATCATCGTCGGGTCGATGTCGATCTGCACGCCGCGCGCCGTGCCGTACTCGGGCAGGAACTGGCTGTACGGCAGGCTCGACCCCACCATCAGCAAGGCGTCGCAGCCCATCATCAGGTCGTAGCTCGGTTTGGTCCCGAGCAGGCCGATCGGGCCGGTGACGTAAGGCAGGTCGTCGGCCAGCACGTCCTTGCCGAGCAGTGCCTTCGACACACCGGCCCCGAGTACGTCGGCCACCGCCTGGACTTCATCGGCGGCACGCCGAGCGCCCTGGCCGACGAGCATGGCCACCCGGCTGGACTGATTCAGCACGTCGGCGGCCCGCCGCAGATCGTCATCGCGCGGGACGACCTGCGGCGGCGAGTAGCCGAGGCTGCCGGGCACCATCTTGAATTCGTGCTCGGGAGGCGAGTAGGTGCTGTCCTGAACATCGGCCGGGAAGATCAGCACGGCGGGAGTCCGGCGTCCGGCCGCCACCCGGAACGCTCGATCGACCACGGCCGGGACCTGCTCGGGCGCCATCACCGTCTGCACGTACCCCGCGACGTCCGAGCACAACGTCTGCAGGTCGACCTCCTGCTGGTAGCTGCCTCCGAGGGCCGTGGTGCTCGTCTGCCCGACGATGGCCACCATCGGCACGTGGTCGAGCTTCGCGTCGTACAGCCCGTTGAGCAGGTGGATGGCTCCCGGACCGGATGTGGCCATGCACACCCCGACCTCGTCGGTGAACTTGGCGTGGCCGACGGCCATGAATGCGGCCATCTCTTCGTGCCTGGCCTGCACGAACGGTGGCGTGTTGTCGGCGCGCTGCAGGGCGGCCAGGATGCTGTTGTAGCCGTCGCCGGGGTAACCGTAGATCCGCGAGACACCCCAGTCCTGGAGCCGCTGGATCAGCCGATCTCCTACCGTCTCGGCCATGCCGCGTCCCTCCTCCTCGCGCCGAGCTATTCCCGTTCAATACCCGCCTGCTCAGCGCCCAAACAACCAGCCGGCGTACCCGATCAGGGTGCAGCGGTTTCCGCATCGTCACGGCGGGTAGGCCGCTACCTAGACCGCCGTTGGAGGAGGTGCAAGAAATGCTCGCACTGACTGCAGAGGCCGTGCTGGTCATTCGGGAGATCACCGTTCAGACCAGTCGCCCTGCTGACACCGGAATACGCATATCGACCACGGCTGCGCAGGGAAACGGCGTCCCGGCGCTCGACGTACAGCTCGCCGAACAACCCGAGCCCCTCGACCAGGTCGTCGAGACCGATGGTGCTCGTGTCTTTCTCGATCCCGATGCATCCGTGGTCTTGGCTGACAAGTGGCTCGATGCCACCGTCCACGATGGCCGAGCGCAGTTTCTGATCGCCGAAGACCACGAATAGTCAATTCGCGGTAACCGCCACCGTCGACTCGTCGGCAGCGCACGCTGCTGTTGTGCCGACCAGGGGGCGAACGTGTAATGCGCCGGAATGTGGGTAAACCAACGACGAACGAGAGGAGTGACACCGTGGGTATTGGAGCAGGCGTCTTTCTCATCGCCGTTGGCGCGATCCTGGCGTTCGCGGTGGAGTACGACATCTCGGGAATCGAATTGACCGTCATCGGCTGGATCCTGATGGGTGCCGGAGCACTCGCTCTGATCATGTCGCTGGTGGTCTGGGGGCCGCGCAAGCGCGCCAGCCGCGAGATCATCACCGAGCGTCATGCCGATGAGCCACCACGTCGCGGTGGCGAACCGCCCATTCGGTAACACGCAACCCAGGGCACGCTCACACCACGACCAGAGCCGTCACCGGGGCACCGCCCACCTGAACACGAGGTGCGGCGCGCGGCCCGGTGACGGCGTCTGTCAGCTGCGGCCGACGGGGCAGACCGTTGTAACGTCGGGACGTATACCCAGGCTGCCCGGGTCCGAGCAATCGCACCGAAAATGCCGGCAGGCCGACTGCAGGGCTCGTCGTAACCATTTCGTAATCTTTTTGCGATGTCCTTGTGATCTGACTCGATCGCGCCTACGGTGAGAGACATGGAGGGAGGCGGTGCTTGATGCGTCCAGTGGATTTCGCAGTACGTTCCTACGCGGGACCAGACACCGCTTCGCCCGGCGTCGCCATCGACGGTGACGCCGTCCTCCGAGGTCCGGATCCATGCCGGCTCGTCGACGCCGACGGGTCCCACCGGGCGGTACGAGCCGCCCCGGTCGTCCGCATATCCGACTGGCACATCTCGATGAAAGGTCTATCGTGACTGCGCAATGCGCCGAGACGACATCGCCTCGGCCAGACCGAGACACGCTTGTCGAACAGCACGCGCCTCTCGCCCGACGCATCGCCGCCCGCTACAACGGTCGCGGCGAGCCACTCGAAGATCTCGCCCAGGTCGCCATGCTTGGGCTGGTCAAAGCGGCTGAGCGCTACGATCCAGACCGAGGCACCGACTTCCCGCGGTACGCGGTACCTACGATCCTGGGTGAGCTACGCCGCCACTTCCGTGATTCCTGCTGGGCCGTGCGCGTGCCGCGCTGCCTCCAGGAGCTCTCGCTACGGGCAACTGACGTGGCCGAGCAGCTCACCAGTGAACTCGGTCGATCGCCGACCGTCGCGGAGATCGCCGAACGCATCGGGGTGAGCGAGGACGAAGTCCTAGAAGCGCTCGATGCCGCATCGGCCTACTCCACGCTGTCGCTGGACGCGCCTGCGGTCAAGAACCAACCGGCCGGGCCGACCGTCGCCGAACGGCTCAGCGACGACGAGAATCCGCTCGACACCGTCGACGCGAAGCAGGCGGTTCGCAGCGTCATCGCTCAACTACCCGAGCGGGAGAGGCGCATGCTCACGCTGCGCTTCTTTGGCGAGCGGACCCAGCGGGAGATCGCCGACGAGCTCAGCATCTCCCAGATGCACGTGTCGAGGCTGCTGACGCGGACCCTCACCCGGCTCCGGGCCCACCTTGTCGATGGCGTGGAGCTGCCGACCGAGTGGCACGTGGACGACGAGGAACTCGAGGAACCCGACAACGAGGAACTCGACGAACCGGACGACGAGGAACCCGCGTCGAATCCGTAACGGCTCACGCCGGCGAATCAGGCACGTCATACACCGAGCACCGGCAGGGCGCCTTCGGACCCGAAGCTTTCGGCTTTAGAAGGGCGGCTCGGCAGGATACTGCGATCTCGGTCGTTCTGGCTGCTCATCGACGTCGGCCTGCTCCTTGACGTCGTCGGCGTCGGGTGCTCCGGCCTGTACACGCGCCTGCTGGGCTGCTTTGGCGTGCTTGATGGCGTGGGTGAGCCATTCGGGCAGGGTGTCGTGGTGCGGGTAGTAGTGGCCGGGTTCGGGGTAGGTGTGCATGACCGGTGGTGGGCGGGTTTCGTAAGTGTGTCCGAGGGGGCTGAGCCAGATGATGGGTCCGGTGAGTGGGTCGCTGCCGGGTGGTCGGTAGACGATCCAGCCGCCGTCGTGTTGGAGGCGGTGGTCGTGTCGGCAGCCGGGGTCGAGGTTGTGGTCGATGGTGAGCCCGCCGGCGGCGTAGTCGACACGGTGGTCTTGGTCGCATTGGCTGGCGGGCATCCGGCAGGTGGGGTGCTGGCAGTACCGGGCGCGGACTTCGACCCAGCGGCGCAGTCCGGCGCGGGCGCGGCGGCGGCGCGCATCCTGGTCGGCCGTCGCGGGGTCGATTTCACTGTGCGTATCACCGGCGTGGTTGGTAGGGCTGGTGGTGGTGGGTTTGTGGTCCAGGATGCCGCGGCGGTACCGGTCGGTAATGTCGCCGATCACCGGCTGCCAGTCGGCATGTCGACCGCTGGCAGTCGCGGTGCCGAGTTCGAACAGTGTAGTGGTGGTGAGTTGGAGTTCCACGATGCCGCCGCGCTGCGGATCCCGACCGATGTGGCGCTGCGAGGTGGGTCGGGCGGTGGTGATGCCGGAGCAGATCGGTATCCCGTCCGGGGTGCAGATCACGAACCGCCACTGCGCGGCGGCCATCCTCCCGGCCAGCGGCCGTGCCACCGCGGCCGGGATATAGCCGAGGCCGGGCAGCTCAGC
>DASUTB010000051.1:0-28811 GCA_036374835.1 Jiangellaceae bacterium | reverse complement strand
ATCGCCGTCAGTGAGCCAAAGCTGATCCGGTTGGGGCAGCATCTCCGTAACACGGATCGTTGTTGCGCCAGCTCGCTTGGCGTGCCTAACGTGCTTCGCAAACAGCGACACCAGCTGAGGGCTGGAGAGGTCTAGAAAGATCGGCTTGCCCTCGGTGGCCACCCGGTAGAAGGTGCGGTCCGGAAGTCCGAACTGCTCCGCCCACCGAATAACGTTCAAATAGGTACGATCCCGGTTCGACGGCGCACTGAGTTCAACGCAATCGATCGGAACTCGCCATGCCTCGCGCTGGATAACAAACTTGTCGATCGTGATACGTGGTATGTGCTCGCCAGCGAAGGCGTGCCCGAAAGAGTCGGCGACGGCTAGCTCGAGAACACTGCCAAAGAATTCGATTACATCTACGTCGAGACGTTGATCGTATGTCCGAACACGAAGTGAGCGGTCGTCTCGCTCGAAAACCAGTTCGGCCAAAGATACCAATCTAGAAGAGTCGCGCTCTATTCCCGCAGGGAGTTCGTCTGACATTTGAACGTGCCAATCGACAGATCGGTTGAATGCGGCACGCGTCCTTGTCGTGATTCCTCGCCAATGTTGTGACGGTGTGAACTGGACGAAGTTAGCCGGAAGATCCTGACAATATCGAGCGAACATCGCTTCACGGTCCGGGTGGGTGTCCGCGCAACCCGCTCCTAGGAGAGTGTTGGTGCCGAAATGAACCTCGCCGAGCACCAGGCTGTAGTCGCCGCGTTTGATCGCCTCGGTGGAGGATGCCGCGATCATGACGTCGGGACTGTGAAAGCGTGCATGTGGCCAACCCGGCGCGGGTGCAGCGAACTGTTCCATGAATCGCGCCTGCAGCTGTCCGGACTTCAGTTGGACACGCCGCTTCTCGGGGAGCTCTATGCAATTGGTCATTCGCTCTTGAAGTTCTTGTTGGAGCTGGCTCGTAAGAGAAGAGTTGGTGGTGGTATCGGTGCCGAGCCATGGAAAGATCTCCGGGATGTGGCGCCAGATATCTACCGCTTGTACACGACCGCTGCGAGAATGCGTGGCAAGTCGTGCGAAAAGGTTCTCAATCTCGACTCGTGCCAACGCCGCCAGGCGATACGTGCACCACCGACCGACATGGAGGACTAGGTTCAACGGTGGTCCGATGGCGTTCAGGAAATCCGTCCCGAGTGTCACATCGACATTTCTAATGCAGTCTTCGTAAACTAGGGTTCTTCCAGCATAAATTTCGCCGGGCAGTCGAGCGGCTTCTTGCCCAGTCAAGCGAGTGAAGGTGTTCTCGAGTCGTTCGAGCGCGGTGTTGAGCATCCCTGGTGCACCTGCAGCTAGCGCAACTTGGTCGCGCGCGGTGGAAAGAGCGGCCACAGTTCGGTCGGCCACGGCTCCTATGGGTTCCGGAAGATCGGACAACTGCTCTTGGAGCAGAGTCTCGGCGTCGGTGGCCAAGGGGATGTCAAAGCCATATACGATCATGTTTCGCTTGCGAAGCGACTCAAGGCACCGGCTGACGGAGGTTCTATCGGGAAACGCTTCAGTATCAGCGAGCTTGCTGGTCAGGGCTTGGACCGTGCGCGTGCCGTCGGCGGCCCGCAGTAGGAGTTCTTCGGGCGACGTGAGATTTAGAGGCTGATGGCCGGGAATGAACAGAGTTCCGCCGATAATGGCGGAGGATGGCCGTCTGCGGGGCCGCAGCGCAGTATGAATCGCTGGCTGTCGCTCTAGGGACCGAGCAAGCTGGTCGACCGCCCATGCTTCGAAGTGGACGGCGCGGTCTCGGAGCAAGGTTCGCCCAAGTCTACAAGTGACGTGGGCTGTGCCCGGATCGACGTTCGCCCAGGCTATGGGCCCAAAGAAGCCGATTGTGTCATTCTTGAGAGCGTAGCGTTGAAGGTGCATTGCCAGCCAGAGGCGTCGACTGCGTGATCGGGCGTTGTCAGAGGCGTACTTGCCATCGGCTAGCGGTAGTATCGCGTTTTGATAAGCCTGTCGATTCTGCCAAAGAACGGCTTCCTGGAATAGCTCGTCACGCGCTACCGCGTAAAGCTTCTCTTTTGTACGCTGCTCGGCCTGCCGGACGTGCTCCAGCGTGCCGATCTCGTTGGCGCGAATCAGACTGTTGAGCGGTTCGAGAATGCCTGCCTCGGGCTCGACGACGTTCGCGGACTCAACACGTCCGCCGAGTTCAACCGTTCGTGTCCGTTGCTGACGAAGCGCAGCGCGAAGCTTCCGGACCTGATCGCCGAGATCAACATCAGTGACTGCGTCGACCTTTGAAGCGGGAAAACCGGCAGAACGCAAAGCCACCCACGGCCAAACTGCCCACGTCCACTCTGGCGATAGCGCAACGTTCGGCGCCGTCCGACCGACCTTGTATATATGTGCCATCACAGCGAGCCTCCCGTTACACCTTCTGGCGTACGGGGAAATACGCCGAGATTGGCATCCTGCGAGGGGTCTGTACGCCCCACAGCAGTGAAGAGACCGACGGCTGCCCAACAAATGCATGCTGCGCCGACGGCGACGAATATCGCCACCACGGGAAGAAGCTGGGCCGATATCGTTACGCCGAGCACGCCAACCGCTTCGGCCGAAAGCAGGACGGTCATTGTGGCGGCAGTAACACGGCCAAGAATGGGATCGGGCGTCGCGAGTTGGCGGACGGTAGACCCGACGATTGCGCACGTGACGTTGCCCATCGCGAACACGACGGCCAAGACGGCGAGTGCAGTCAGCGACTGGTGGAGCGCAACGAAGCAGAGCGCTGCTCCTTCCAGCGCGACGCCGCCAAGCCAGACTCGCCCATAGCCGAAGCGCTTGCGAGCGGGTGCTACGCACAGCGATGCGGCTAGCGCGCCCACGCTGGCTAGGCTTAGCACAAGACCGACGGAGATCGGTCCCTCTCCGATGCCCACCCTCAAGTAGTAGATGAAGAGGGTTACGACGCCCGCGACCAAGAGGGTGTTTACCAACTCCATCACCAAGAGCGGGCGCAGGAAGGGATGACTCCACACGTAACGCAGCCCGACGCCGCGGTTGCCGCCCTTCGCGGTCACCGCGACTGCCCTACCGGCGTGCGGAAGACGAAGCATGCAGAAAAGGCCTGCCGATATTGCGAATGTGACGGCATTGACGCCAATAGCCAATTGCGCGCCGGCCAAAGCCACGACGACGCCAGCGACAGCTGGACCCACGCCGTACGTTATCTCGGTTACAGTCGTGACCCGTGCATTGACGACTAGCAGCCGGTCTCGACCGGCGAGTGTTGGCATGAGGGTGCGAAGGGCGACATCGTGAATCGTCGATACAACGGAAGACAGGGTGACGACCACGAGGATCTGGATCATCGCTACCGCCAGCCATTGGTCTTCGGGGAGCAACAGCCAGGCAACGGGAATAGACCCGGCCAAGACGAAGTCGGCCGCCTCGGTCACGACGACAAGCTGCCGCCGATCGAAACGATCTACGACTCCACCGGCAACGACGCCGGTCACCAGCCGTCCGATGACGCTGAGAGAAACAGTAAGACCCATAAGGGCCACTTGGCCGCTTATCTGCAGCACAAGCAACGGCATTGCAACACTCGCGAATGCATCCCCGAACGCGCTTATGCCTTGCGCCGTCGTCATTATTGGCACGCGATACTGCACTCGTGCGGGTACCGCAGCCTGTGTCATCGATCGAACGCCAACCTCGTCGACGGTGTGGTGCCACTCAAAACACTGATGGACCAGCTGCCTGGCGTGCGGCTCACCCCAGGATGATCCATCTCAAGATAGACAGCCACAGCCCGTTCCCGGTGTCAAGAGCTATATGCAGCATTTCCGAAATGTGCCATATAGAATTATGTGCGGAGAACGCGGTGGCGAGGGGCGTCATGTGCTCTGGAGCACGGATCGTGATTGTCAAACCCTCTTGACGGCATCACGTGGATCGCTTACCGTCGACGATCACCAAGCCGTTTCGTCCCTTGCTTCACAGTTCCTCCTCGTGACCTCTCGGCGCAATCGAGCCGGGGTGGAAGGGACATTCCGCCGGATGGAGGCGCGGAAGGTGGGAAGTTGGCTGCGTTGGCCGGAGACGGCGGGTCCGGTCGCGGCCACGTTGGTGTTGCTTCACCACGCTGGCGGCGGAGCCTCGGCGTACGCGCAATGGTCGGCGCTGATGCCGCCGTCAGTTCAATGTTGCATCGTGCAGTTGCCCGGCAGGGAAAACCGCCTCAAGGAGGCTCCATTTCGCGAGATGGTGGAGTTGCTCGACATCCTCGATCCGGAACTAAATCCGCATCTCGTGACTCCATACTACGTGTTTGGCCACAGTATGGGGGCAAGGATTGCGTTCGCACTCGCGCATAGGTGGCGCAGGTCTGGTACCGATCTACCTCGTAGGCTTTTCCTTTCGGCCACACCGGCTCCTGCGGTGAGTGATTGGCTCAAAGTGCATGAGATGAGCGATGCCGCACTCGTCGAGCACATCGCTCGTCTTGGCGGATTGCCGCAAGATCTGCTCGATCACTCCGGTCTAATTGCAACGCTTTTGCCTACGATCCGCGCTGATCTACGGTTAGCTGAACGGGCTACTCTTGTCTTTGACGCTCCGCTCGAATGCTCAATCAGCGCTTTCGCGGGATCTGACGACCCGATAGCTGGACCCGAGAGAATTCGGCCATGGGGTCGGGAGACGACTCGTGAATTCACGCTTAGAACTATCACGGGTGGTCACTTCTTCATTCGGGATCGACTGTCTGAAGTTGTCCTCGCCGTCGTCGAAGATATGGCGGGGGATCTTTCTCTATCCGAACGAGGCATGGCGGTACAGGAATGGCAACAGTAGGTCTGGGCGCACCGGTGAGCGATAGTTTGGATATGAGTGTAGTGCGGCTCTTCGAGAAGTGGGTCCAGAAGAGTCCGGATCAAGCGGCAGTTTCTTCGTCCGTCGATTGCCTCACTTATGGCGAGCTGGCCGAGGCGTCCGCATGTGTCGAGGCGAACCTGCGATGCAGAGAAATTCCTGCCGGATCGGTCGTGGCTGTTTCGCTTCGCCGGAACCCGCAGACCATTGCCGTCCTACTGGGTGTGTGGCGAGTGGGAGCCGCCTACGTCCCGATAGACCCTGATTACCCACCGGAACGGCGGGATCACATACTCAAGGACTCCGGAGCTCAGCTACTTGTTACGGACGCTCAGACCGAATTTCAGTTGCAAGCCTCACCGGCTGATCTACTCGCTGAGCCGGTACAGCCGGCGATCAAGCGGGTTAGCTCGGCGCCTACAGATCGCCTCGCATACATCATCTACACCTCAGGTTCTCTTGGTACTCCAAAGGGTGTGATGGTTCGGCACAGCAATCTCACTGATTTCGTCATGCGGGATAGTCGCTTAGCCATCGGCCCTGGCGAGCGTGTGGCGCAGATTGCACCGCTGTCCTTTGACGCTTCGATCTTCGAGATCTGGGCCACACTCGCCCACGGTGGGGAAGTCACGATCTTTGACCGGCCCACGGTGACGGCCGACGGCCTGCGGTGCTTCATGACTGCCACCTCTCCGGACTGGTGTTTCCTGTCAACAGGGCTATTTCATACTCTTGCGATGACTTATCTTGATGTGTTCGAACATGTCGGTACACTCATCGCTGGAGGCGACGTCCTTTCCCCCGAGCTCATGCGTTCCGCTGCGGGCCGCACGCGGACCGCAACATATGCCGCCTACGGACCCACTGAGACCACCGTGTTCGCATCAATGTTTCGGGTCGATCCCGAAACGGCGATGGAACGCGTTCCGATTGGAACTGCGATGGCGGGCACGAAACTCGAAGTGGTCGATGGCGAGGGAGCCGTGGTGCCACCGGGCAGCGTTGGTGAACTCATCATTAAAGGCCGTGGTGTCGCGGACGGATATGTCAATCTTCCGGAAGAAACTATGGCGCGCTTCCACATCGAGGCGGACCCGGCGCTCAGTACCTACCGGACCGGTGACTTGGCAAGCGAGTTTCCCGCGGAAGTGTTCAATTTCCACGGCCGAGCCGACCGCCAGGTAAAGATTCGAGGATTTCGTGTTGAGCCCGGAGAGGTTGAGCTGGCGCTTTCTGCGCATAAAGACGTAGCTAGCGCATTAGCTGTTGTGGTCGGCGATAGCGCACAATCGAAAAGACTGGTCGGCTATGTGGTACTGCGACAGGACGCCGATCTTTCAGGAGGTGAGATTCACGAGTGGCTGTCCGGGAAGCTGCCTCAATTCATGGTGCCAGCAGTTGTCACCGTTATTGACAAGATACCGCTTGACGCAAACGGCAAACCAGATCGGCATGCTCTGCCCGATCCATGGAAGCACCGTGACCGTCTTGGCCTTGCCAATTCTTACGTCCCGCCGAGTAGCCCGATCGAGGCAGACGTTGCCGACGTGTGGGCGACGGTCCTTGGGCTTGACAGGGTCGGCGTCAACGACAACTTCTTCGAGCTTGGTGGCGACTCGCTACGTGGCATCGTGTTGGTGCGTGAGCTGTCTAAGCACGGGTTCACCGTCCGAGGCGAAGAACTATTCGACCACCAAACGGTATCTGCGCTTTCTCGGTGGCTTGTGACGGGTGGAACTGCCTGATATGCAAATCACCCAGGGTATTCCGCGCGAGCAGCCCGATATGCTTGTAGATCTTGCCGATGCCTCCGCATACGCTTTGAGAGACATGCATCCTGTTTGGCATTACTTTCGACATAAGCGGCGAATATCTCTAGAGACCAGAGCAGACGGATCAAGGATATGGCACCTTTTTGCTCACGCCGACTGCGAGCGGGCTCTTAAGCGCTCTGAATTCAGTGTCGAGCACGGTACGATTCTCGGCTCGATTCCGAGTGGCGACCCTGCTGGAGGTCGAACAATCACAATGACCGATCCTCCTAGACACCGGCAATTCAGGCACCCTGCAATGTCGAGACTCGGATTCGGCGCCGTAAGAATGAGCAGTCAACAGATCGAGGCGGATGTAGATTGTTTAGTAGAAGGCGTGATCGGACGAACTTTCAATGCTGTGAACATGTTACAGATCTTACCCATGATTGCTGTGGGCAGGTTGCTCGGCTTTCCACGGGACACCTGGCAGGAGATCGCTTTCTTGACAATGGCCAGTGCGGCGGCAAGCGATCCCAAGTATGCAATGGGACGAACACCCGAAGATACAATGCGTCGGGCGCATTTTGGACTGCTGGGGATCTTTTCTGAGACTTTAGAGACAATGGACGAGATAGACACTGTCGTCGGCGCTCTAAAGTCGATGACAGTTGACGGTCGGCGACTCAGCTTTGATGACTGCCTTCTGAATTGCTACAACTTCGCCCTCGGTGCTAATACAACCACGTCACATGTCGCGGCTCACTTGCTGGTCGTTCTGGCAACGAATGACGACGTCTGGGAGCAAGTACGTCAGGATCCCGAAGCTATGGCCGAACCCGTTGTCGAAGAGGCGGCTCGGTGGGCTAGTCCGACAAACCATCTCGTGCGAAGGGCGCGTAGCGAAGTGAGCATTGGTGGTGTGAATATTGACACCGGGGATTGGGTATGCGCATGGGTCGCATCGGCCAATCGTGACGAGTCAGTGTTCGACAAGCCCTACGAGTTCCGCCCTGGCCGTCTACCAAATCCTCACCTTGGATTCGGGGCGGGGCCACATTATTGCATCGGCGCGCCTGCTGCACGTTTGGCGTTGCGGCGGTTCGTCACGACGCTCGCCCGGCGGGCATCGGCCGTTCGGCTGGCGGGTGAGCCCCGACACCTCGAGTCGAATTGGATCAACGGATTCACCGAGTTGCCGATGATTATCAAAGAGCAGGTGGTCGCGTCATGTTGATGATCCCCGGCCCGCCGAGCACAGATCCTGCGTTGGTTGACATTGACCTCTACACGCCAGAAGGCTATGCGAACGGTGAGTCGATGCACGGTGCCTGGCGGCGCATGCGAGCCGAAGCGCCCGTGTATTGGCACGAGCGATCGGGCCAACCAGGATTCTGGTGCGTGACTACCCATGATCTTGTAACAGAGGTCGTAAGAGACACTGCGCGATTCTCGTCCTCCCATGGGAATGTACTCGACATAGCTGAGACTGGAGACTCAGCCGGTGGTGTGACGATGTCGCTGATGGACCCACCAGACCATGCGCAACTACGTTCCCCACTGAGGCGTATGCTGAAAAATTTTGAGACCAAGGCTTACGGCAGCGCCGTAAAGGCGAATCTCGAGAAGCTGTTAGATCCATGTCTACGCGAGGAGACGGTTGACTTTGCCAAACTGGCCCTCCACTTGCCAATGTTAGCTGTTGGCGACGTTATAGGGATTCCGAATCAGGCATGGCACGATATCCCGGCCTGGACAATGGCTGGCGTCGCACCACGAGATCCTGTCTACGCGTCAGGCAACAGCGCACGTACGTTGCGGAATGCTCATTTCAAGTTGTTTAGCATGCTGTCTGAGCAGGTCATGGGCAGGCGCACTGAGCCACAGCAGGATCTCATCACTGCGCTAGTCGAGCTACGGTTAAACGGCCACCCGCTGGTCGACGACGAGATTCTTGTCAACTGCTATTCGCTCGTCATGGGTGCAAATACCACTACGCCCCATGTTGCTACCCACTTCGTCTGGGCAATGGCGGAGCAGCCAGACGTATGGAATGCGATCCGCGCCGGTAGCGTCATCGATCTTGACAGATGCGTGCGCGAAGCTGTTCGGTGGGCAACGCCGACCAACCACCTTCTCCGTCGTGCGAAGCAGGATGTGGAGGTTGGAGACGAGACCGTGCGGGCGGGGGATCTTGTGGCGGCCTGGCCAGCTTCGGGCAATCGAGACGAGGCAATATTCACAGATCCATATGTATTCGACCCGGCTCGTTCTCCGAATCAGCATTTGGCATATGCTATTGGACCTCATTATTGCATTGGAGCACCATTGGCAAATATGGTACTCACTGCACTGATTGAGCTCTTACGTGAACGCGTCCAGTCATTCGAAGTAGCTGGCGATGTACGACATGTCGTATCTAACTTTATCAACGGAGTAACAGAGCTTCCAGTCAAGTTAACTCGTGCTTGAGGTGGCACTGCAAGATAACTCTCTGGAGTCGTGCATTGCACTCAAGAAAGGTGAAATGCCGGCCGGGCAGGTCCACGTACGAGACATCCGCCACATGGTCCCAGCTGTCACTGATTTGCTCTGGCGGAACGACTTCATCGTTCTGCCACACGAGTACTGTCACCGGTACGGGGATACGGCGGCCGGCCGGATATTTGTATCCACGGTAGATGATCTGATC
The DNA here is from genome assembly GCA_036374835.1 of Jiangellaceae bacterium. Taxonomy (GTDB): domain Bacteria; phylum Actinomycetota; class Actinomycetes; order Jiangellales; family Jiangellaceae; genus DASUTB01. Next base: position 19,508 of record DASUTB010000051.1, on the reverse strand, counting down.
GTGCAGCAGAAGCTTTGCAGCCGATTGGGCTATTTCCTCAGTGATCGTGGATCCCATGCGGCCCGCCTGTCGATGCACTTCGGCGACGAAGTCGAAGCTATCGAGATCAACGAAGTTGAGGTAGCCATAGAGGCCTCTATCCGGTGCGCCCCAACCGGAGGCGACCATATGCCTTGGCAGGGGAGCGCCACGATCTTCGAGTTCGAAGATCGTAGAGCACATGAACGTTGCCGCACCGCAGTGTCCGAAGAACATGTAGTCATTGAACTGTTGGTTCTCGATCCAGTCTGCGAGCCGTGTTGCGAAATCATGGTGGTCGGTGACCGGCTCTTCCCTACGACGGTTCTCGCGCCCCGGCGGCTGCAACGCTGCCACCGCGATGCCGGGCTCGATCTCGTGGGGCCAGTTGCGGTACATGGATGCACCCGCGCCAGAGTAGGGGAAGCACAGCAACACCGTTGCATCGCCGGATGGAACCGGTCGCAGCGTCCAGCGTGGGATTGGTGTTGTTGCCAATGTTCTCACTCCTTGTGGCTCTCGTCATTCAACGAGTGGTCTTGCGGCCTTTGCGCTCGCAGGCTCCAGGTTGTAGCAGCCCATCGGAAAGCTAGCGGCAAGGTTCCGGACTAGTTGATGAGCTTGAACGGCTTCAGCTGCCGGCAGTGACCAGGTTCTGTCATCCTGCGTGTCAACTGCTGTAAGTACTCGATCGATCATATCTGCGCAAACGTTCATTTCTGGAGGCCCCATGCCGCGGGCGGCAAGGGTGTTGGTGCCAAGACGCAGTCCGCTCGTGGCGGACGCCGGCCTGCGGTCGCCTGGCACGAAGTTCTTGTTCACGATGATCCCGACGCTCTCGAGCGCCTGCTCCGCAACGAGCCCGCTCACGTGCTTTCGTGTAAGATCGATTAGCACTATGTGATTATCGGTCCCTCCGGAAACGATGTCGTAGCCCAGGCTTGCTAGTCGATCCGCCAAAGCTCGAGCGTTGTCCTGGATTCGCGTAGCCAACTCACTGAACTCCTGCGTTGCGCACCATGCGAACGTTCTGGCCTTGGCTGCGATGCCGTTGACGGCGGGTGCGCCCTGGAAGAACGGGAATACCGACCGCTGAAGTCGGGATCGAAGAGTCCCTCGAGCGTGCGGACGATCGATGTCCTGGCCGCCGAGAATGACAGCGCCACGCGGCCCGAACAGCTGTTTGTGAGTACATGTCGTCGTGACGTGAGCCTTGTCAATCGGGCTTGGATGTAGACCGCTTACAACCAGCCCGGCAATATGGGAGATGTCAGCGAGCAATACCGCGCCGACGTCGTCGGCAATCGCACGAAACGTCGCGAAGTCGATTATGCGCGAGTAGGCGGTCGCGCCACAGATGATCATCTCAGGGCGCACCGCGCGCGCACGAGCAGCAACGGTGTCATAGTCAATGGTTCCGTCCGGGCCAAGTCCGTACGAATGTGCTTGAAAGTATTGGCCGGACATCGACGCCTTTGCGCCGTGTGTCAGATGTCCTCCTTCGTGCAGATTCATGCCGAGGACCGGTGCCCCAGGAGTGAGAAGACCACACATGACGAGATGGTTTGCTACTGACGCAGAATGCGGCTGGACATTGGCGTATCGCGCTCCGAAAAGGCCGCATGCGCGCTCGATGGCAAGCTCTTCGACCTGATCGACAACCATGCAACCAGCGTGGAATCGACGATCGGGATAGCCCTCGGCCGTGACGTTGGCGATCGGACTCGCGAGACTCACCAAGACGTCCGCATGTGCAATGGAAGACGACGCGACCATCACGAGCGACTCATCTTGACGACGGACTTCCTCGTCGAGCATGGCATACAGCTGAGGGTCGCCCGATCGTAGATCATCCATGCCGCGGCGGACAGCCGCGGCGAAGCCTCGAGTCTCGGCCGCACTGCTCGTGCCAGCTTTCCATTCAAATCGAGGCGCATGCGCCGTTCCTTCGGCGGCTGGCTGACCATCTCGCATGAAGGGCTCCGTGCGGTGGGAAGAAAAGTGCCTCAATCGGTAAAGCACAGTTTGCGGAAACGGTCGATAAGTTCCGGCGAAATGTCCAAGACGTCAACGTCCTTGCGGGCATACAGCCAAAGAAGTAGGTCGCTTGAGGTGCCAGCTACTACACCATTGTCCGTGGCTAGCGAGTCGACGTTGAGTACTTTGACTCGGGCCGGTTCGTCGCCCCCGTCCGTGACGAGCCACGTCTTGTCAATGTCAGTGGCATGCATGGCAAATGAACCGTTCAAGCGGGGTGTTCCGGGTTGCGCTGGATCGATTTCAGTGGCGACCGAGAACTCTAGGAACTCGTCAATCGCGTCCGCCGAAATCTCACGCTCAAGATCTATCGGATGACCAGCCGCGTTCTCGGCATCCCAATGATGTACGGCTGCCTCTTGTGCCTGGTGACGGGTCACGAAGGCAACATCGTGACGTAGCGGCGCCCACGTCCAGCATGGCGCACCCTGATTGGCCATCCGCAGGGTTTCGACAAGCCCGCGTGCGCCGGACAAGAAACGCCGTATCAATCGGTCGTTAGCAACACGAGCAGGCCGCTGCTCCACGTCGGGTGGCTCATTGAGTAGGCCATCGACAACTTCGGTCCAGAACCAATGAACATCCGTCACGTGCGCCACTAGGTCGGCTACGTTCCAGCCCGGACAATGTTCGACCGGCCGATCGAGGTCGCCGCGAGCTGCTTCTGCCAAGCCCTCGCAGTGTTTGACGATGGCATTCAAGTACGCACTCGTCATGACCGCATGCTACCTATGACGGGACCTGTCGCCTAGGGGTCGGCGTGTGATGAGCCTTTGCGTACCACGCATGTGAATATGTGGGTTGCTGTGCGCCGATATGAACCAGTCCAGTTGGCGCCGTCCGGCCGGACAAACGCAGAGAAACGGTCGTCCGAAACAGTAAGGTGAACATCGTAGAAGTCGAGCCACCTACCTGGATTCTGAGAGGACCACGCCTTAAACACTGACTCTTTCGCGGAGAAAATCAACGACCAGTCATACGGTCGGGATTCGGCCATCTCCTCGGACGACAGCACCAGGGTCGCAACGTCCTCGGCTAGGAGCTGATTGGTCTCGGCGTCGATTCCAAGTGCTGCGACTGCTTCCGCAGGGGCCGCTGCGGCTGCCCAGTACCCATCAGTGTGCGTGATCGACCCTGTGTATCCCTCAGGCCACACAGCGGCACGGAACGGACCAATCGGAATTGGGGCAGGCGATAGGCCGAGCATTCCCAATGCTTCCCGAGCGCATTCTCTACCGGTTACGAAATCCTCGCGTCGTCTCGTCGCGGCGTGTTGGATCGCCCGCTCCTCAACAAGGAATCTGGCGGTGGTACCGGCAGCCTTTGTCGTTTCTGCCACTGCGATGAAGCTGGGGAGAAGTTGACGAAAGTGTCGTCCTCTACGCATCGTTTACACCACACGCTCAAGGTCCGCCAGGGCCGCAGCTAGTAGCTGACGCCTGCCCGCGGATCAGTCTGATTCGGTGCGGGCGTCGCGGCGGCGGCGGCCGATCTTGGAGCCGAGCCACACGAGCGGGTCGTACTTGCGGTCGGCGACCCGCTCCTTCACCGGAATGATCGCGTTGTCGGTGATCTTGATGTGCTCTGGGCAGACCTCGGTACAGCACTTGGTGATGTTGCACATGCCGATTCCCGCCTGCTCCTGCGCGAGCTTGCGCCGGTCGTTGGTGTCGAGCGGGTGCATGTCGAGCTCCGCATAGCGGAGGAAGAAGCGCGGCCCGGCGAAGGCCTCCTTGTTCTCCTCGTGGTCGCGGATCACATGGCAGACGTTCTGGCACAAGAAGCACTCGATGCACTTGCGGAACTCCTGGCCGCGCTCGACGTCGCGCTGCGCCATCCGGTACGTACCGTCGGGCTGACGTTCCTCCGGCGCGAAGGCGGGCACTTCTTTGGCCTTCTCGTAGTTGTAGGAGACGTCGGTCACCAGGTCGCGGACCACGGGGAAGGTGCGCAATGGCGTGATCGTGATCGTCTCGCTCGGGTCGTACGCCGAGAGCCGAGTCATACACAGGAGTTTCGGATGTCCGTTGATCTCGGCGCTGCACGAGCCGCACTTGCCCGCTTTGCAGTTCCAGCGGATCGCGAGGTCGCCGGCCTGGGTGGCCTGCAGCCGGTGCAGCGCGTCCAGGACGACCTCGCCTTCCTCGACCGGCACGGTGAAGTCGGCCAAGTCGCCGCCGGCGGAGTCTCCGCGCCAGACACGTATCTTCAGGTCGTAACCCATATGTCTATGTCACTCCTAGAAAGCTCTACCAGGCGTGGCGACATCACACCATGACTGCATGCATGGTGCTATGTGGCCACGCCTGCCGAACGTGATCATTCGAACAGTCCGCTCAGGTCGTCGGGCATCGTCGGCAACGGCTCCCGGCTGACGACGACGTCGCCACCGTCCTCGATCCGGCAGTGCAGGTTGACCTTGCCCCACTCGTCGTCGGTCATCGGGTAGTCGTCGCGGGTGTGCCCGCCGCGACTCTCGGTTCTTTCCAGCGCTGCACGCGCGATACATTCGGAAACCCGCAGCATGTTGCGCAGGTCGAGCGCCAGGTGCCATCCGGGGTTGTATTGCCGGTGTCCTTCGACGGTCGCCTGCGCTGCCCGCTCCTTCAGCTTCTGGATCTCATCGAGTGCCTCGCGCATCTCGTTCTCGGTCCGGATGATGCCAACGAGCGAGTGCATGACGTTCTGCAGGTCGTGATGCACTGAGTACGGGTTCTCCGCACCCTCGCGCTCGAACGGTGCCAGCGCGGTGTCCGCGGCCTCGCGGATCTGCTCGTCCGATACGCGGGGACGGTCGCCGTCCCGCGCCGTGCGCTCGGCTGCCGCGACACCGGCCCGTCGCCCGAAGACCAGCAGATCCGAGAGTGAGTTGCCGCCGAGCCGGTTCGCGCCGTGCATGCCACCGGCGACCTCGCCGGCGGCATATAGCCCCGGGACGCTCGACTCCTCGGTGTCGGCGTCGACCGCGACACCGCCCATGACGTAGTGGCAGGTCGGCCCGACCTCCATTGCCTCGGCCGTGATGTCCACGTCGGCCAGTTCCTTGAACTGGTGATACATGGACGGCAGTCGCCGCCTGATGTAGTCGTCCGAGCGCCGCGAGGCGATGTCGAGGAACACGCCGCCGTGTGGGCTGCCGCGGCCGGCCTTGACCTCGGCGTTGATGGCCCGGGCCACCTCATCGCGGGGGAGCAGCTCTGGAGGGCGACGGTTGTTCGTCTTGTCGTCGTACCAGCGGTCGGCCTCTTCTTCGTTGTCCGCGGTCTCGGCCTTGAAGAACTCCGGGATGTAGTCGAACATGAACCGGCGTCCCTCGCTGTTGCGCAACACGCCGCCGTCGCCGCGGACCGACTCGGTGACCAGGATGCCCTTCACCGACGGCGGCCACACCATGCCCGTCGGGTGGAACTGGACGAACTCCATGTTGACCAGCGAGGCGCCGGCCTCGAGGGCGAGGGCGTGACCGTCGCCCGTGTACTCCCACGAGTTCGACGTGACCTGGTACGACTTGCCGATGCCGCCTGTCGCGAGCACCACGTTCGGCGCATCGAACGTGATGAACCGGCCCGACTCGCGCCAGTAGCCGAACGCGCCGGCGACGCGTCCGCCGTCCAGCAGCAGGCGGGTGATCGTGCACTCCATGTATACGTCGATGCCGAGTGCGACGGTGCGTTGCTGGAGGGTGCGGATCAGCTCGAGCCCGGTGCGGTCGCCGACGTGCGCGAGCCTGGCGTAGCGGTGCCCGCCGAAGTCGCGTTGGCTGATCAGCCCGTCCGGGGTGCGGTCGAACAGCGCACCCCATTCCTCGAGTTCGTGGATGCGGTCCGGCGCTTCCTGCGCGTGCAGTTGGGCCATGCGCCAGTGGTTGAGCATCTTCCCGCCACGCATGGTGTCGCGGAAATGGACCTGCCAGTTGTCCTCGGGCCACACGTTGCCCATCGCGGCCGCCGCGCCGCCTTCGGCCATGACGGTGTGCGCCTTGCCCAGGAGCGACTTGCAGACGACGGCGACTCGCGCCCCGGCTTCGTGTGCGGCGATGGCGGCGCGCAGGCCCGCGCCGCCGGCACCGATGACTACGACGTCGTAGTCGTGCCGTTCAATTGTGCTCGGGTCCGTCATCGGGGTACTCCTTGAGACTTCACGAGGCGCGACGTCGCTTCACCAGTGCTGCATACCTGTTGAAGCGACGTCAAGCCTGCCGAACGTGATCGAAATACCATCAGTTGAAGAACCTCACGTCCGTGATCCAGCCGGCCGATACGGCCATGATGTAAAAGTCGGTGACGACAAGCGACGCCAGGGTGATCCAGGCGTATTGCATGTGCCGCGTGTTGAGCCGCGAGACGAACGTCCACCACCGGTACAGGATCGGATGCTTGCCGAAGTTCCTGAGCCGTCCGCCCGTCACGTGCCGGCAGGAATGGCACGACACCGTGTAGCCCCACAGCAAGATCACGTTGGCGATCAGGATGAGGTTCCCGAGGCCGACACCGAACGTGTAGCCGTCGCCGCCGAACGCCAGGATCATGTCATAGGTGTTGACCAGGGTGATGACGACCGCGATGTAGAACACGTAGCGGTGCGCGTTCTGGAAGATCAGCGGGAAGCGGGTCTCGCCGGTGTACTTCTTGTGCGGCTCGGCAACCGAACACGCCGGAGGTGACTGCCAGAACGCCCGGTAGTACGCGCGCCGGTAGTAGTAGCACGTCAGTCGGAACAGCAGCAGGAACGGCAGGCTCAGCGCCGCGTACGGCAAGATCGCCAAGTCCGGTATGAACTGGCCGAAGTGTGCTGCCTCCGGGATGCATGCATCTGACGTGCACGGCGAGTAGAACGGGGTCAGGTAATGATGCTCTCCGACCCAGTAGTTGTCCTTCAGATACACGCGCACGGCGCCGTATGCGAGCCACGCCGTCAAGGCGATGACGACGACGGTGGGTGGCAGCCACCAGCGGTCGGTACGGAGCGTGCGCTGCGGGATTCGCGCCCGTTGGGGCGACTGCACTCCTGTTGTCATGGCTAACGGGGCGCGCCGGTCCGGCGCACCGGAACCCTCCTGCTCAGCATCGGTCCACATGCATCGGTCGTACGGCACATGCGGGCTGTCTCCCAGGTCGGCCGGCAACGCGGTGGTACGGCTGAGGCCATCCGGCCGATGCCGGGTGCTCACCGTCGCCGTCGCGGAGCCGCCTCAGCGCTGACTCTAGCGGTGCGGCCGCGGGCGGAACCGCCGCCTGGCCGTCATGCGCTCCCATGGGTGCCTCCTCGCACGTGCGGGTCCAACGTACCGGGCGGCGGGCCGATCTGTGCAGTGATTCTTTTCACAGAGCCACCGAGCCGATGCGCGGTTGGTACGGACGATGCGCCGTCTGTGGGCCTCGTTTGGCACGGAAGTACCGGCCAAACATGATCATTCTTGCGGGGGATTGCGGTTGGTGTCACGCGATGACCCCATGTCTGTATCAGGTGTGTAACACCTGGTCACACCACATTGCCAATGGAGACGGGGCTGTGGTCAGCTAATGTGCAATGCGGTGTCGATCGTCCCATTTTGGTCATTCGGGACTTATCCTGCAATGATTCCTGGGTCTCGGTCGGCAAAGTTCCGGCTGACAGAAGGAGCAGTCAGAGTGTTTACACGTAAAAGAGGGGCCAGGCTGGTAGCGGTTGCCGCCTCGGCCGCCCTCGTCCTCGCCGCGTGTGGCGGCGAGGATGAAGAGCCTGAGGCGGAAGAACCCGCCGACGAGGAGACCGAGGACGAGGGCGAAGAGGCCCCCGAGGGCCCGACCGGCACAGTGACGTTCGCGGTCGACCAGGAGTTCGAGTCCTACAACAACACCACGGCCGACCAGAACGGTGTGTGGAATACGAACGTTTCCAACGGTATCCACCTCGGATTCTGGTCGTTCAATCCCGACCTGTCGATCAAGCGGGAAGAGGAGTTCGGCACCTACGAGCTGACGTCCGAAGACCCGCAGACCGTTTCCTACACGATCAACGACGAGACGGTGTGGTCCGACGGCGAGCCGATCGACTGTGACGACGTGCTGCTCGACTGGGCGGCCAACAGCGGCACCATGGTCGGCGAGGTGGAGCAGGACGTGCTCGACGACGCGGGCGAGCCGACCGGCGAGACCGAGGTCGTCGAGGCGAACATCTTCAGCCCGGTCTCGACCAACGGCTACGACCTCACCGAGAAGCCGGACTGCGAGGCGGGCGACAAGAGCTTCGACTTCGTCTACACCGACACGTACGCCGACTGGGAACTGCTGCCCAACGACTTCATGCCGGCGCATATCGCGGCCGATCAGGCGGGCATGACCAGCGAGGAGCTGATCGAGGCCATCAAGAACGACGACATCGAGGCGCTGCGTCCGGTGGCCGAGTTCTGGAACGAGGGCTGGCTGATGGAGCAGGGTCAGCTGCTCGACCCGGCGCTGATGCCGTCGTCGGGCCCGTACATCCTCGACTCGTGGGACGGCGGCCAGTCGATCACGCTGCGGGCCAACGAGAACTTCTACGGTGACCCGCCGGTCGCCGAGACCGTGGTGCTGCGGCTGCTGCAGCAGGACCAGCAGGCCCAGGCGCTGGCCAACGGCGAGGTTGACGTGATCAGCCCGCAGCCGAGCCCCGACCTGCTTTCTCAGCTCGAGGGCCTCGGCGACCAGGTCAGCATTCTGACCGGCCCCCAGGCCACCTGGGAGCACGTCGACATGCAGCAGGGTGCGGGTCGGGTGTTCGAGGACATCCGCGTGCGCCAGGCGTTCGCCAAGTGCATCCCGCGGGACCTGATCGTCTCCAACCTGATCCAGCCGATCAACCCCGACGCCGAGGTTCTGAACGCGCGTGAGTTCCTCACGTTCGACGAGAACTACTCCGCGGTCGTCGAGGAGGCGTTCCCGAGTGACGTGCTCGACCCGGCCGGTGCGGCCGACATCGAGGGTTCCACGGCTCTCCTGCAGGAGGCCATCGCCGACGGCGTCGTCGAGGAGCCGGTGACCGTGCGGTTCATGCACGCCGCGGACAACCCGCGCCGTGAGCAGACCGCTGCGCTGATCCAGCAATCCTGCAACGAGGCCGGCTTCGACGTGCAGCCGTTCGCCGAGGCCAACTGGGGCGCCATGCTCAGCACCGCCACCGGTGAGTACGACGCGGTGACGTTCGCCTGGGCCGGTTCCGGTGTCGCCACTTCGGGCGCCTCGCTCTACCAGGCCGAAGAGGGCAACCAGAACTGGTACAGCTACGCGAACGACACGGTCGACCAGCTCTGGGACGAGGTCCTGGTGACCCTGGACAAGGACGCTCAGAACGACCTGCGTGCGCAGATCGAAGCTGAGCTCTGGAACGACATGTTCAACGTGCCGATGTTCACCTTCCCGGGCATCACCGCCACCGCTGCGGACGTCACCGGTGCGGTGCACAACTCGGCGCAGACGCAGCACACCCACAACATGGAAGAGGTGGGACGAGCCTCCTCCTGATCTTGGGAAAACGTGATGTGGCCGACGCCGATAGCCGGTAACCCGGCTGGAGGCTGAAGCCTGCGGGGCCGGTGGGTCTACCAAGATCCACCGGCCCTGTACGCGGAGATCTCTTTGTGCACCGACCATCGCTTACCCTGACAGGTACAAGCGGTGGGCCCTGTACCCCCCGGAAGAAAGCGTGGCGCGGAGATGCTTGCATTCATCGCACGGCGACTCGTGGTCTCGTTCTTCGTCCTGTTGGCCGCGACGTTCGTGATGTACCTCCTGGTCGCCTTCGCCGGCGATCCACTCGAGGAGCTCTACTTCGATACGTCGCCGAACCGTGACGCGAAGATCGAGGCGCGAACCGAGGCGCTCAACCTCGACACTCCTGTGCTACTGCGTTATCTGGGCTGGCTCGGCGGTGTCTCGGGCTGCGTGATCCCAGGTGCGGAGTGCGACTGGGGCTTGACGGCCACCGGTCAGCAGGTGAGCACTCTCATCGGGGGTGCAATCGGTCAGACACTTCAACTCGTCATCGCCGCTACCGTCATCGCCCTGGTGCTCGGCGTCATGGGCGGCGTGGTGACCGCGCTGCGGCAGTACAGCAGCCTCGATTACTCCGCAACGTTCGCCGCGTTCCTCTTCTTCTCGCTCCCCATCTTCTGGGTCGCCGTTCTGCTCAAGCAGTACGTGGCGATCGACTTCAACAACTGGCTCGCCGATCCGGTGGTCAGCACGCCCGTGACAATCATTCTCGGCCTTATCTCGGGCGGCGTGTGGATGATGATCATCGGTGGCGATCGCCAACGTAAACAGGCGACGTTCGGCATCGCCGCAGTCGCCTCGGCGGCAGTGGTGTGGGTGATCTCGGCAACACGCTGGTTCGAAGACCCGTCGCTCGGCCCGGTGCTGGTCGCTTTGATGGCGATCGGCAGCGCGTTGCTGATGACCGCGTTGCTGGCCGGTTTCCGCTACAAGCGGGTGATGTACGCAACTCTGGCGACGGCCGGCGTCGGCATCGTCGTCAATCTTTTCCTCGACAGCATCGTCAGCGACCCGTCGTGGGCGATCATCGCGCTGCTGCTGCTGATCACGATCGTGGTCAGCGGGGGTATCGGGGCTGCCGCGGGTGCGCTCCTGCGTCGGCAGGCGGTTACCGCATCGATTTTCACCGGCGTGCTGACCGCCGGAATCATCTATGTCGACAGGTTGCTCGCGGCGTGGGCGGGTTACGCCTCCAGCGTCGGTGGCCGCCCGATCGCCACGTTCGGTGCACGCACCCCGGGCTTCGACGGCGGCTACTGGCAGAACACACTCGACACGGCCACGCACCTGCTGTTGCCGACGATCGCGATCGCGCTGATCTCATTCGCCACCTACACGCGCTTCACCCGTGCCAGCATGCTCGAGGTCAAGAGCCAGGACTATGTGCGGACTGCGCGGGCTAAGGGCCTGAGTGAGCGCGTCGTCAATACGCGGCATGCGTTCCGCAACGCCTTGATCCCAGTAACGACGTTGATGGCTTTCGACTTCGGCGCGGTCATCAGCGGCGCGGTAATCACCGAGAACGTGTTCGGCTGGCAGGGCATGGGCAAGATGTTCATCGACCGGCTCTTCTTGCCTGATCCCAACCCCGTGATGGCGTTCTTCGTCATCACCGGCGGTGCTGTCGTCGTGTTCAACATGCTGGCCGACATCGCCTACGCCTACCTCGACCCGAGGATCCGGCTGTAAGCCGAGGAGATGCCATGACTTCGCAGATGCAACCTACGACTGCTCCGGCAACTGCGCCGGAAGTCGACGAAGCCGCTGGGATTACCGTCGAGGCTCGAACCCAGGGTCAGATGATCCGTCGCCGATTCATTCGGCACCGTGCGGCTCTTGCCGGTCTGATCACACTCGCGTTCGTGATCGTGCTGTCGATCAGCTCCATAGGTATCGACCCGCCGTTGCTTCCCAAGATCCCTGGCTGGTGGGACAAGGATTTCACAGCGATCGGTGCCGTTGTCGACGGTGGATCCCCGACCTTGTCGGTCGTCCCGACGTTCCTGGGCGGGGAAGGTGTTCAGCTGGGCGAGCATCCGTTCGGCCAGGACAATATCGGCCGGGACTATTTCGCGCTGACCATGCGCGGCGCGCAGATCTCGCTGATGATCGCGTTCATCGTCGGCATCGTCGCGACGCTCGCCGGAACCTTGATCGGCGCGCTCGCCGGATTCTTCCGCGGATGGGCGGAGGCGGTTCTGATGCGTCTCACCGATGTGGTGATCGCGATCCCGCTACTGGCCATCGCCGCAGTGATATCGCGGCGGGCAGGTGAGATCGGGCCGCCGGTCATGGCCGTGGGTCTTGGTCTGGTCATTTGGACAAGTCTGGCCAGGCTCGTCCGCGGCGAGATCCTCGCGATCAGGGAGAAGGAATTCGTCGAGGCCGCACGTGCCGCGGGAACTCGGGCCTCCCGGATCATCGTTCGGCACATTCTGCCGAATCTGATCGGCGTGATCATCGTCAGCGCGACGCTGACGATCGCGGTGGCGATCCTGCTCGAGACGGCGCTTTCCTTCCTCGGTATCGGGGTGCAGGCGCCGGATACCTCGCTCGGCAGGCTGATCTCCGAGTACCAGTCTGCGTTCACGACGCGGCCTTGGCTGTTCTGGTGGCCGGGCATTTTCATCATCACCATCGCATTGGCGGTCAACTTCATCGGAGACGGGTTGCGCGACGCGTTCGACCCACGACAGCAACGGGTGCGTGAGTAATGACTGAGACATACGTGATCGTCCCCGAAGTGGACGCCCCGGCCGGCGAGTTGCTCCGAGTGGAGGGCCTATCGGTCAATTTCCCGACCGAGGACGGTGTCGTGCAGGCGGTCCGCGGTGTGGACTTCACACTGCACGAGCGTGAGGTCCTCGGCATCGTCGGCGAGTCGGGCTCCGGCAAGTCGGTCTCCGCGATGGCGATCATGGGCCTACTGCCGAAGACCGCCCGGATCTCGGGCGAGGTCTACTACCGCGGCGACGACATCCTCACGATGCGCCCACGTGATCAGCGAGACCTGCGCGGTAGGAAGATCTCGATGATCTTCCAGGATCCGATGACCGCGTTCAACCCGGTATACACCATCGGCGACCAACTGGCCGAGGCGGTGCTGGCGCATGAGCTGATGCCACGGAAGAAGGCGATGGCTCGGGCCGAGGAGATGCTCGCGCTGGTCAACATTCCGCAGCCGAAGGAACGGCTGCAGAGCTATCCGCACGAGTTCTCCGGCGGTATGCGGCAGCGGGCGATGATCGCGATGGCGATCATCAACAATCCCGATATCATCATCGCGGACGAGCCCACCACGGCGCTCGACGTCACGGTGCAGGCGCAGATCCTCGAGACGCTGAACGAAGTCAAGGACGCGGTGAACGCGGCCGTCATCCTGATCACCCACGACCTCGGTGTGATCGCCGGTACGGCCGACCGGGTGCTGGTCATGTATGCGGGTAAGCCGGTCGAGGTCGCCGATACCGATCCGCTCTTCGAGAAGCCGCGCATGCCGTACACCGCGGGATTGATGGGTTCGATCCCGGCGCTGGAGCAGTCTGCCGGCGCGAGCGAGCGGCTGCGTCCGATCATGGGCGCACCGCCATCGTTGATCAACCTGCCGTCCGGTTGCCCGTTCTCGCCGCGGTGCCCGCTGGCCACCGACATCTGCCGCACCGAAGAGCCGCCGCTCGCGGCGACCGACGAGCCAGAGCACGTCGCGGCGTGCCACCACTGGCAGAAGCTCGCCGAGGTGGACGACCCCACGCAGTTCTTCCGGGCCGAAGGCGAGGTCGTGCGATGACGATGGACGTGCTGCGTAGGGGGCTCTTCCGGGCCGAAGGCGAGGTTGTGGGATGACCGAAGCGATGGTGACCGAAGCCACTCCGGAGGTAACCGCTGACGGAGGTGGTCATCTGCTCGAAGTCACCGACCTGGTCAAGGAATTCCCGGTACGCGGTGGTGGCTTCTTCACGCGAGTGGTCGGCCATGTTCAGGCGGTTAGTGGCGTCAGCCTGCATCTGGACCCCGGAGAGACGCTCGGCCTTGTGGGCGAGTCCGGATGCGGAAAGTCCACGACCGGTCGGGCGATTCTTCAACTGCACGAGCCGACGTCCGGTTCGGTCAAATTTAACGGCACCGAGCTCACGACTGCCACGCGCAAGCAGATGCAAGCGATCCGCCGCGACTTGCAGATCGTCTTCCAGGACCCGTACGCGTCGTTGAACCCGAAGATGCCGGTCAACGACATCATCGGCGAACCGCTCAAGGTGCACGGCAAATACAAGAACGGTGGCAAGGAGCGGGTGGCCGACCTGCTCAGCCTTGTCGGGTTGAGCCCCGAGCACGGGAACCGCTATCCGCACGAGTTCTCCGGCGGTCAGCGCCAGCGCATCGGTATCGCTCGGGCGCTCGCGCTCGAGCCGAGGGCGCTGGTACTGGACGAGCCGGTCTCCGCGCTGGACGTGTCCGTGCAGGCCGGCGTCGTCAACTTGCTGGAAGACCTGCAGGACGAGTTCAGTCTCGCGTACATCTTCATCGCGCACGACCTGTCCGTCGTGCGGCACATCTCAGACCGGGTCGCCGTCATGTATCTCGGCAAGATCGTTGAGGAAGGCACGCGGGACGAGGTATACACCCGGCCGGCCCATCCCTACACGCAGGCACTCCTGTCGGCCGCACCGGCCGCCAATCCGGCGATGGAGCGGGAGCGCGAGCGCATCATCTTGACCGGAGATGTGCCGAGCCCGATGAACCCACCGAGCGGTTGCCGGTTCCGCACCCGCTGCTTCAAGGCGCAGGACATATGCGCGACTGAAGAACCACCGCTCGTGGAACGCGGTCAGGGCCACCCGGTGGCGTGCCACTTCGCCGAAGTGTCAGACATTCTGTAGGCACAAACGTGCCGGCTAGCGGATTTCGAACGGTTCTGAACGGGACGAAACTTCGTAACCGGCGGCGGCGAGCGCAGCGTGCGACGCTGGCAGCGGTGGCGGTGCTGGCGTTCCTTCTCGGTGGCGTCGCGGCCGGGCTGGTGGGGTACGTCAGCGCCGTTTCGGGCGCGGCGGTGCGGGACACGTTCGACGACGTACCCCCGACCGAGCGGGTGTTCCAGCTCTCCGCCCGGGTTACCGACGACGCGGCCGCCCAGGACGACACGGCGATAGCCGCCTTCGACCGCTTCGTCGGTGACGCCGAGTATGACCTGCACCGGAGTCTGCTGACCGAGCCGCGCCAGCTGCTCGATCCGGCTGCTCCGCAGGCAGAGGGAGCCGACGCGGGCCTGCCCCGGATCGCGCTGGCCGCGTACGAAACGTTGGCCGAGCACGCCGAACTCGTAGCCGGCGAGTGGCCGTCCGAGACATCGGACGATGACCGGGTTCCGGTCGCCCTGCACGAGGACGCGGCGTCTGCCCTGGAGATCGAGATCGGCGACGAGTTGGCATTCGAGGAGCGGCGCCAGCTCGCCGAGCTTGTCGTGGTGGGTACCTGGCGGCCGTCAGACCCGGATGCGGACTACTGGTACGCCAGTCCCCTCGAGACGACCGGCATGGCCGGCGGTGACGGGCTCGCCGTCCTCGCGGAACAAGACCTGCTCGACCTGCCCGGCCCGGTGCCGGTTGCTCGGTGGCGGCTCATTCCGGACGTCGACCGGGCGACGCTCGCCGACCTCAGCGAACTGCGCCGCGGCCTGCCGAGCATCCGCCCGTATCTCGCGGACGACCCGTTCTTCAGTGGCGCCGGTATTGCCGTGGCCGACGACCTCATCGCCGGCCTGGAGGGCACCGACAGCGCCCTGCTCGCGGCCCGTTCGGTGGCGATCGCTCCGCTGCTGCTCGCGGTGATATCGGCGATCGGGGCGATCGGCTTGATGAGCCGGCTGCTCAGCGAGAGCCGCCTTGCCGAGACGTTGTTGCTGCGCGGGCGCGGCTGGTCGCGTACCCAGGCGACCGGATGGGCGCTGGGTGAGTCGGCCCGGGTGTTCGCACTACCTGCCGTGCTCGGCGGCGCGGTGGGCCTTGGCGCGCTACGCGTAGCCAGGCCGGATCTCGATGTACCGCTGCCGGCCGTGGGCGTTGGCATAGGTGTCGTTGTAGTCGCGGGCCTCGGCACGCTCATCATCGTGGCGGTTCGGGCGGCCGGGCCGGCGCACGTCACCGTCGAGCAGCGGGCTACGGCGAGCCGACGCCAGGTCGTCGGCCGGGCCGGCACGCTGATCCTCGTGTTCGCCGTCGCCGCACTTGCCACGTGGCAGTTGCGCCGGTACGGCGGCGTCACCGTCCTGGACGCCGAGGGAATTCGCCAGCTCGACCCGGTCGCCGTTGCCGCGCCGGCGGCGATCCTGCTCGCCGCCGCTGTCGTCGTGGCCGGCCTCATCATGCTGGTCGGCCGCGTCGCCGAACGGGTACTCGAGGGTCGCTCCGGTTTGGTGGCTGTGCACGCCGCGCGGGTGCTCGCCCGGCAGCCGGCCGGTTACGTGCTACCGGTCGTACTGATCGGGCTCGCCGCCGCAAGCGGAACCTTCGCCGCGAGCTACACGTCGACCTGGCGCGATCTGCAGGGCGAGGTGGCGAAGGAACGGACGGCCGCCGACGTCGAGGTCGAACTCGACGCCGCACGCGTCTTGACGACCACGATCGAGCCATTGGCGCTCGCCTACTACGAGGACATCGGCGGCGTGCGCAATGCCGTCGCTGCGATGAACAGATCCGCACAGCTGGGCGACGGCGAGATCACCGTCGTCGCCGCCGGTGGCGACGGGGCGGCGATCGGGATCGAACTGCCCGCGGGTGAGTCCACCGCCGAGATCGAGATAGCCAGTGAACTGGAATTGTTCTCCGAAGAGACCGGCGAGGCGGAGGCGCTCACCCATGACGGCGAGCCGGTCGAGGTCACGGGCAACGTCCGGGCCTGGCTCGTCGACGCGGATGGATCCGGTGGCGTGGTCGACACCGGGTCGATCACGCTGGCCACCTCGTCGCCCGACTCGGCCGTGGTGGAGTTCGACCTCCCACCGGACACCGGCGAGCCATGGCGCATCGTCGCGGTCGACGTCCGGCTGGAGCTGCCTGTTGTCCAGGATATTGAAACCGACTTCGCCCTGTCGATCGCCGAGGTGCGGGCCGGCGATGGGGCGGTTCCCGTGCCGAACGAGGGTTGGTCCGCGACGACCGTCGCCACTCCGGACCTGACGCACTACTCGGTAAGTAGCACTGGCGCCGCCGAGGCTGGATTGACCGGGACACTGCCTCCCGACGACTTCTTCGGCATGAATCCCGATCTGACCGCTCGCCTCGTTCACGGCGCCGGGCTGGTCTCGGCGACGGCGACCGACGCCACCTTGGGCGCCTTCGGTCTCGCGGTCGGTGACGAGGCGGGGCTGGACGTGCTCGGCGGTCAGATTCCGATCATCGTCGACGGCCGTGCTCAATCCGTTCCGGGTGCCGCTCTGCCAGCGGCGCTCAGCGTGGATCTGCATTCGCTGATCGCTGCCGTGCTGCACAGCGGCGGCCAGCCGCCGGGCCCGGACCGGGTCTGGCTGACGACCGATCCGGCTGCCGACCAGGGCGCCATCGCCGATGCTGCGGCCGGGATCGCCGGCCCGGACAGTGTTGTGTCGTCGCGCGCCGTCGTGGAGGCCGATCTCATGGGCAGCCGCCTGGCCCAGCTGGTCGTGAGGACCTTCTGGCTGGTTGCAGCCGTGACTGCCGGGCTCGCCGTGATCGGTGCCTGGGCCGGGACGGCGTCGTCGCTCACCTCGCGGCGAGCCGAGGTCGGCGTGTTCCGTGCGTTGGGCTTTTCCGCAGTTCAGCAGGGCCGGCAGCGCAGGCGCGAGATGCTGCTGCTCGGGCTGCTCGCCACCGCGCTCGGCGCCGCGGCCGGATACGTGGCCGGGTGGATCGCCGTCCCAGCGTTGGCAGGATCGGCGACGCCTGGGTTACCGGGTTCGGTCGAACCGGTCGTCGCCATCGACTGGCCATGGCTCGCGACCTTCGTCGCCGCACTTGCACTCCTGCTGACGGTCATCGTCATCGGCTACGGGGCGCGGGTACGCCGGCAGGCCGCGGCCACGCTCGGCGTGGAGGTGACCGTATGAGGTCCCGCCTGGGGTTGGGCTCGTTGCTGCGGCGGCAGGTGCTCGCGGACCGCGCCGTCGCGCTCGTCGTGGTAGCGGTCGTCGCCGTCGTCTCCGGACTCGTCGCGGCCTGGCCACGTGTCATCGAGCACATCTTCACCGAAGACCTGCATGAGTCCGTCGGCAGCGAGCCCGCCCGGACTCGTGACCTTACGAGTGTGGTCCGCCTCGACTGGCCGTTCCATCTCATGACCGAGGATGAGCTCGACCGGCCCGAAGACGTGACCGCCGACCAGATCTACGGCCAGTTAGACGGAGAACTCGAGGAGATCCGCTCCCGTGCTCCGGAGGCATTGCGCGAGTCGCTCGGCCCGGCGGAGTACGTGTTGCTCGGCCCGGAGATCAGATTCGGAGACCACGCGGACTACTGGCCGGAGGAGATCCGCAACGGCGATCTCACGCTCTCCGCGGACCCGGGCTACGGCGAGCGAATCGAGTATGTCGTGGGCTCTGCTCCAGGCGTGGAGTTCGAACAGGTCGATCCCGAGCAGATCTACGGGGAAGCGGTCGCTGCGTCGGAGTCCGGCTTCGCGAGCTCGGAGGACGATCTGCGCTACTTCCGCATGCCATCGGGCCGCGTTGTCGGCGTGGAGCCAGGGGAGACGGTGCGCCTGTTGACCCTCGACATCGCCATGACGAGTGCGACCGCCGAAGACTTCGGATGGGAGATCGGCGAAGTCCGCGAGCTCGGGGCGGGGGTTAACGCCCGGTTGTCCGGAATCTTCGAACCGGTCGATGTCGGTGACGAGTACTGGACCCACCACGGCTCGATTCTCAGCGGCCATGAGTACGTCGACTTCAACGTCGGAAGCACGATGATCGGTCAGGCCTACGTCGACCCGGTCGCGCTGAGCTACCTGATGAGCCTGGAATCGTTCGCCGCCTTCGGCGACGTCGCGCTGACGATGCGGGTCTGGTACCCGTTCGACGTGAGCGAGCAGCGTATCGGGGCGGCGCCTGAGATCGTTGGCGCGATGCGGGCCTTCATGGCCAACCCGGGGCAGATCGGGGCGCCGCCGTCGACCGACGCCGCCCGCACTGCGCAACCCGACACGTCCTTCACGCTGCGGTTCGCGTCCGCGAGCCCCGAGCTGCTGGACCGGACGCTGTCCGCGCAGGCCGGTGCAGCGGCACTGATCGCCATGGTGGCGGCCGGTCCGCTTGGCGCGACGATCGCCGTGCTGGCGCTCGGCCTTCGAATGCTGATCGAGCGGCGCCGTGCGGCGTTCTCCCTCGTCGCGGCGCGTGGAGCGGCCACCCGGCAGCTGCGCATCGTCCTGGCCGTCGAGGGCGTGCTGCTCGGAATTCCGGCCGCAGCCGCCGCAACATATGCGGTTCACCGGCTGGTACCGGGTGCGGCCGGCGTGGCCGGATGGGCGCTACCGGCATTCGTCGGCATCGTGCCGGTTCTGCTGCTGCCGCTGCTGGTCCGGCCGCAGGGACTGGCCGGGCAGCGGCGTGATCTCGGCAGGTTAGGCGGTAGCTGGGTGCGCTGGACCGCGGACGCCTTGGTCGTGGGCGCGGCAGGTGTCGCGCTGTGGCTGCTGAATCGTCGCGGGCTGGACTCCGGGGCGGCCGGGTCCGGAGTCGACCCCTTGCTCGCGGCAACGCCGTTGTTGCTGGCGCTGGCCGCATGCGTCCTCGTGCTGCGCCTCTATCCGATACCGGTCGCGACGCTCGCGCGGGTGTGGCGATCGCGGCCCGGCCTGGTGTCGTACGTGGGTGCGGCGCGCGCAGTTCGTGATCCGGCCGGCGGCCTCGCCGCGGTGCTGGCACTCGTCGTCGGGCTGACCGTCGGGGTCCTGTCCACGGTTCTGTGGGCG
>DASUTB010000050.1:0-22804 GCA_036374835.1 Jiangellaceae bacterium | reverse complement strand
ACCGGCGCACCGAAACCACCCCAAGCAACGCACCACATGCTGCTCACACTCAGTCCGTGGAGTGGCCTATCAATCACACAGGGGGATCCTTGCCACGAGCCAGATCCCCGGCAAAACCAATAAAGGGGCCTTATCGCCCTGCCTGAAACCCACCCTACCTCGAACACACGTTCGAGTCAAGGCTCCGCTCCGAACGCGCCCACCTACACGCACCGGCGACAATCCAAGCGCCGACAACGCACGACCAACCATTGCGCGGCGATCCCCTACGACACCACGCCTACAGGACACGTAAAGCCCGGACATGCCAGCTTAACGTGGTCATTCTGGGGTCAGCTGCGAACGATCGACCGCGGCGTGCCTGCGCCGACGCGATTAACACGTGGGCCTTGGGCGGACCCGCTACCTGACCGGGAGGTCCTGACATGGCCAGTAAGTTCACCGAGCTTGCGATCGACTGTGCCGATCCCAACGCTCTCTCCCGGTTCTGGTGCTCGGTCCTTGACTACGAGGTGCAAGACGAAGACGACAGTATTGTCACGATTGGCCCACCTATGTTACGTGATGGCGAGGACCACCCTGGCCCGGTGCCGCCGACGCTGACGTTCGCGCAGGTGCCCGAGGGCAAGACCGTCAAAAACAGGCTCCACCTCGACCTCAACCCAACTGACAGGGAGCAGGATGAAGAGGTGCGTCGCCTGTTCGACCTCGGTGCTCGACACGCCGACATCGGCCAAGGCGATGAGAGCTGGGTCGTACTAGCCGACCCAGAGGGGAACGAGTTCTGCGTCCTTGCAAGCCGCCGCCCCTGAGCAGCCTTTCCGCCACGCCAGCCCGCGTTGATCCCACGAGAACGTCCTGAGCCGGCGCGGTCGCTACCTCGACCATCGTGCGGCGACGCCGAGCCCTGGCAGGGTCCATAGTCGCCAAGATGGGTGGCCGATCAGCCCTCCGCCGCGCGGGGACGTCACAGCGGTTCCTGGTAGGTCACGGCAGTGCCACTGACAACGACCACGCCATCCTGCCGTTTGATCGTTGCGCGGAGTTCGGCGATCGGCTTGTCCGTGCGCACCGCTTGAACCTCCACCTCGGCCGTGATCCGGTCTCCCGGGCGGACCGGGGCGTGAAAGTCGAGGTTCAAACTGAGAAAGACGCTTCCGGGGCCGGGCAGCTCCTCGGCTACCACGGCGTTCAACAGTCCCGTGGTGACGCCACCCTGGACAATGATTCCACCGAACCGGGTTCGCCGGGCCAGCTCCTCGTCGTAGTGGAGCGGGTTCCGGTCACCGGTCATCTCAGTGAAAAGCTCGATGTCACGACTGCTCACCGTCCTGGTCCGACGTGCGATGTCGCCGACCTTCACGCGAGTCTCCCTCCCTGGTTTCACGAGCCGTACGGGCCGAGGCGGCGTCCCGTGCCTTACGCCGGCACCGCTCGGTGTCAAGTGGCCGGCCAGCCTAATCGACGGGAAATTGAGCAACCGCCGGCTACCGCTACGCCATCGCACCGGGCGTCAGCTCTCGGTCGTGATCCAACGCCTGCATGAGCTCGATCTGCTCGGTCATCGCCGCCCCGGCCTCCATCAGCAACTTCCGGAGCTCCGGCATCGTCCACGAGTACGAGGAAATCGTTTCGACCGCCGCGTACAGCCGGGAGCAGAGGGCATCCCGGGTCCGTTGGTACCGCACCAGCGCATCGGCTTCGCTCGCGGTTCCGCCCTGGATGTCCAGGACGGCCGATGCCAGCAGCTCGGCCTCGTGGAAGGCGTCGGTGATGCCGTGTGTGCTCAGCGGGTCCTCGAAGCCGCCCGCGTCACCCACCAGCGCCCAGCCCGGCCCCCACGCCTGCCGTAGGTAACCGGGGAGGCCCACGAACCCATGCAGCTGTGCTGGCGCGCGGGCGGCGGAGACTCGCTCGTACGCCGTGGGCGACACCGCCGCGAGCACTGAGCCGAACGCCTGATGGGCGGTCCCCGCCCGCCGCACGGACTTCATCCGCGCAGGTGTCGTACCCGCAAAGACCACCGTCTGGCCGTTGTTGGTGGGTATCAGACCGGCGCTCTCGCCTGGAGCGTAGAGCCACTCATAGCCCTCCACCGGTAAGTCGTCCCAGTAGCCGTACAAGAACGCGCTGCCATCCCCGTCGGCCGTCCGGGTCGTCCGCGCATCGACCTCCCGGGCCACCACCGACCGGATGCCGTCAGCACCTATCGTCAGCGGCGCCGTTGCCGTCAGCGGGTGGCCTTGCCGGTTCCGCGCGACGACCCCGGTTACTCGGCCGGTGTCATCACGCAGCAGCCCGGTCACCGTCGTTTCGAAACTCAGGTCCGCTCCCGCGGCCATGGCGGCGTCCGCGAGCACCGGATCCAGCACGGTGCGGCGCGGGGCGTAGAGCGCATCCACACCGGCGGCCGGTTTGAGCGAGATGGGAGTGATCTCGTCCGGGTAATGGAAGACGACCTTCGTGACCGGGGGTGTCCCCGCAGCGATGATCTGGTCCAGCAGACCCCATCGATGCAGGTGGCGTACCCCGCCGCGCATCAACGCGTGCGTGGAGACCGCGTCGCTGCCGTACCGGGCGCGATCAAGCACCAGGACCCGGAGCCCGCGTCTGGCCAGCAACATCGCCGTGGCGGCCCCGGCGCAGCGCGCCCCAACAACGATCACATCGTGTGTCGTGCTCATGCTCGCTCACTCCTTGCCGCCAGCGCCGGAGCGCCGGTCAGATGCTGGACGACGCTGCGCGCATCATGGCGAGCACCGTCGATGAACTGCGAGTTGCGGCGGTACATGAAGCGAAGGCCCATGACGTACATGCCGGGTGAGGATGTGACGCCCTTGTACTGCTTGATCTCACCCGCGCCGTCGACCACAGGCACGTTCAGCCACGGATAGCGGAACTGGAACCCGGTGGCCCACACGACCGTTGAGATGCCGGATGCGCGTAGGTCCAGCGATTCCGGTCCACCGGTCAGCACAACCGGAGGGATGTCGTCCGGTGCGGGTACCTCCGCGTCCAGCCCCACCGTGGCAACGTGCTCGTCGACTCTGGCGAGCGTGCGCCTGAGCCGTGCCTCGGCAGCTGCGGTGGTTGCCGGGAGGTCGGCGGCGAAGGACACCCGATGGCCGTCCACTCGGGAGAGCCGTCCGGCGACCACGACGCCCAGATCGCGTAGCGTGCCCAGGTCTAGTCCCTGTCCGCCGTGGCCGCCGGTGAGCTGGGACGACGGCTCTCGCCGAACCTCGCGGACATCGCCGACGTCGTCGACGGTCCGGTCGAGCATCCCCAACTGCTCGAGCCACCACATGACGTCCATGCCGCGGTACCGGCGTGGCAACCGGGTGTGCGTACCAACCGCCAGCACCACATGCCTGCCCGCCTTGCGCAGCTCCGCGGCCACCTGAACACCCGACGCCGAAGCACCTACGACGAGCACGCCGCCGTCCGGCAACGCGGCCGGGTTGCGGTAGCGGTTCGTGTGCAGTTGCCGGATGTCTCGTGCGAGGCCGGCCGCGACCGCCTCGGGCACCCATGGCCGTGGCCCGGCGGCGACGACGACGTTGCGGGCGGCCCAGACGTCTGCCGTCGTCGCCACCAGGTAGCCGCCGTCGGCCGGCCGCACGTCGGTGACCGCCGTCCACGGTTGCACCGGCGCGCCGAACGACCGTGCGTACGACGCCAGGTACTCGACGAGCTCGGACGCCGCCATGAAGCCCTCCGGATCGTTTCCTCGGTAGCTCCATCCGGGCAGCCGGCTCATCCAGTTGGGTGTCAGCAGGCGTAGCGAATCCCACCGGGCGCTGCGCCAGCTTTCGGCCGGCCGACCACGGTCCAGTACGACGTGGTCGCGCCCGGCTTCGGTCAGGCGCTTGCTGACGGCAAGACCCGCGTGCCCGGCGCCGATCACGACGGTGTCGATCGCTTTCATTTCATCCTCGTTCCTCGGTTTGCGCCGCGGCTGCCCGACCGGTGCCGGGCAGCCGCGCCACATGGGTTGTCAGCCGGTCGTAACGTTGACCTTGACCGGCACCGGGTTGGTGATCACGTCGTAGACCGCCGAGCGGTTACGGGACTGCTCCACGAGCTCGCGCAACTTCTCGTCGGGCGCATTGCCCTTGATCTTGAAGTCGACCTCGATGTGCTCGTAGCCGTTGCGGACTTGCTCACCGACGACGTGGGACAGGCCCAAGATGCCGAGCAGGTTGATGTCGCCCTTGACGGTCGACTCGACCTCGGTCAGCTCGATGCCCCGCGCGGCTGCGATGTTCGCCAGCCCGGACGTAAGGCAGGCCGCCAGCGCCGCCAGAACGTACTCGACCGGCGTCGGGCCGTTGTCGGCTCCGACGAGCACGGCCGGGTGGTCGGCGTCGACCACTGTGGGACTCGCGTGTTCCATCTCCTGGCCGGCACCGAAGAAGCCGTGCATGGTGCTGCGGTTGTGCGTGCCGCGCACCCAACGGTTGGTGGCCCGGAACTGGAACTTGGCGATGTCGGGCTGGCCCTTGACGGCGTCCAGCGTGGCGAACAGGGTCGGCGTGTCGACGCCGTTGAGCGGCAGGCGCTCGGTCGTTGTAGTCATGTCGTTTGACCTTTCTGAGTGGATTGATTGGTTAGTTGTTGGACTGCCGGTTCGGGGTGTCAGCGGTGCGCGGGCGGGCCTCGCGGGCGGCGCAGCGCGGGCATCAGGCACCCACCGCCGCAGTGAGAAGCCAGAGCGTCGGCATACCGGCCAGCACGGCCATGTACGGGCGGCCGGTGTGCCGAACGGCGATGACGGCGACCGCCACGGCCGCCAGCGGCGGGATCGCGGGTGCGATGCCGACGCCGTGTATCGAAGCGGTGAGCCCGGTGGCCGCGAGCGCGGCGAACGCGGCGGGTGCCACGAAACCGGAGGCTTGTACGACCTTCGCCGGCAGCGTCAGCCGGTCCGCTATCAAGATCATGCTGACCCGGAACAGATAGCTGCCGAGCCCTGCCACGAGCACGACGATCCATGCGGTCATCGGGAGGCCTCCTTGATCGTCAGGGCGGCGACGAGCCCAGCGATGATCGCGAGCAGCACACCGAGATGCAGCGGCGCGGCGAACGCGGCCACTGCGATGACGGTCGCGGTCACGGCCGCCCGGCGGGTCGCGCGGTCGCCGAGTTTGTGTACGACTTCCCCCGCGAGATAGAGCGGAATGATCAGTTCCAGGCGGAGCGCCGGCGGCAGTTGCGCCCCGAGCGTGACACCGGCGCCGATGGCAGTGAGCCACACCGCCCACAGGACGACGGCTCCGCCGAGGTAGTGGCGATGGCCGGCATCGCGATCGGCGTAGCGCTGGTAGCCGTCCATGCCCACGACGAGCGACGGATCCACCAACAGGTAGGCCGCGGCCGCGCGCCACCAGCGGGGCGTATCGCGCCAGTAGGCTGCGATGGCCGCCGAGTAGAGGACGAGCCGGAGATTGATG
Organism: Jiangellaceae bacterium; assembly: GCA_036374835.1. Taxonomy (GTDB): domain Bacteria; phylum Actinomycetota; class Actinomycetes; order Jiangellales; family Jiangellaceae; genus DASUTB01. Next base: position 17,351 of record DASUTB010000050.1, on the reverse strand, counting down.
ATCAGCGCTGTCGCGACGATGACGGCCGGTGCGGCGCCCGCGTCGAGCATCTCGATGGTGGCGACCTGAGCGCTACCGGCGTAGATCGCCGGCCCGGTCAGCCAGCCGGCGGCCGGGATGTCCGCGCGGGCGGCGCTGACACCGATCACGAGGCCGAACGGCACGATACCGGCCAGCCACGGGAGCATCGCCCTGGCACCGGCGGCGAACTCACCGCCGGTGGTCCGGACGAGACTCATCGGCACGGTCGACATCAGGAGCTCCCCGGGGCCGCCACGGCCGCGGACGACTGGCCGGCGAGCAGCTTCAGTCGCTTGATCCGCTCCGCGAAGCGCACGTGCCACGGCTCGCGCGCCCCCAACGCGGCGGCGTAGTGCTGCCACTCCGGCGTGTCGAACTGCCTGCGCATCAGGTCGTGTCCCTGTAGGGCCGCCAGCGCGTACAGCGTTTCCATCGTTTCCCTTTCCCCTTGGTGGTGCTGCGAGGGTGCCGTGAGGTCTTCTCGGAACCCTGCCGCGAGGCCTTCTCGCGGTCGCACTGATGACTCTGCTCGCCGACAAGCCCGCAGACTTGGAGGAGACGTGGAGAGGATGTGGAGATCCCCTGCACCAGGCATGTGATGGGACACTGCTGGTGGATGCCGCGTTCGCCCGCGGCGCGGTCCTTCCCCGGGGGTGCCGATGGTCTTTGTCTTCGCCGATTGCGAGCTCGACCTGACCAGGTTCGAGCTACGGCGCGCCGGCTCCGTCGTGCCGATCGAGCCGCAGGTCTTCGACGTGCTCGCCGTCCTCATCCGGGAACGCGGCCGAGTGGTCACCAAGGAGGAGTTACTCGACACGGTCTGGGGCAATCGGTTCGTCAGTGAATCCACGCTGACCAGCAGAGTGAAGGCCGCTCGACGCGCGATCGGGGACGACGGGCAGGCCCAGCGATTGATCAGGACGGTCCACGGCCGCGGATACCAGTTCGTTGGCACCGCCGAAGAGGCTCGGACCGACACACCGGCGCCTACCGATCCCGAGCACTCCCCGCCGCAGCAGATCAGATTCTGTACGGTGCCGGACGGCACCCGGCTCGCGTACGCCACCATGGGAAGCGGCCCTCCTCTGGTGAAGGCTGCGAACTGGCTGAGCCATCTCGACTACGACTGGCAGAGCCCGGTGTGGCGACATTGGCTGGTTGAGCTGTCGCAGCGCTTCACGCTGCTGCGGTACGACGAGCGCGGGTGCGGCCTGTCCGAGTGGAACGTGTCCCGCTTCTCCTTCGACGACTGGATCGATGACCTCGAGGCGGTGGTCGATGCGGCAGGCTTCGAACGGTTCCCGTTGCTCGGCATCTCCCAGGGCGCGGCCGTGGCGATCGCATACGCGGTCCGCCATCCGGAGCGTGTGACGCATCTGCTGCTCCTCGGCGGCTTCGTCAAGGGCCGGCGCAAACGCGCGCGCACCAACGAAGAGCTCGAACTCGTCGAGACTCGCATCGACCTGGCCCGGCTGGCGTGGGGCCGCCCGGACCCGACGTACCGGCAGATATTCGTGGCCCGGTTCCTGCCCGAGGCCACCCAGGAGGAATGGAAGGTCTTCGATGAGCTCCAGCGGCGCTCCACGTCACCAGAGAACGCCTGGCGTTTCCTCAACGAGTTCGCCGATATCGACGTCGCAGACCTGGCCTCGAAGGTGGCGACACCTACGCTGATCATGTGTGCACGCAGAGAACCGGACAACATGTTCGAGCAGTCCCGCCTGCTCGCCAGCCTCATTCCCGGCAGCCGGCTCGTGCCACTCGACAGCGCCAATCACCTGCTTCCCGAACACGACCCGGGATGGCGGCATTTTCTTGCTGAGATCGACGCGTTCCTGAGCACCCAGGATGGCGCCGGCGGCCGATGAAGCAGATGCCGAAGGTCACTGGCGCCCGCCAGCCCGAGTACGGGAGGCTGGAATTGATACGACTGATCGAAAGGCTCGCACCATGACCGACACGGCAACACGGCCCGCTACGACAGGCGGCACGGGTTCGATCGATGCCGACCTCATCGCGCGGATCGACGCGTGGTGGCGGGCGGCCAACTACCTGTCCGTCGGGCAAATCTACCTGCTCGACAACCCCTTGCTGCGCGAGCCGCTCGTGGCCGAGCACATCAAGCCCCGGTTGCTCGGCCACTGGGGTACCTCGCCTGGCCAGAACTTCCTGTACGCGCACCTGAACCGGGCCATCGTCGAACGCGACCTGAACATGATCTACATCAGCGGACCCGGCCACGGCGGCCCGTCGCTGGTCTCCGCGTCCTGGCTGGAGGGCACTTACAGCGAGGTCTACTCCGGCGTGGGCGACGACGCGGACGGTATGCGCGAGTTGTTCCGGCAGTTCTCCTTCCCCGGAGGCATCCCGAGCCACGTCGCCCCGGAGACTCCGGGCTCCATCCACGAGGGCGGCGAGCTGGGATACGCGCTGTCGCACGCGTACGGTGCCGCCTTCGACAATCCCGACTTGATCGTCACCTGCGTCATCGGCGACGGCGAGGCCGAGACCGGGCCGCTGGCCACCGGCTGGCACGGCAACAAGTTCCTCAACCCGGCCACCGACGGCACCGTGCTGCCGATCCTGCACCTCAACGGGTACAAGATCGCCAATCCGACGGTCTTCGCGCGGATACCGCGCGAGGAGCTGGAGGCGTTCCTCGTGGGCAACGGCCACCGGCCGTACTGGTTCGAAGGCGGCTTCGACGGTGAGGACCCGGCGTCGGTCCATCAGCGCTTCGCCATCTTGCTGGACGAGGCGCTCGACGAGATTGACCGGATCCGCTCGGCGGCGGCGAACGACGCGCTGACCGGAAGGGCCGCCTGGCCGGCGATCGTGTTCAAGACGCCCAAGGGCTGGACCGGTCCGCGTGAGATCGACGGCAAGCAGATCGAGAACACCCACCGGTCGCACCAGGTGCCGATGAGCAACGTTCGCGGCGACACCGAGAACACCAAGCGGCTCGAAGCGTGGATGCGTTCGTACCGACCCGATGAGCTGTTCGACGAGGACGGTCGCCTGCGCGATCACATCCGAGCGCTGAACCCGCAGGGGCTCCGCCGGATGAGCGCCAACCCGCATGCCAACGGCGGCGAACTCACGCGTGACCTGAAGCTCCCGGACTTCCGCGCGCACGCCGTCGACGTCCCCACACCCGGCGGTGCGGTTGCCGAGGCGACTCGGGTGCTGGGCAACTGGCTGGCCGGTGTCGTCGAACACAACCCGAATAGCTTCCGGGTGTTCGGGCCGGACGAGACCGCTTCCAACCGGCTGGGAGCCACCATCGACGCCGGCGCGAAGGTATGGCAGGCAGAGATCCTGCCCACCGACGAGCACCTTTCGACGTCGGGCCGCGTCGTCGAGATGCTCTCCGAACACCAGTGCCAGGGCTGGCTCGAAGGCTACCTGCTCACCGGCCGGCACGGCGTGTTCAACAGTTACGAGGCGTTCATCCACATCGTCGACTCGATGTTCAACCAGCACGCCAAGTGGCTGAAAGTCACCCGGGACATCCCGTGGCGCCGGCCCATCCCGTCGCTGAACTACCTGTTGTCCTCGCACGTGTGGCGGCAGGACCACAACGGCTTCACACACCAGGATCCCGGTTTCATCGACCATGTCGTGAACAAGAAGGCGGACATCATCCGCGTCTACCTACCACCGGACGCCAATACGCTCCTGTCCACCTACGACCACTGCCTGCGCAGCCGCAACTACGTCAACGTCGTGGTGACCGGCAAGCAGCCCTCGCCGCAGTGGCTGACGATGGACGAGGCGATCGCCCACTGCACCCGCGGCATCGGCATCTGGGACTGGGCCGGCAACGACGACGGTGATCCCGACGTCGTACTCGGCTGCGCCGGCGACGTCCCGACGCTGGAGACGCTGGCCGCCACCGATCTGCTGCGCCACCATTTGCCGGACCTCAAAGTACGGGTGGTCAACGTGGTCGACCTGATGCGGCTCCAGGACGAGCACGAGCACCCGCACGGCCTTCCCGACAGGGAATTTGACTCCCTGTTCACGACCGACAAGCCGATCATCTTCGCGTACCACGGCTATCCCTGGCTGATCCACCGGTTGACCTACCGGCGGCGCAACCACGGCAACCTGCACGTGCGCGGCTACAAGGAAGAGGGCACGACCACCACCCCGTTCGACATGGTCATGCTCAACGACCTCGACCGGTTCCATCTGGTGATCGACGTTATCGACCGGGTGCCCGGGCTGCAGTCGAGGGCGGCCGTCCTCCGCCAGAAGATGGTGGACGAGCGCCTCCGCGCACGCCAGTACACCCGCGAACACGGTGACGACGATCCCGCCATCCGCGACTGGGTGTGGCCGGACGCCCGAGCCGCCGGCGTCACCGCGACACCGTCGGATGACACCAGCGACACCGGTGCCGACCAGTAGGCTGCCCGGCGGCCAAGATCCTGCTCCCGACCTTGGTCCTCATGCGGCGGGGACCTCAGGCGGTAGTGTGCAACGGCCGGATACCGTGAGCTGGGGTGACAGGAGGAGCCATGAGCGAGATCTTCGTCGGCGTCGACGGTTCCGAAACGAGCAAGTACGCCGTTCACTGGGCCGCCCGCGAGGCGGTGCTGCGAGACGTGCCGCTGGTCATCGGCAATGCGCTCCAGAAGTGGCTCTATGAGATGCCCGAGAGCGCCGCCTACGGACACGTGGGTCGATGGGCTCGCGAGGACGCCGGCCGGCTGCTGGACGACGCCAGAACGGTGGCGCTCAACGCCGAACCGGATGTCGACGTGACGACTCGGCTGCTCGCCGGCGACGCCCGCCCGGCACTGCTCGAAGCGGCTGCGAACGCGTCCGTTCTCGTTGTCGGCGGGCGTGGCGAGGGCGGCTTCACCGGCTTGCTCCTCGGCTCGGTGGCGCACGGCGTCGCGGAACATGCCGACGTGCCGGTGACCGTCGTGCAAGGACCGCTCGGCGAGGCGGGCCGTGAGATCGTCGTGGGCGTGGACCGTTCGACGGGCTCTCTGGCCGCCGTTGAACTGGCGTTCACCGAAGCAAGCGTTCGCGGGGTACCGCTGCGCGCGGTCTACGCGTGGCGCGAAATCAGCGCCGCCATGGCCGACGCATGGCTGTACGCCAGGCCCGAGGCGGTCATCCGTGCCGAGCACGCCGACGAGGACGCCGCCCGTAAGACGCTCACCGAGACCATCGCGGCCAAAGCCGCCTCGTATCCGGGCGTGAAGGTAATCGAGGATCTCGAAGTCGGCCATCCGACCGACGTGCTCGTCCGTGCCGCGTCCAACGCGGACCTGCTCGTCGTCGGCCGGCGCGGTGGCGGAATGTTCCCCCACCTGCGGGTCGGCTCGGTGAGTCACGGGGTGCTGCACCACTCGCCGTGCCCGGTGATGATCGTCCCGCACTAGGCCGAGCCATCACTCGTCGGAGTGCTCCGGCTCGGGCAGCGTTGGGTGGTCCGTCGGGTAAAGGCCCGCGACCAATCCGTACACCGTGTCGCCCGAACGTGGCAGCCGGGTGAAATCCCGGATGAGCTCCTCGACTCGTCGCCAGAACTCCGCGGCACGCTCGGGCGGGATACGCACGTGCCGCAGCGTGGTGTAGAGCGTGTCCGCCTCGTGCGCCGGTACCGACTCGGCGGCGGCGACCGACAACTCGTTGATGCACACGGGAGTCTCGGTGTCGCCCGGCCGGCGGGCCACGCCCACGTAGACGGTGCGGCCGGTACGCCCGTAGTACCGCTCGTCGATCGCTCGCACCTTACGGGTCCGCACGACTTTGAGCATTCCCGCGTCCACCAGCACGTTGACGTGGTGCGCAACGGTGCTCTTGGGACGTCCGACCGCCGCGGCGAGCTCGGCCACGGTCGCGGCCCGCTCCAGCACGAGATCCAGGATCGTGCTGCGCAGCGGATCGGCTATCGCGCGCAGCTGCGCGGGAGTCCACACCTCGACCATGTCCGGGAGGTCGTAGTCCGGTATCTCGGTATTGCTCGACATTGTTCGATCAGTCTATAGTGTTGGATCGTTCCGTCAAAGTCGAGCGTAAACACGCGTCGGTCGTCGTCGATACCGAGGAGTCCTCATGGCTGAAATGTTGTTGTTCCACCACGCGCACGGTCTCACTGAGGGCGTCCACGCCTTCGCCGCGGAGCTGCGCGAGCATGGGCATAAGGTCCACACGCCCGATCTGTATGACGGGCAGACGTTCGAGAGCCTCGACGACGGAATCGGCTACGCCCAGCAGGTGGGCTTCGGCGAGGTCCTCGAGCGCGGCGTACGCGCGGCCGACGGCCTGCCTTCCGAGCTCGTCTACGCCGGCTACTCGATCGGCGTGATGCCGGCCCAGAAGCTGGCGCAGACCCGCCCTGGAGCCCGGGGGGCGCTGTTCTTCCACGCCAGCCTGCCGCCCTCGGAGTTCGGGTCGAGTTGGCCCGCGAGCCTGCCGGTGCAGGTCCACGCCATGGACAAGGACCCCTTCTTCGTCGACGAGGGCGACATCGAAGCGGCCAGGGAGATCGTCGCGGCGGCCAAGGACGGCGAGCTGTACCTCTATCCCGGCGATCAGCACCTGTTCGCCGACTCCAGCCTGCCGTCCTACGACGCGGACGCCGCCGGGGAGCTCGGGCGCCGGGTGCTCGCGTTCCTCGACGCCCGCTGACCGAGCAAGCCGACCTCTCTACCGGACCGGCACGTCAATTGCATGAAGAGGTTCCGACATGTGCAGCATTGACGGCTGACGGTAACGGGCGTTCGATGCAGTAAAGCGTCACATTTGGCTTCAGCGGACGCGGAGGCAGGACAATGAGGTCGTTTTCCGTGCATCGGCGTATGCGTTATGTCGTCATCGCTGCGGTACCCGTACTGATCGCCGGACTGCCCATGGCGGCCGGCGCCGGACCCGAGCCGGACGAGCCGCTCATGCCACCGGGCGTGGAGGAACCGGCAGAGTTGGTGAAGGTCTACGTCACAGACCAGGATGAGGTTCTCGACCTGATCGCAGCCGGCGCCGACGTCACCGAATACGCAAAGCCGGCCGGCAGCCGGATCGAGGTCCACGTCGTAGCTACGGCCGCCCAGCAGGACGCCCTGCGCGAGCAGGGTTTCGCCGTCGGCGAGCCGATCGTCTCCGCGAACGAAACCGCCGAAGTCATCGCCGAGCGCGCGAGCACGCTGGAACGACTCGAGGACGTATCGGCGCAAGCGATCGACACGCTGACGGTGCTGCGGTCGGAGTGGTTCGAGAGCATCGGCGGCGAGACCTATCTCAACGTCGAGGTGAAGAGCTCGGCCGGAGCGGACAGCGCGACGGTGCTGACGGTGAGCTGGGACGGCAACAGCTACACCATGAGCCGGTTCGTGGACGCCGGTCAGTACCTCTACCACCGCTTCAACGACCCGGTCCACGTTGATCAGATCCCGGACGAAATCACGATCACAAGCAGCATGGGCGGCCAGACGACCGCCGACGTCGTGCAATGGCTCGGCGAGCCGCGCAAGGCGGACGGCCCGCACTACGCGACCGGGTTCGTCGACCACTACATGGACCCGACCGAGGTGACCGAACGGATCGAGGCGCTGGCCGCGGAGTTCCCCAACCTCACCGAGATCATCGAGTTGCCGTACACGACGAACGGCTACCGCCGGCACGCCCAGGCCCTCATCGGCACGGCCGCCGCCAACGCGTTCTATGTCACGTCGCACGCGTGGGGTCATGAGGGCGGCAACGACTTGGTGCTCGAGACGCGCGATCCGGGCGTGCCAAGCAGCCCGCTGTCGGTCGCCGTCGAGGGTGGGACGACGATCGCCGTCTCGCTCGCGACCGACGGCGACGGCGACCTGGCCAGCACGGCCGCCGAGGTCGTCGATGCGATCAACACATCCCCGCAAGCTTCGGCCCTGGTCTCGGCGTCGACGTATCGCGGCAACTCCGGTGATGGCGTGACCGTGGCCGGCACTGAGCCGCTGTGGGACTTCCTGGATGCGCCCGAGTCGATCTCCCGGGAACCGTTCACGGTCAAGGCGATCCGGATCGGTGAGCACCGGGACGGATCGAAGACCGGTGTGCTCGCCTACTCGCAGGAACACGCGCGCGAATGGGTGACGCCGTTGGTGGCGGTCGAGGCCGCCGAGCGGTTGCTGCGCAACTCCGAGACCGACGCTGCGACGAAGCAACTGCTCCGGAACGTCGACGTCTTCATCATCCCGACGGTGAATCCCGACGGTGGTCACTACTCGTTCTACGACTACAACTTCCAGCGCAAGAACATGACCAACTACTGCGGGCCGGAGCTCAGCGACCCGTTCGTCCGAAACTTCTGGGGCGTCGACCTGAACCGCAACTTCAGCGCCGGATCCCGCTTCGACGGCTACGCCGGCGCATCCGGGCTGTGCTACAGCGCCGTGTACTCCGGCGAATCCGAGTTGTCCGAGCCGGAAGCCCGCAACGAGGTCTGGCTCACCGAGGAGTATCCGAACATCAAGTTCGTCATGAACACACACTCCTACGGCGGTTACTTCATGTGGCCACCGGGCGCCTATATCGCGGACGGCCGCATCCCGCTGCCACGGCCGACGGTCGGTGAAGAGGACTACTTCTGGGCCTCGTCCAGCCACATCCTTTCCGCCGTCCACTCGTGGCGCGGAACGGCGGTGTGGCCGGGCCGCACCGGGCCGGTCATCGACGTCCTGTACTCGGCGGCCGGCAACTCGGCCGACGAGCACTGGTACAACAAGGGCATCTTCGGCTGGGACTTCGAGGTCGGCGCCGACCTCTGGGACCCGGCCGAAGGTGACTGGGACGCGGTCGGCTTCCAGCCCCCGTTCGAGGAGGGCTTCCACGAGGCGATGGAGTTCGCCAGCGGGCTGATCGGCCTGTTCGAGGTGGCCGCCGCGTACGGGAAGGACACCACGCCGCCGAAGACGATCCTCGAACTCACCGACGACGGCGTCACGTTCGACACGTCGGAGCCGGTGACCATCCACTACACGCTGGACGGCAGTCGGCCGGACTACGAGTCGGCCATGGTGAGCTCGGCCGGCCTGCGCGAGGGCGAAGCGGCGATCGAGCTGACGTCGGGCACGACCACCGTGCACTGGTTCTCGGTCGACGTCGCAGGCAACACCGAGGCGCGGTACGACCCGAACGGCAACGCGAACAACTACCGCAAACAGACCGTGACCGTCGATTAGTCACCAGCGAGAGCCGGAACCGGCCGACGACTAGCCGACATAGTTCTCGGAGAGCGCTTTGGCGTAGGCGGGCGACTCGACGACGTTGCGCAGCTGGGCGACCTGAACGCGGTGGCCGTACTCGTCGTCGTCCGGGAAGCGGTGCAGCATCTGGGTCATCCACCACGAGAAGTGCTGGACGCGCCATACCCGGCGAAGCGCATCGCGGGAGTAGCTTTCGAGAAGGGCGTCGTCTCCCGACGCGTACCACGCCTCGAGGGCACCGGCGAGCAGGCGAACGTCGTTGACCGCGAGGTTGAGGCCCTTGGCGCCGGTCGGCGGCACGATGTGCGCCGCGTCCCCGGCCAGAAAGAGCCGGCCGACCTGCATCGGCTCGGTGACGAAGCTGCGCATCGGCGTGACGCCTTTGTCGATGATCGGGCCGGGAGTGGGCTTCCAGTCCGACCCGGCCAGGGCGAATCGCGTGGTGAGCTCGTCCCAGATGCGGTCGTCCGGCCACTTGTCGATGTCCTCGTCGACGACGACCTGCAGGTACAGCCGCGAGATCGTCGGCGAGCGCATGCTGTACAGCGCGAAGCCGTTCTCGTGCAGGCAGTAGATGAGTTCGTCGACCGCCGGCGGCGCCTCGGCCAGGATGCCGAGCCAGGCGAACGGATACTCGCGCTCCAGAACGTGCAGCGCACCTGCGGGGGCGCTGTCGCGGGAAACGCCATGGAAACCGTCGCAGCCGGCCACGAAGTCGCACTCGAGCGTCTCGTCGCGGCCGTCGTGGCGGAAACCGATCGTCGGATTCGAGCCGGCGATCCCGTCCACCCCGACGTCCGACACCTCGAACCGCACGTCGCCGCCGTCGGCGAGCCGCTGCGCGACCAAATCCTTGATGATCTCCTGCTGCCCGTACACGGTGATGGCCCGTCCGGTGAGATCCGCCATCGGAACGCGGTGACCCGCACCGTCGAAACGCAACTCGATGCCTTCGTGCCGCAGTCCCTGAACGTCGAGCCGCTTGGACAGGTCTGCCTCGCGCAGCGTGTCGACGGTGCCCTGCTCGAGCACCCCCGCGCGCACTCGGTGCTCGATATAGTCGCGGCTGCGCGCCTCCAGCACGACCGATGAGATGCCGCGCTGGTGCAGCAGGTGCGACAGCAGTAGGCCGGCGGGGCCGGCGCCCACGATCCCGACCTGAGTTCTCATGACGACCTCCCGAGTCCTTGGTAGTCCGGCGCGGACACGCCGACCGTCGTGTTACGGCCGGCGATCGTTCCGAAGATGGCGATGGATCCAGTGATCACCGTGAGGATCACCAGTGGCGTCTGCCATGCTCCCGTCGCGTCGTACAGCGCCCCGACGACGAACGGCGCGACGGCGGCGGCGGTGTAGCCGACGAGCTGGGCCATGGCGGACATGTCGTGCGCGATGTCAGCATCGCGGGACCGTAGTGCCACGAGGGTGAGTGCGAGGGTGATGCCCATTCCCTGGCCGAGGCCGCCGGCCACCGACCAGACCAGCCACCACTGCGGCGCTGCGAGGAGCCCGCCGAGCATGATCAGCCAGAGCCCCGCGACGATGATGCCGAGCCAGACCTGCTGGTCGCGGACGGTGGCAAGGGACGCGACGGCGAACGTCCCCACCAACCCGACGAACTGGAAGATCGACATGCCGAACCCGGCGGTCTGCAGGCTGGCATCGACTTCGTCGACGAGCAGCGTCGGCAGCCACGCCGTCACAGCGTAGTAGGCCGCGGCTTGGGCACCGAGCACGAGCGCGACCGACCAGGCCACCGGGCTACGCCACACCGCCCGACGCACCGCGCGCAGATCGGGCGGTTCGTCCTCGAGGCGCGCGGTGGACGTTCCGTGCCGCCTGGTGGCGCTGTACCAGACGATCGCCGCCGCGAAGGCGAGCACGGCCCAGATCGCAAGGCCGAATCGCCAGCTCGTCGCGGCCGAGATCGGGGCGGTCAGCCCGGCGGCCGAAGCGGCGCCGACGATGAGCGCGGCGGTGTACATGCCGGTGACCGAGCCGGCGCGGTGGGCGAAGTCGCGCTTGACGACGACCGGTATCAGCACGTTGCCGACGGTCATCGCCGCGCCGATGAAGAACGTGGCCGCGAACAGCAGTGGGGCGCCGTCGAACACCCGCAGCGCCGTGCCGGCCCCGATGACCAGGCAGCTCAGCAGAATCGCCCGGTCCACGCCGACCCGCTTGCCGAACCAGCCCGACGCCGGCGCGAGCAGGGCGAAGCACAGGACCGGAAGTGCGGTGAGCAGGCCGGCGGACGTTCCGGAAAGTCCGAGATCGGCGCTGATCTCGGGCAGCACGGGTCCTACCGCGGTGATGGCACCCCGCAGATTCATCGAGACGACGAGCACCGCGACCAGCAACACAGCCGAGCGATGCCACGGTGGTCTCACAACCCGCACCTTTCCTCATGCCCAGCCCCGGCCACAAGGGCTGGACTCCCGTCTGCCGCCGCGCGGGAGCTCACCTTGACCCCGGTGGCCACCGCCATCTAGCGTTCGTATTCAGAACGACTGTGCGAACAGCGTACGCAAGCGCCAGAGGCAGGACGACGGGAGGCGTGGGCCCGATGGCCAGATGTAAGCGCGACTCGGGTGAGAGGAGTAGCTTGTGGCCGAAATCGTGAGGCTGCCCGACGCGGTCCGGGCCGCCGTTCATGACGGCGACACCGTGGCCCTCGAGGGCTTCACGCATCTCATCCCGGTTGCCGCCGGGCACGAGATCATCCGGCAGGGCATCCGCGAGCTCACCCTTGCCCGGATGACGCCGGACATCATCTACGACCAGCTGATCGGTGCCGGATGTGCCAGGAAGCTGGTGTTCTCGTGGGGCGGTAATCCCGGCGTCGGCTCGCTCCACCGGTTCCGGGACGCGATCGAGTCCGACTGGCCGGTTCCGCTGGAGATCGAAGAGCACAGCCACGCCGGCATGGCGAACCGCTACGTCGCTGGGGCGTCCGGGCTGCCGTTCGCGGTACTGCGCGGCTACGCGGGCACCGACCTCGGCGCTCAGACGGAGAGCATCCGGACGGTGGTGTGCCCGTTCACCGGTGAGGAACTTGCCGCCGTCCCGGCCCTCAACCCGGACGTCGGCATCATCCATGCGCAGCGCGCCGACCGCTCCGGCAACGTACAGATCTGGGGCATCATCGGAGTACAGAAGGAGACGGTGTTGGCCTCCCGCCGCACGATCGTCACAGTGGAGGAGATCGTGGACGAACTCGAACCGCGACCGGACGCGGTGATCCTGCCCGCTTGGACGATCACCTACGTGGCCGCGGCCCCGAACGGCTCTCACCCGTCCTATGCACTCGGCTACACCGAACGCGACAACGCCTACTACCAGGCATGGGACCCGATCAGCCGGGATCGTGCAAGCTTTTCCCAGTGGCTCGACGAACTGCGCAGCGCCGGCCCGGCACGGAGCGGCGTATGAGCACCGGCGGGTCGCCGTCCCCCACCGGCACGACGCAGTGGACGACGGACGAGATGATGTCGGTCGCCGCCGCCCGCGAACTGCGCGACGTCACGACGTGTTTCGTCGGCATCGGCCTGCCCAGCACTGCGGCGAACCTGGCCCGGGCGACGCACAATCCGGACCTTGTGCTGATCTACGAGTCCGGCACAATCGGCGCCAAGCCCGGGCGGCTGCCGCTGTCGATCGGTGACGGCGTGCTCGCCGAGACCGCCGAGTCGGTGGTCAGCGTGCCGGAGATCTTCAACTACTGGTTGCAGCCGGGGCGAATCGAGCTGGGCTTCTTGAGCGCGGCGCAGCTGGACCGCTTCGCCAACATCAACACGACGGTCATCGGCTCGGACTACCGTCGGCCCAAGACCAGGCTGCCCGGTGCCGGTGGCGCACCCGAGATAGCCGCGTTCTGCGGACGTGTCGTGGTCATCGTCCGGCAGAGCCCGCGCGTGTTCGTCGAGAAGGTGGATTTCGTAACCTCGGTCGGATTCGGCAGCGGGCCGGGCGATCGCGAGCGGCTCGGCCTTTCCGGCGCGGGGCCGCAAGCGGTCATCACCGACCTCGGAGTGCTGGAGCCCGACCCGGACACGCGTGAGCTGACGTTGACGCGTGTGCACCCAGGGGTCAGTGCCGACCAGGTTCGCGCCGCGACGGGATGGGATCTCAAAGTGAGTGCGAATCTGCAGACCACCGACCCGCCGACCGACCTCGAGCTGACCGAGCTACGAGACCTTGAAGCGACAAAAGGGAGCTGACGTTGACGCAAACCTCTGACGACCTCGTACTACCGCACTATCCGACCCCGCCGATCGGCACCCATCCGTTGCTGAACAGCCCCGGGTACCGCTCGACAGCGCTGCGTCACCCGGAGCAGCCCCTGCTGCCGCTCCCCCAGCGGCTCACCGAGATCACCGGACCGGTCTTCGGCGAGGGCACGATCGGCGAGTTCGATAGCGATCTGACCCGCCAGCACGATGGCGAGCCGCTGGGCCAGCGGATCATCGTGCACGGCCGGGTGCTCGACGAAGGAAACCGCCCGATCCGCAACACGCTCGTCGAGGTGTGGCAGGCGAACGCGGCGGGCCGCTACCGGCACGTGGTGGACAACTGGCCGGCGCCGCTCGACCCGAACTTCTCTGGCGGCGGCCGGTGTATGACCGACGATGAGGGACGGTACCGGTTCGTCACCATTCGCCCGGGTGCATATCCGTGGAAGAACCATGACAACGCGTGGCGGCCCGCGCACATTCATTTCTCGCTGTTCGGCCGCGCGTTCACCGAGCGCCTGGTCACGCAGATGTACTTCCCGGGCGACCCGCTGTTCTTCCAGGATCCGATCTTCAACTCGGTCCCGGACGAACGAGCCCGGCAGCGCATGATCGCCAGCTATGATCACGACACCACGACGCCGGAGTGGGCGCTCGGATTCAAGTTCGACCTCGTACTGCGTGGCCCGGAGTCCAGCGTGTTCGAGGACGAGGAGGACGAGGCATGACGCGGCTCGGGCTCACTCCGTCCCAGACCGTCGGGCCGTTCCTGCGCATCGGGCTGGACCGGCCGGACGGCCCGTACGTCGTGCCGGAGGGCACGCCGGGGGCGTTCTGGATCACCGGAACGGTGTACGACGGCGACGGTGAGGTCGTGCCGGACGCGCTCGTCGAGACCTGGCAGGCCGATCCGGACGGCCGCTTCGACCACACCGCGGATCCGCGCGGCGCGGCACCGGCCGGCATACCCGGGTTTCGGGGCCTTGGACGCTGCCCGACCGACAATGACGGACGGTATCGCATCCTGACGGTCAAGCCGGGGCCGTTGCCCGGACCGCACGGCACGACCGAAGCGCCGCACCTGGATGTCACGGTGCTGGCGAGGGGCCTGCTGGACCGGGTGGTGACTCGGATCTACTTCCCGGACGAGACCGAGCGCAACGCCACCGACGCGGTACTCGAAGGTATTCCGGAACCTCGCCGCGACACGCTGATCGCCTCGCCGGACGGCGCCGATCTGCTGTTCGACATCCACCTGCAAGGCGAAGGTGAGACCGTGTTCTTCGAGCTATGACGAACTCACCCACCCGTGGCGGTATGCTCGGCGCGCTGGACGGCGATCCGGCCGTGGACGCGGCCATCGGTGACGATGCCTTGATCCGGGCGATGCTCGACGTCGAAGCGGCGCTCGCGCGGGCCGCTGCGGCGGCGGGGCTGGTCTCGCGCGACGCCGCAGAAGAGGTCACCGCGGCTGCAGCCGGCTTGGATCTCGATCCCAGCGACCTGGGACGGCGCGCCACGGCGCCCGGCAACCCGGTCGTCCCGCTCGCGGCGCTGCTGCAGGCCGCCGTCTCCCGGCCGGCTCAGGCGGCCGTCCATCTCGGCGCGACGAGTCAGGACATCCTGGACACTGCTCTCATGCTCGTTTCGCGTCGTGCCCTCGAGCTCGTCGTCGACCGGGTGCGCCGCGCCGCCGATACGGTGGCCGAACTCGCGGCCACGCACCGCAACACGCTCATGCTCGCCCGCACGCTCGGGCAGCCCGCAGCACCTACGACGTTCGGCCTGCGCGCCGCCGGCTGGCTGGCCGGCCTGGACTTCGCCACAGCTCGGCTCGAGCAGGTCCGGGACTCGTCCCTTGCCGTACAGCTCGGTGGCGCCGCCGGGACCCGGGCCGGTTACGCCGGTTCCGGCGCGGCGGTCGCCGCCGGCCTGGCCGCCGAACTCGACCTCATCGACCCGGGACGGCCGTGGCATACCGAACGGTCCCGGGTGCATGAGCTGGCCTTCGCCCTACAGGCCGTGGTCACCGCCGGCGGTAAGGTCGCCGTCGACATCGTGTCCATGTCGCAGGCTGAGGTCGGTGAGGCGAGCGAGGGAACACCGGGCGGCTCGTCGGCCATGGCGCACAAGCGCAACCCGGTGCAGTCGGTCCTGATCCTCGCCGCGGTGCGCCGCGCGCCGTCGATCGTGTCGGCGCTGCTCGGCAGCGGAGTCCATGAGCAGGAGCGCGCTACCGGGTCGTGGCACGCCGAGTGGCAGCCGCTGCGCGAGCTGATCGGGCTGGCCGGAAATGTCGCGGTCCGGACGGCCGATGTCGTCGCCAACCTGAAGGTCGACACCGCCGCGATGCGCCGAAACCTGGACTCGGCGAGCCCGGGCATCTTGTCCGAGGGCATCACCGCGCTGCTTCGGCCACATCTGGGCCGCGAACGCGCGCAGGACGCCGTCCGCCAAGCACTGAACGCCGCCCCGGAAGGCGGGCCGGACTTCGTCCTGGCGTTGCGAGCCGATCCACCCGTCGCCGAAGCGATCACCGCAGAAGAGCTGACGTCCGCACTCGATCCGTCCACCCACACCGGCGATGCCGGCAGTCTCGTCGATACGATCCTGCGGACCCGGCGAAACGACAAGCACGGATCACGTTGTTAGCGTGGAGCGGCCTACCGGCCGCCCGCGAACCGACAGGAGGATCGGTGAACGAGGAGAGCCGCCACGCCACCGGGATGTCCGTCCGGCGTGCTGTGCTGGGTGATGAACACGTCGACCTGGCCGTCGCACGAACGACGTCGTTCACCGCCGACTTCCAGGACTACATCACCCGGTACGCATGGGGCGAGGTGTGGAGCCGTCCGGGCCTCGGCCGCCCGACCCGCAGTCTGCTGACCCTCGCCCTGCTGGCCGCGCTCGGCCATCACGAGGAGTTCGCGATGCATGTGCGGGCGGCACTGCGCAACGGCGTCACCGACGCCGAGATTCGCGAGGTGCTGCTGCATACGGCCGTTTACGCTGGAGTGCCAGCCGCCAACCGCGCGTTCGCGATCGCCCAGCGGGTTCTCGCCGAGGAGGGCGTGATCGAGGCCGCCGACACCGAATCCGCCGAGGAGACACCATGACGGACGACGCTGCCGGTCCGGGTTCGACGTTCGTCCAGTCGCTGGCCAGGGGCCTGGCGGTGATCCGTGCGTTCGACGCCGACCATCGGCAGTTGACGCTCAGCGACGTCGCCCGCATCACCGGACTGAACCGGGCCGCCGCCCGGCGCTTCCTGCATACGCTCGTTGAATTGGGCTACGTCCGTACCGATGGGCGGGTGTTCGAACTGCGTCCACGCGTGCTGGAGCTCGGGTACTCGTACGTATCGAGCCTGTCGCTTCCCGAACTGGCGCTGCCGACGATGGAACGGCTGGTGGAGCAGGTCCACGAGTCGTGCTCGATGGCGGTGCTCGACGACGACGAGATCGTTTACGTGGCCCGGGTTCCGACCAAACGCATCATGAGCGTGGCGATCAGCGTCGGGACGCGGTTCCCGGCCTACGCGACGTCGATGGGCCGGGTCCTGCTCGCCCATCAGGAACAACGGTGGCTCGACGACTACCTGGGCGGGCTGAAGATGGAGCCGATCACGCCGCGCACGGTGCGAACGCGCGACGAGCTGGTCGAGATTCTGGACGACGTCCGCCGCGACGGGTACTGCCTCGTCGACGAAGAGCTCGAAGAGGGATTGCGCGCACTCGCCGCACCGATCTTGGGCGCTCAGCGCAGAGTCGTCGCGGCGATCAACGTCTCCGCGCACATCAGCCGGGGATCGACCGAGGCGATCCGCAAAGAATTACTCCCTCCGCTCCTCGAGACGGCACAGACGATCTCCGCCGCCGTCTCCCGGCTGTAG
>DASUTB010000049.1:0-18579 GCA_036374835.1 Jiangellaceae bacterium | reverse complement strand
CGCCGGGGGGCCCCGACACTCGAGGTCAGTTGCCCGTGATCTCAAGCAGTCGGTCGTAGATGGCCTGGCCGTCGACCCCCTCGGACTCCCGCGCGGCGATCCAGTCGTCGATCACCGGTTGCGCGGCCTCCTGCCAGGGCTCGATGTCATCGAGGACGTTCGTCACGGTGAAACCCCACCCCTCGAAGTCCACGTTCTCCTGATTGCCCGTGTCGTAGCTCGCAGCGCCGACGTGCGAGAACTCGCGCCCGATGAGCCCGTCGATCGCCTCTTGCTGCGCCTCGGACAATGAGTCCCAGGTCGCCTGGTTCATCACCATGAACTCGGCGCCGACGAAGAAGTTCCCCACCGTTACGTGGTCGACCACCTCGTGCAGCGAGAACGTCGGGATGCCGGTGTCTCCGATCATCAGACCGTCGATGACACCGCGCTCGAGCGAGTCGTACAGCTCAGGCGCGGGCATCCCGACCCCTGCGCCGCCCATGGCCTCGATAAGGCTGGTCTGGATCGGCCCAGGGGCACGAAGGGTCAGGCCGGACAGGTCAGGTTCGGTGACCTGCTGGCCCACCGTGTAAAGGTTGCCGACGTCGTGCGTCCACAACGCGAGCACCTTGACGTCGCTGTACTCCTCCTGGAACTCCGGGAACTCCTCGTAAAGATCCCAGAGCGCATCGGTCGCCTGTTCGGCACTTTCGAATGCAAACGGCAGCTCCACCACATCGGTCAGCGGGAAGCGGCCGGGCGTGTATCCCTCCAACGCCCATCCGATGTCGTAGGCGCCGGCCACCGCGTTGTCGTAGACCTCGGCGGGTGTGGTCAGCGCGCCGGCCGGATGGATCTCGATCGTGACCGTGCCGTCGGTCGCCTCGGAGACATCCTCGGCCCACGGCTCGATCATGTTCTGCTGAATGTGGTGCACTTCGGGGAACGGGTGGGCGAAGGTGAGCGTGACGGGCTCACCCATGTCGACCTCTTCTTCGCCCGCACCGTCGTCGGTGTCGTCCTCAGCAGGCTCGTCGGCGGCGTCGCCGTCGTCCGTGGTCTCGCCGTCGTCGTCGTCGCCCCCGCACGCGGCGAGCACCAGCATCGCGGCCAGGGCGAGTGCCGGACCTCCCGTCCACCTGAAGGTTGTTCGTCTCATCAGTACTCCTTCTTCCGCGCAGGGCACGAGCCCCGCGCTGTCAACACGGCCTTGTGCGAAGGGGCGCAGATTCGCAGGTCGAACATTGGTGCGATCCGTGTAACGTAGCCAGCCCCAATTTGACGCGTCAACGGCCTGTATCCGTTCTGTAACACGCCGTCAGGAAGCGGCGAACTGCGTGGTTCGCCATCCGCTGTGGTACTCCTTGCGCGGCACCTCCGAATACGGCACCGGGCTGACGACGGCACGCGCCGGGAACTGGTTGTGCGGCTCCACCGAGGTCTTGCGGGTTCCGCCGTCCGGCTCGCCCCAAACCACGGTGACCTCTGCGCCGATCGGAACGTCCGGGTTCACCGTCGCCAGTGACAGGGCGCGGCGCTCGTTCGCGCTGTACCCGGTGAACATCGACAGCCCCACCAGGTTCCCATCCGCGTCCAGCACCGAGTCGTAGTTCGAGGACCCGTAGTTCGCGTTCGGTAGATCGAAGAACTGGTAGCCAGGGCCCTTCGGGTCGAACACCGATGCCGCGATCGTCGCCATGTCGTCGGCGTTCCACTCCAACGTCACCTTCCGCCGCTGCGACTCAGGATCCACCGCTTCCAGCGCATCGCGGCCGATGAAGTCGTGGTCGAACTTGACGAAGTTGCCGTATCCCAGCGCCCAGGGCGTCAGGTAGTAGTCCTCGATGTCATCGGACACGTAGCTCCCTGCGAGGGCATTGACGGCCTCATAGCTGTCCGCGCCGAGCCACTCCCGGTACGGGCGAAGTTCCTCACCGGTGTAGATCGCCGGCAGCGGCGACGGGATCCAGCCCGACTCGAGGGTGTTCGACGAGTACGCGCGCGAACCGACCGGCTCCATGCCGAACTCGGCGCCCGCCGCCAAGATCGTCTCGCGCACCTTCTCGTACGTCTCGTATGGTCCCCAGAGCTCCAAACCGGGTGCGCCGGCCATGCCATGGCGCAGCGTGCGCACCCGCTCGTCTCCGACGTTCAGCCACGACATGTGGAAGAACTTCACGTCCTCGACCGGGCCGCCGTTGATCTTCTCGATCACCGGCCATGCGTTCGGTCCCTGGATCTGGAAGCGCCAGTACTTCCGCGTCACCGCGCGGCCGTACGGGCGGGACGGGGAGCGGTCGTCCTTCGTGACCTCGACGTTGTAGCCGCCGGTCTCGGCCTGGAACTGCAGCCAGTTCGCGGCCGGCGCGCGGCCGACGAACACGACGCGGTTCTCTTCCTCGTGAAACAGGATGCCGTCGCCGATCACGTAACCGGCGGGAGTGACGGGCACGAACTGCTTCGCGCGGCCTACCGGGAAGTTGGAGACGGTGTTGATGCCCGTCTCCGCGACGAGCTTGATCGCATCCGGCCCCTCGATGAACAGATTGACCATGTGGTGCGACTGGTCGTACAGCACGACCGAATCGCGCCAGGCGCGCTGCTCGCGGCGCCAGTTGGTGAACTCCGCCGGCACCACAGGATAGATGTAGGCGCCGATCTGTGAATTGCGCAGCAGGTCTACCACATTCCCGGATCGGTCCAGAGTCTCCTGCAAGTTGGCTGCGGGCATATCCGATGTCTCCTTGGCTCGCTCGATCGCTGGGGCTGAGGACATCGTCAGCCACTACGTGGGGCCTGCCAACATGGCTTTCCGCCCGGCAGGAGGGGACTGCGGAAGGATCATGCCCCGCTTCACACTGCGCAGGACGACCGCGATGTCGGTATGCAGCAGCTGATCGCGCTGAACCAATTGATTGTTTCGAGATTCGGGATCAGACTGCAGTTGTCGCATAGGCGTCACGCGGCCCATTGCCCTCACGGTCACCGAGCGGGTCGGCGGTCCGCCCGCTGATCTCCGGGCCACGTTGCTCAGGAGGGACAGGGCCGCCTGTTGAAGAGGGGGACGGTTATGACGCTCACCAGGCGAGAGTTCTTACGATCCAGCGTGTACACATCGGCGGTGGTGGTCGCCCCGGGCCTGATGATGAGGCTACGGCCGACCGGGGAGCCGGTGCTGTTCCAGATTCCGGGTGGGTCTCTCGCGCCTGGCGATGTAGGCAAGTACGCGACGCCGCTGGTGAAGCCACCGGCGATGCCGCTCAGCAAAGGCTCGAACAAGAACAAGGACAAGTACCGCATCGGCGTGCGCCAGTTCAGCCAACAGATCCTGCCGACCGACCACCCGGACACGACAGTGTGGAGCTACGGCTCGGTAGACTTTCCCGACACCTTCAACTATCCGGCGTTCACTGTCGAGGCGATCTGGAACAAGCGGACCCAGGTCATCTGGTCGAACGAACTCATGGACACCGACGGCAACTACCTGCCGCACCTGCTGCCTATCGACCAGACGCTGCACTGGGCGAACCCTCCCGGCGGCATCGCAGGCCGCGACACCCGCCCGACCTTTGCCGAAACGCCGGGACCCTATACCGGCCCGGTGCCCATCGTGACCCACGTCCACGGAGCGCACACCACCGAAGACGCCGACGGCTACCCTGAGGCGTGGTACCTGCCGGACGCCGCCGACATCCCCGCCGCATACGCGAAGACCGGCACCCTGTTCGACTACTTCAGCAAGAAGTACGGCCACAACTGGGAGCCCGGCGCGGCATCGTTCATGTACCCGAACGACCAGCCGGCGACCACACTGTGGTATCACGACCACACGCTGGGTATGACCCGGGCGAACGTCTACGCGGGCCCCGCCGGCTTCTGGCTGATCAGGGGTGGCCCGGGCGACGAGGTCGATGGAGTCCTTCCGGGCCCGGCACCCGGTGTCGGGGATGACCCGTTCGGAGAGTACGGCGAGATTCCCATCGCCATCCAGGATCGCTCGTTCAACGCGGACGGCAGCCTGTTCTACCCGGACTCCCGCGCGTTCTTCGACGAGTTCTCCGGGCCGTTCATTCCGGACAGCCCGGTCTCGCCCATCTGGAACCCGGAGTTCTTCGGCAACATGATGGTCGTCAACGGGAGAACCTGGCCCTACCTGAACGTGGAGCGACGGCGGTACCGGTTCCGGTTCCTCAATGGATGCGATTCACGGTTCCTCCTGCTGAAGATGACCAGGAACCCGCGGACGGACAACGACAGCTTCAACACATCGGAGGGCACCTTCTGGCAGATCGGCGCCGACGGAGGGTTCCTGCCGGACGCCGCCGTGGAACTTGACCAACTGCTTATCGGACCGGCCGAGCGCGCCGACGTGATCGTCGACTTCACGGAGTTCCCGGTGGGGTCCGAGGTCTTTCTCGTCAACGACGGCCCGGACGCGCCGTTCGGCGGCATCTCGGTCGAAGATATCTCGGACTGGGAGTCGACCGGCCAGGTGATGAAGTTCATCGTCGGCCCCGGCCCGGCGACCGATCCCGCTACCCATCCGTCGGACCTCGTACTTCCTGCCATCACCCCGCTCGACGAAGCGACGAACACCCAATACGTGAGCCTGAACGAGGAGGTCTACGAGCCTGCGGACGTGCCGTTTGCCGCGCTGCTGGGTAGGTTCGACCCGATTTCGGGTGATCCCGCGCCCCTGCTGTGGTCCGATCCGATCACCGAGAACCCGGCGCTCGGCGCCACCGAGGTGTGGGAGATGCGCAACCTCACCGAGGATGCACACCCGATCCACATTCATCAAGTGCAGTTCGAGGTGCTCGGGCGCGAGGCGATCGGGGGTGGACCCAGCGTCGCCGGCAGCAACAGTCCGCTGCCTGGGGAAACCGGTGGCAAGGACACGGTGATCGCCTATCCGGGCGAGGTCACGCGGGTGAAGGCCAGATTCGACATACCCGGGTTCTTCGTGTGGCACTGCCACATCCTGGAACACGAGGACAACGAGATGATGCGCCCGTTCCACGTCGGACCGATCCCACCGGACGCGCCGACACAATAGCCGCCGATCCTCGTGGCGATGATTGCGCCGCAATCTGCGGCCCGGGGGCAGCGACTTACGACGGATCGGCGGACGGTGCGTCGCGAGTGGATCGAGTCCGCGGCACGGTCGCCGGGGCGGCCGATGGATCCGGCGGATCGAGCGGGAAGTGACAGGCGACCTGGTGACCGTCGCCGTCGCCGGTGTCGGTGAGAACCGGCTCCACCGTGGCGCACTTCTCCTGCGCCCGTGGGCAGCGGGTACGGAACCGGCACCCGCTGGGCGGGTCGAGCGGCGACGGCGGCTCGCCCTGGAGCGGAACGGGACGACGAGCCCGCCCCGTCTCCTGGTCGAGCCCGGGCACCGAGTCCAGGAGTGCCCGAGTATAGGGGTGCCGGGGTGCTTCGTAGATCCGGTTGGCCGGGCCGATCTCGCAGACCTGGCCGAGGTGCATCACCGCGAGCCGGTCGCTGATCTGCTTGACCGTTGCCAGATCGTGCGCGATGAACAGGTAGGAGAGCTTGAGGTCGCGGCGCAGCTCTTCGAAGAGGTTGAGCACCTGGGCGCGGATGAGGACGTCGAGGGACGACACGGCCTCGTCGCAGATCACGAGCGCCGGGTTCAACGCGATGGCGCGCGCGATCGCCACCCGCTGGCACTGCCCGCCGGAGATCTCCATCGGCCGCCGCTTCCGGTAGATGGAGGGGTCCAGGCCGACCCGGTCGAGCAGCTCTCCGACCAGCACGTCGCGGTCCCGGCCGCTCATCGTGTCGTGTCCGATCAATGGCTCGGCGACGATGTCCTCCAGCCGCCACTTCGGGTTCAGCGAGCCGAACGGGTCTTGGTAGACCATCTGCATGTCGCGGCGGGCCCGCTTGAGCATCCGGCGGGAGAGCCGCATCAGGTCCTGACCGCGGAAATGCACCTCACCGGACTGCGGCCGCGGCGCCTGGATGATCGACCGGGCCAGGGTGGACTTGCCCGATCCGGTCTCGCCGACCAGGCCGAGGCCCTCGCCGGACATGATGTCGAAGGAGACGTTCGAGACCGCGTGCACGGTCCCGCCCTTCACCCCGCCAGCCCCCTTCACGGTGAACGTGTGGTCGAGGTTGCGCACCTGCAGCAGTGGTTCTCGATCGAAGACAGGGACGTTGCCCCGTTCGAGGTCCTGCTCGACCGTGCTCACTTGGTTCCTCCATCGCTGTCGCCGATCGGGTGCCAGCAGGCCCACCAGTGCCCGGGCTGATGCTCGGTCAGCTCCGGTGTGTTGGCGCATTGCTCGGTCGCCGATGCGCACCTCGGCCGGAACGGGCAGCCTTGCGGCAGTGCCCGCAGGTCGGGCGGCTGCCCGGGGATCACCGGCAGGAGGGTGTGCGGCGGCGTCGTCAGCTGTGGAACCGAGCCGAGCAGGGCCTGGGTGTAGGGCATCTGCACGTTGCCGAAGAGCATCTCGGTCGGTCCGAACTCGACGGCGCGGCCGGCGTACATCACCAGTACGTCGTCGGCGTAGCTGGCGGCCAGCCCGATGTCGTGGCTGATCAGCACCACCGCCATGCCGAGCCGCTCCTGGAGGTCCAGCAACAGCTCCATGATCTGCGCTTGCGTGGTGACGTCGAGCGCGGACGTCGCCTCGTCGGCGATGAGCACCTGTGGGTCGGCGGCGAGCGCGATCGCGATCATCACTCGCTGCCGCATTCCACCGGACAGTTGGTGCGGGTATTCGTGGAAGCGGCGCTCCGGCGCCGGTAGCCGCACCAGACGCAACAACTCGATGCCACGCTCGACCGCCTGCTGGCGCTCCATCTTCTGGTGTGCACGGACCGCCTCGATGATCTGCAGGCCGATCTTCATCGTCGGGTTCAGCGACCGCGCCGGGTCCTGGAAGACCATGGCCACGTCCGTGCCACGGAGCTTGCGCATCTCGCGATCTGGCAGCCCGATCAGCTCGTCGTCACCGATGCGGGCCGAGCCGGAGACCTGCGCGCTCGGAGGTAGCAGACCCATCAGCGCTCGCGCGCTCACGCTCTTGCCGGAGCCCGACTCGCCGATGATCGCGAGCGTGCGGCCCTTCTGGAGCTGGTAGGACAGCCCGGTCACCGCGTGCACCGTGCGGCCCCCACCGGTGAACGTGACCCGCAGGTCCGAGACCGTCAGAACCGCCTCGCCGGGGACGACGCTCGTTGCGCCCCCGGTTCTGGGCACGGCCTCGGTTGCGCGATCGGAGCCGGCCTGATTGACGGTCTGATTGAGGTTCATCGGCTACTCCAGCGGCTGCGCAGATTCTCGCCGAGCAGGTTGAACGCCAGCACGGTCACGAGTAGCGCCATGCTCGGCCAGACGACCTGAATCGGAGTGGCGGACATGGTCTGGGAGGCTTCGAAGATCATGTTTCCCCAGCTCGGCGCCGGGCGCGGAATGCCGAGCCCGAGGAAGCTCAGCGCGCCCTCGGTGACGATGATGATGCCCATGCCGAGCAGCATGAAGCTGAGCAATTGCGGGCCGATGTTCGGCGCGATATGCCGGAACAGCATGCGCCACCCCGACGTGCCGCTCAGCTGGGCAGCGGCCATGAACGGGAGTTCATTGAGCCGTAGTGTGGCCGCCCGAGCGATCCGGGCGAACGCCGGTATGGCGAAGAACGACAGCGCCAGGATCGTGTTGCGCTGGCTCGGGCCCAGCGCCTGAGCGACGGCCAGCGTGAGTACGAGCGCCGGGAAGGCGATCAGCACGTCGAGGAGCCGCATGATCACGGTGTCGAACTTGCCGCTGAGATATCCCGACAGCGCACCGAGGGTGCCGCCGAGGAAGAGACCGAGCAGGTTCACCGCGACGGCCACGATGAGTGACGCTCGCCCGCCGTACAGCAGCCGGGAGAGGATGTCGTTGCCGTTGAGATCGGTTCCGAGCGGATGGTCCGGGCTGCCCACGGGCAACCGTGAGGTGAGCACGTCGCCGCCGGTCGGTGTGGGAATGGGGAATACCAGCGGTGCGACGAAGCAGGCGAGCACGACGATCGCGACCGCGCCGGCGGGTAGCAGGATCGGCAGCCGCCGCCGCCATTTGGCCCACCGCGAGCTCTTGGCCGGAGCCTCGGTGGTGAGGACTTCGAATTCTGCTGCGGAGTCAACGGCTGCCATACCGGATCCTCGGGTCGAGTATGAGATAGAGCAGGTCGACGATCAGGTTGGCCATCACCGCGACGAAGGCGAAGATGAGCACGGCGGCCTGGACCACCACCGCGTCCTGGGCGCTGATCGACTGCAGTAGTTGCTGTCCCAGCCCGGGCAGGCCGAAGATCTGCTCGATGATCACCGTGGCACCGATGAGAGTGCCCAGGTTGAGGCCGACCAGGGTGATCAACCCGAACGACGAGTTGCGGAACGCGTGCTTGATCAGAACCTGCCACGGCCCGATCCCCTTCGCGCGAGCGGTGTCCACGTAGTCCTGGCTCTGCATCTGCTCGACGAGGTCGCTGCGCAGGAACCTGGTGTAGAAGCAGAACAGCGGGAAGGCGATCGATATCACCGGCAGGATCATCGTCCGCAGGTTGCCGGTGATGCTTTCGCTCAGCGGGATGTATCCGATCGCCGGCAGCACCCCCAGCACGACGGCGAAGACCACCACGAGCAGCAGAGCGAGCACGTAGTTGGCGACCGCCAGGCCGGTAACGCTGACGACCATCGACAGCCGGTCCATGAAGCCGCCCGGCCACCGGGCAGCCAATACGGCGACCGGGATGGCCGCCAGCACCGAGAGCAGGAACGCCAGCCCGACGAGCTCGAAGGTGACTGGCAGCCGGCTGGCGAGAATGGATGTTACCGTTTGCCCGCTGACCACCGAGCTGCCCAGGTCGCCGGTGGCGAGGTCCTGTAGCCAGGCGAGGTACCGCACATGCGCGGGCTGGTCCAGGCCCATCTCCGCCTCGAGCGCGGCGATCTGCTCCGGGGTGGCATCGGCGCCCAGCAGAGCCGTGGCGCCGCTGCCGGGAATGATGGTCATCACGATGAACGTCAGCAGGCTGACACCCAGCATGATCGGGATCGCCATCAGCAACCGCTTGACGATCAGTCGCACCATCGGCGACCGGGTGACCCCGGCCAGGCGGCTCGTGGCCGCCTGGCCGGCGTTGTGCCCGTTCAGCGAGGACGTCGCTGTGGCCACTTGTTTCCTTTACTCCTGCTCGATCCAGGCGCGTTCGTACAGCACGCCGGAGTTGACCGCGATCGCGGGGATCTTCGTGTCCAGACCGGGTGCGTGCACGCCCTCGACGGCGATGTTGGCCGGTGCGAACGCCAGGCCGAACGGAGCGTAGAAGTTCTCGGCGATGTGTTCACCGGCCGCTACGTAGATCGCCTCGCGCTCGGCGGGGTCCAGCGTGGCGACCCCCTCCTGCAGCATCGCGTCGAGCTCCTCGTCCTGGACGCCGGTGAACGGCGACGTGGATGCGAACCGGAAGGCGACGCCGACGCCGGCAGCCGGGTCCCAGGCGCCGGCGGTCTGCAGCATCGCTTCCCATTCCCCTCCGAACTCCTCGACGAGGACGTTCAGCTGGTAGTCCTCGGTCGTGACGTCGATGCCGGCTTCCTCCCACTGCGTCTCCAGCGCGGTGTTCACCGTTGTCGCCGTGTGGATCGAGATGGTGCCCAGGGTGACGGTCAGACCACCGAGCTCGTCGACGATCTCCTGCGCCCGCTCCAGGTCGTATTCGGGGTAGCCTTCGATCTCCTCGACGTGGAACAGCCCGCCGGGCCCGGTGAACGTCTGGCTCACCGGGTATTTGCCGCCGAACGCGCCGTCGGCGATCGCCTGGAAGTCGGTCGCGCGATAGATCGCCTCCCTGGCCAGCGGGTCGTCGAACGGCGGGATCGAGGTGTTGAGCTGGATGACGTAGGGCGAGGTGGCCGCCTGGGACGTCGTCACGAGGCCCTCGGTGTTCTGCGCCTCTTCGATCAGCGGGTCGGTGCTCATCCCTTCATAGGCATCGGCATCTCCGGCCTGGAGCGCCTGGAGGGCATTCTGATCGCCGTTGACGGACCGGAAGATCAGCTCGTCCAAGTACGGCAGGCCTTCCTTGAAGTAGTTCGGGTTGCGCTCGAGGACCAGCTCGGTGTTGAACTCGTTGCTCACCACCGTGAACGGCCCGGCGCCCACCGGCTCGGCGGCGAACGCTTCCTCGCCCTTCTCCTCGAACGAGGTCGGCGAGGCGATCCAGTTGATGTTGCTCGCCGGGAAGCTGCTGATGATGGCCGCGTTCGGGGTCGCGAACTCGACCTGAACGGTGAGTGGGTCGACCGCGGTGATCGCGTCGGCCGGGTCGAAGTCCTCCACCGGGCTGCCGTCCTCGTTCACGGATCCGGCCAGCTGCCATGTGGGTGCACAGGTGCAGGGAGCCTGGGTGTTGCGCACGAAGTTCCACACGACGGCCTCGGCGTCCAGCGGCGTTCCGTCGCTGAACTCGATCCCGTCCCGGAGTGTGATGGTCAGCGTCAGGCCGTCTTCGCTGAGCTCGTAGCTCTCGGCCTGGTTGGGGACGATCTCGGCGTTCGAGCCGTCTTCGTCCGCCTCGAGCAGGAACAGCCCGCCGTAGATGGAGTGCATCTGCGGCAGGTTCGCCCCGCCGGTGGTGTTCGTGGCCGGGTCGAGCCCGGTGGGCCAGCTTCCCGAGAAGCTCGCCTCCTCCAGCACGGTGAGCGAGCCGCCAGCTTGCGGCTCCATGGAGTCCGACTCGTCGTCGTCGGCGGCTTCCTCGGCATCGCCTTCGGCGTCTTGGTCTGGAGTGTCGTCCGATGGGTCGTCCGACCCGCAGGCGGCGATCAGCAAGGAGGCCGATAGCAGGGCCGGAATCGTTCGGAGGAGGCGTCCGGGCCTCCGGTTGCGCTGTGCGGTTCCTCTCATATCGATGCTCCGCTCAATAAGTAGGGCGTCGGTCGTGACGCCCATGGAGGGCGGCGACGACCCATGCCGACCCGGCCGGACGTGGCCGTGGTCATGGCAACTCAGACTCTTGTGATGGGCCCTATCACGTCCATGTCGCTTCCATCGGATGAAAGAAAATCGACGTGCCTGATAAGCGCACGTTACGGACGTGCTACCGGAGCATCCGACGCCTGTAAGAACGCCGCCAACCGAATGATCACGTTAAGCCGGTACTCCCCAGCCAAACCACCATTGCAGACCGCGTATCGCCGGTAGATTCCGCGCAAGGGCCAGATATTCAGGCCGGGTCGATCCCGAGCCAGCGGTAGGCGTTACGCCACGTGATGTCGTCCAGGTGGCCCTGGTCGAGGTCCATGGACCGCAGCGTCTTCGCGGCCGGTTCCTCGCGCGGCATGGCGGGGAAGTCCGAGCCGACGAGCAGCCGGTCCGCGCCGAGCATGTCGATCAGAAAACGGATCGCGCGACGGTCGAAGACCAGCGAGTCGTAGTAGAACCGGCGAGCGTACTCGATGGGGGACGGCCCATCGTCCGGCATGATCGCCCGCTCCGGGTCGCGCGGCTCCTCGTTCCACGTCCCGCCCCAGAAGTACTGGGCGCGTGGCAGCATCATCGGGAGCCCACCGGCCGCGTGGCTGAACGAGATGCGCAGGCCCGGGCATTTGGCGGCCGTCCCACCGAGGATCATCGACGCCGCGGCCAGGGTGCCTTCGATGCCGACGATGTAGGTGCCCATCGCGGACATCGGCAGCCGGTCGGTCGGCGTCGGCATCGCATGGACGAACACGGCGAGACCGAGCCGCTCGGCTTCGGCGAAGAACGGCCGGAACCGCTCCTCGCCGATGGAGGCGCCGGCGATGTTCGACGCGATCTCGACCCCGTGCAGTCCGAGTTGGCAGATCTCGGCGAGCTGGGCCGTCGCTACGTCGGGCTCTTGCAGCGGCACCATCCCGAAGCCGATGAAGCGGCCCGGGTCGTGGCTGCACAACTGCGCCGTCGTTTCGTTGACGTGCTGGGCGAGCGCTCGCCCGTCCGCGATCGGGAGGTCGTACCGCAGCAGCGGCGGCATCGGCGTGAGCACTTCGACGTCCACGCCGGATGCGTCCATCTCCTCGGCGCGGCGCTCGGCCTCGAAGAAGGCGTCCCGGGCCTGGAACCGCATCGACCCGAAGACGAGGGTGCGGTCGGTGCTGCCCTCGACCGGCTCCATGCTCGGGAAGCAGTCCGGGGCATCGGCGGGGTAGTCACGTGGCAGCACGTGTGCGTGGGCGTCGACGAGCACAATTCCTCCAGGTCTTCGACCGTTGATAACGGTTAGCGACCCGTTGATTGGGCGCTAACGGTCACGCAGCGTCGTTTACGTGGTCATTCCGTTCGGGTGGACCGAGACGTGCACCGCCTGCTCGCCAGGTATCTCGCCGCCGAGCGTCTGCATGGCCAGGGTGGTGTCTTCGAGTCCGAAGGTGTGGGTGTGCATCTTCTCCAGCGGGAAGCGGCGCGACTCGATGATCGCGATCGTCTCGGCGTACGCCGTCGCGTCCACGCCGAACGCGCCGCGCACGGTGAGCGCCCGGTTGATGATCAGGTCGGTCGACAGGGACGTCTCGCGGCCACCTTTGAGGCCGGCCAGCACGACCCGGCCGC
Organism: Jiangellaceae bacterium; assembly: GCA_036374835.1. Classification (GTDB taxonomy): domain Bacteria; phylum Actinomycetota; class Actinomycetes; order Jiangellales; family Jiangellaceae; genus DASUTB01. The sequence goes on along the minus strand of DASUTB010000049.1, from coordinate 5,984 downwards.
CGTGCCGGACGGCCTTGAGCGCATCGATGATCGGTTCGGTCGCCATGGGGGTGAGCTCGAGGGCGACGTCGGCCAGCGCGCCGTCGGTGATCTCCCTTACTCTTTCGGCCACGTCCACATCTGCTTCCTCGTCCACGACGATCGTGTGGTCGGCGCCAAACTCGCGGGCGAGCTCGAGCTTGTGCTCGTCGACCTCGAGTCCGGTGACGATGATCGTTCCGGCGCCCGCGGCACGCGACGCGATCACCGAGGCGAGGCCGCGCTGGCCCGCGCCGAGCACGAGCACCGTGTCGCCGAGGCCGACCTCGCCCAGGTGATACGCCCAGCGCACGCCGGCGCCGAGCGGGTTGTACAGCGCGGCGAGCTCTGCCGGCAGCCTCTTGTCGATCTTGTGCAGCACCGAGGTGGGTGAGAGGTACATGTACTCGGCGAGGCCGCCCCACAGGCTGGGCTCGACCTCGATACCGGTGACACCGTGGCCGTAGCGCCGGTTCGGGCACGACTGGTAGCGCCCGGTGAGGCACGCATGGCAGGAGCGGCAGGGGACGATGACCTCCACCGCCACCCGGTCGCCGGCCTCGACGCCCCATCGCTGCGCGGCGCGCTCACCGATCTCCTCCACGATGCCGAGCGGTTCGTGCCCCGGGACGAACGGGCCCTTGCTCATGGTCATGTGGCCCCGGTAGACCTCGAGATCGCTGCCGCAGATGCCGTTGGCCTCGACCCGGAGCAGGCCGTCGTCCGGGCCGATCTCGGGCCGCGGGAACTCGCGGATCTCGATCTGGCGTGGGCCGACCTGCACCGCCGCGCGAACCTGGTCGCTCATCCTTACTCCTTAGCGTCGTGCCTATGGGTCATCATTTGGCAGCGACCGGCACGGCGGCGCCGGACCAGTCCGCGAAGATCCGGACGACCATCGAGATCCCCGCGTTGCGTGCACCGGCGACGGCGATCAGCAGATTCGAGGGATCGGCGCCGGGGAGGATGCGCTGAAATTCTCCTGCCGGTTCGCCGTCGCCGGGCAGTCGTAGCCCCTTCGGGCAGTGGTCCTTGCCGGCGAGCGCGAGCTGGGCGGTCGTGCGGCCGCTGTGCTCGGCCAGCCACGCGCGCACCGACGCCCGGTCATAGCCGGAATCGGCCAGCAGTTGGGCGTGTTCGGGGCAGAAGATCACGCCGGCCGCCGCGTTGCGGAAGATCCAGGCGCCGGAGCGGCCGATCGTGTCCGCGAAGTCGCCGAGCAGCTGCTCGGCGCTGCTGGTGTGCCGGTTGTCGACGAACTCGCAGGTGCGCAGCAGCGTCGCCGAGACGGCCGAGCTGCCGTCGGGAATGCCGGCCTCGCTGGCCAGCGACGGCCAGGGGCTCTCCTCCTCGTTCTCGCCGAGGCAGATCGACCAGCGCCCGGGCAGGCCCTGCGTGGCCTGCTCCAGCTCGTGCGGATGGACGCCGAACGCATTGCGGACGATCAACCCGATCGCCCGGGCAACGGTCGCATTGGCTCGGAACCCGGGCCCGAAGACGCCGCCGGTGGAGTTGAATCCGAGATCGTTGCGCACCGGGCCGTTGACCACGATCAGCGGCGCCGGGCCGCTGGTCGACTGCCAGCCGCCGCCACCGGTCGCTCGCTCCAGCATCAGCGCGTCCCACGCGGCCAGCACTACGGGGAAGTACTCAGGTTTGCAGCCGGCCATGACCGCGTTGATCGCGGCCAGCTCGACCGTCACCTCGCGCTCGAGCTGGGGGAGCCGTCCGATGACCTCGTCCGGCTTTCGGTCGGTGGTGGCGAGGAACTCGTCCACCGCCGGCCGGCTGGCCGGAATGACCGGCAGCCCGTCGGACCAGCCTTGCTCGTAGCAGTGCTCGATGGCGTCCCGGGCGGCGTCGGGGTCTAGTTCTGTGGTCGCCACGTCCTCGTGGGTCACTGCGCGTTCCCCGGAGCGTCGGTCAGCAGCGCCACGATCTCGGGGAGCAGCTTCCTGGCCCGTTGCTGGACCTGCTCCTCGGTGAGGACCGCCACCGGGTGCTCGGTGACGACGTAGGGGTAGCCCGGCGCGCCGCGCATCTCGGCCATCTTGTTCGCGGTGACGACGAAGGCGTCGGTGCAGATCACCGCGGCCGGCAGACCGGAGCGCTCGAAGACGATGCCGTCCGCCGTGCTCGCAGCGCTACACGAGCCGCAGTCGCCGACGCCCGTCACGACGGCGTCGCACTCGCGCAGGTAGGTCGTCACGACGTCGTCCGGTACCGGCAACGAGAAGACCTTCTTGGTCTGCACCTCGGTCACCTCCGCCGCGCCGTGTTCGCTGACCAGCAGCTTGCCGATCTCGCGCAGCAGCAGTGCCGCATTGTGCTTGGTGTTGTCCAGCAGCCCGATGCGGGCACCGGTCAGGTCGGGCCGGCGGGGCGCCCGCTGTGCCTCGGTCGGCGCTGCGTCCTGCTTGCGGCCGGTCGGGTCGAGAATCGCGTTGGGCACGGCAGCCTCCTCTAGTTCTCGTGGATGATCACGCCGCGGATGTTCTTGCCGTCGACCAGGTCCTGGTAGGCCTTGTTGACCTCGTCGAGGGAATAGCGCCGGGTGATCAGCTCGTCCAGCTTGAGATCGCCGGACCGGTAGAGTCCCAGCAACTTCGGGATGTCGTACAGCGGGTTGCAGCCGCCGAACAGCGCGCCGCGGATCTGCCGCTGGTAACCGATCAGCATGCCCGCGTGGACGTGCACGGCCTTCTCGTCGATGTGGCCGACCGCGGTGATGGTGACCTTGCCGCCTTTGCCGGTGATCTGCACGGCGTTGCCGACGATCTCCTCGGTCACGGCATCAGGGGTGCAGATGGCGTGGTCGGCGAGCTGGCCCCAGGTCGTCTCCGCGACGAACTCGTGCGCCTCCTTGGCGTCGGCGAACGCGTGGGTCGCTCCGAACGCCTTCGCGTTGTCGCGCTTGAACTCCACGGGGTCGACAACGACGACGTTCTTGGCCCCGGCATACCGGGCGCCTTGCACGGCGTTGCTGCCCACGCCACCTGCACCGTAGATGACGACCGTGTCGCCGGCGCGTACGCCGGCGGCGTAGACGGCCGAACCCCACCCGGTGGGGACGCCGCACCCGACGAGTGCGGCCACGTCGAACGAGACGTCGTCGTAGATCAGCGGCACGCAGGCCCACTCCGACACCACGGCGCGCTCGGAGAACGTGCCCAGTGAGCAGAAGCCGCCGAGATCTTCGCCGTCCTTGTGGAAGCGGAACGTCCCGTCGAGGAACATGCCGCTGCCGGCGTTCAGGCCCTTCACGCACATGTTCTGGTAGCCGGTCGAGCAGGGACGGCACCAGCCGCAGGCGGGGATGTAGGAGCAGATCACCCGGTCGCCCGGCTTGACCCGGCGCACGTGCGGGCCGACCGCCTCGACCACGCCGGCTCCCTCGTGGCCGCCGACCATCGGGAACCGCACCGGCGCGTCCCCGGCCGTGATGTGGTGGTCCGAGTGGCACAGCCCGGAGGCGTGGAACTTGACCCGTACCTCGTGCTCCTTCGGGTCGTCCAGCTCCAGGTCGGTCAGCTCCCAGCCGATGTGCGGCCCGCGGGCGATGGCGGCGTGCGTGGTGACGCTCATCTGTGTCTCCTTCTACGGTGTCGGACGCTAGACGGCGCTCGTCCCGCGCAGGGACACCGTCTTGACCTGGGTCCAGTCGAGCACCGCGTCGGCGCCCATGGTGCGGCCGAAGCCGCTGCTCTTGTAGCCGCCCCAGGGAGCACCGATGGCCGGAGCGCCCAGGACGCTGTTCACCCCGACCTGGCCGGCCTGGAGCCGTCGGCTCATTCGGACGGCGGTCCCGACGTCGCGAGTCCAGACGGACGCGACCAGGCCGTAGTCGGTGCCGTTGGCCACCTCCACGGCCTCGTCCTCGTCGTCGAATGTGATGACGGACATGACCGGGCCGAAAATCTCCTCCTGGGCGATCCGCATGTCCGGCGCGACCTTGTCGAAGAGGGTCGGCTCGACGAAGAACCCGTCCGTGAGACCGTCCGGTGCACCGCCGCCGGTGACCAGTTCGGCACCGGCCTCCCGCCCGAGCGTGATGTAGCCGAGGACGCGCTCGTGCTGCTTGGCGTTGATGAGCGGACCCATGTTGACCGGCTCGTGCCAGGGGCCGACCGTCACCTGCCGCATCTGGGCGGCGAGCCGCTCGACCACCTCGTCGTGGACGCTGCGATGCACGACCACCCGGGATCCGGCCGCACAGACCTGACCGGTGTTGAGCGTGATGCTGAAGGTCATCTGCGGTATTGCGGCGTCGAGGTCGGCGTCGGGGAAGACGACCTGCGGCGACTTGCCGCCCAACTCGAGGTGCAGCGGTGTGAGGTTGCGGGAGCAGGCTTCCATGATGGCGCGCCCCGTGGCCGGCGAACCGGTGAAGCCCACCCGACGGATTCCCGGATGGGCCGGGACGGCGGCACCGGCCTCGGCGCCGTAGCCGGTGACGACGTTGATGACTCCAGGTGGGATGCCTGCCTCGAGAGCGAGCTTGGCGAGCGCCAGCGGCGTGAGCGGTGCATCCTCGGCCGGTTTGACCACCACGGTGTTGCCGGCCGCGACGGCGGCGGTGACCTCCATGACGAACTGTGGTCCCGGCGCGTTCCACGGAATGATCACGCCGACGACGCCGAAGGGCTCGCGGAGCGTCAGCGCCAGAGTCTCCGGCGAGTGGGTGGGCAGCGAGACGCCCTGTACCTTGTCCGCCTGCCCGGCGATGAACCGGAGCTGGCCGCCCATCCGCGGCGGACCCCAGCTCGGCCGCCCCATCTCCTGCCGCTCGAGCTGGTCCAGCTCGTCCCCGTGGGCGTCGATGAGGTCGGCCCAGGCGAAGAGCTTGCGCCCCCGGCTGGTCGCGTCCAGATCCCGCCAGGCGGGGAGGGCCTCCTCGGCGGCCCGCACGGCGTGGTCGACGTCTTCGGCGTCGCTGCGTGGCACGCGGGCAAGGACGTCACGGTTCGCCGGGTTGACGACGTCGATGGTCGCGCCGCTCGCGGCCGGTACCCATTCGCCGCCGATGAGCTGGGCGTTGTCGACCAGCAGCGAGCCGACTTCTGGTTCTGCGGAGATGGTCGTCATCGGTTGATGCTCCTCAGGTATCTGGGTCAGTCTTCGTGGATGACCACGCCGCGGATGTTCAAGCCGTCCAACATGTCCTGGTAGCCCTGGTTGACGTCCTCGAGCCTGTACCGGCGGGTGATCAGCTCGTCCAGCTTGAGGTCGCCGGAGCGGTAGAGCTCGAGCAGCCGGGGGACGTCGTGCAGCGGGTTGCAGTTGCCGAACACGAAGCCCTGGACCCGCCGCTGGAAACCGATGAGGGCACCGGGATGCTCGTTCACCGAGCCATTGCCCACTGCGGTGATGGTGACCTGGCCGGCCTTGCCGACGACGTCGATGGCGTTGTGGATGACCTCGTCGTGCAGGATGCCGACGGTGATGATGGCGTGGTGGGCGAGCTCGCCCCAGGTGGCCTCGGCGACGAACTCGCGGGCCTCCGCGGCGTCGGCGAAGGTGTGCGTCGCGCCGAACTCCATCGCCATCTTGCGCTTGAACTCCACCGGGTCCACCACCACGACCCGCTGCGCCCCGGCGTACCGGGCGCCTTGCACCGCGTTGCTGCCGACCCCGCCCGCGCCGTAGATCACGACCGTCTGGCCGGGACGGACGCCCGCCGCGTGCACCGCCGAGCCCCAGCCGGTCGGAACGCCGCACCCGACGAGCGAGGCGACGTCGAAGGGGATGTCGTCGGGGATCTTGATGGTGGAGTACTCGGAGACGACGGCGTACCGGGAGAACGTGCCGAGCACGCACAGGCCGCCGTAGTCCTCGCCGTCCTTGTGGAACCGGAAGCCGCCGTTGGGGAACTCGCCGGTGGCGGCGTTCTTGCCCTGGTCGCAGAGGTTCTGCCGGGCGGTCGAGCAGTAGCGACACGAACCGCACGCCGGGATGAACGAGCAGAC
>DASUTB010000048.1:0-58941 GCA_036374835.1 Jiangellaceae bacterium | reverse complement strand
GCCTGCGGCTTGATCTCCTGGGCGGCGAGCACCCCGCGGACGGGCGCCAGGTGCGGGTCGCGGCCGAGCAGATCGAGATACCGCGTCAGTTGCTCCACGCCGTCGATCTCGCCGCGCCGCTTGACCTCGATCGCAACGGTGGCACCGTCGCCGTCCCGGCACAGCAGATCGACCGGCCCGATCGCGGTCGGGTACTCGCGCCGCACCAACTGCCAGCCGCTTCCGAACGCCTCGACGTTCTCGGCCAGCAACTGCTGAAGGTGCGCCTCCACGCCGTCCTTCACCAGGCCGGGATCCTCGCCGAGCTCATGTGAACTGTCGTGCAGTACCTCAGCGAGCGTGATCACCAGGCGTTCGCCGTCCCGGTTCGTCACCGTCCAGACGCCGTCCTCCGAATCGCTCAGCTTGCACGGCGGGCTCATCCAGTTCAGCGGCTTGTACGCGCGGTCGTCGGCATGGATCGACACCGAGCCGTCCGCCTTGACCATGATCAAACGCGTGGCGAGCGGGAGATGGGCGCTGAGCCGTCCGGCGTAGTCGACCTGGCATCTCGCAATCACAAGGCGCACATCGCCAGACGCTACCTGGCCCGGTCCATCTCGGCCCACTCACGCTGCAGACCAGGTAGCGTCGTGGCGACCAGATACGCGACACCGCACAGCAGCCACGCTCCGGAGATGCCGGCAGCCGCGACGAGCCCGCCGCCGACCAGGCCGCCGAAAGGTATCCCTGACCAGGCGATCGTCGACCCCATCGTCGTAACCCGTCCTACTAGTTGAGCCGGAATCCGTTCGAAGATGACCGCACCGAGGATGGGGTTCAGAAATCCACTGCCGAAGCCGGCCAGCAGGAAGACCGCGATGATCGACCACAATGGCGCGTCCATCGCAAGGATCACGAACCGCGGCGGGCCGGCCACGAGGAAGCCCACGAGATACGTGAGCCGTCGCGGCATCCGCTCACCCACCGCGGCGGCGAGCGCGCTCGACACGACCGCCGCGCCGCCGAGTATGGCCGACAGCAGTCCGATCACCGCCGGGCCGGCACCGGTATCGTGCGCCCACACCGGCAGCAGCACCTGGAACGCTGCGGCGTCCAGGAGATTGGTCACCGCCACCATGACGTAGATGGATCGCAGCAGCCGGTCGTCCCGTATGAATCCGAGACCTACGGCGAGCCGCCGAAGGTAACCGGACGGCTCGTCGTCCGAGCCGGCGTCCGACCGTGGTGCGGTCCACGCGATGATCACCGCCGCGGCGGAGAACGTCGCTGCGGTGACCCAGAGCGCGGGAATCGCACCGATCCACGCGACCAGGGCACCGGCGCCGCCCGCCCCGACGGTCGTCGCAAGCCGCTCGATCATTCCGTAGAGCCCGGTGACTCGTTCGAGCGGCACGCCGGCCCGGGTCGCGACAACCGGAACCAGCGCGCCCTTGGCACCGTCGGCCGGGCCGGTGAGCGCACCGAGTACAGCGACGACACCGAGCAGGACGCCGACGTCCAGCAACCCGAACAGGTGCAGGACGGGGATCGTCACGACCGTTGCCGCTGCGGCGAGTTCGGCAACCACGATGACCCGGCGCGGCCCCACGCGGTCGATGACCGGACCGCCAAGGCCTTTGGCCACCACGTACGGCCCCATGAGGGCGAACGCCACGAGACCGGTCTGCGTCGCGCTCCCTGTAGTCGAGATCACGAACCAAGGGATCGCAAGCTGGGACAGCCTGGTGCCGCCGAGCGAAAGCGTGTTCGCGCCGAGCAGGCCGTACATGCCTCGGCGCGAACGGAGCGCCGCGCCGGACTCGGTCACTCGATACTCCGCGCGTCCGGAAAGATCTGCAGTTGGGCGACCACGCGCGCGCTGCCCGGCGATGCCGGTGCGGGATCGGCCGGATCGTGGCGCCGATAGCGACTCATGACCTCGAACAAGTCCGTCTTCAGTTGGTCGGCCTCCTCCGGCGTGAGCACGAGGACCACATCGGAGAACGTGCCGACTCCCCGCCAGGACTCGGGCAAAGTGGCGTACTCATCGATGGCCTGCTGGATCTTCTCGGTGTAGATCTGCCCGACCGCCCGGATGAATGCCTCGCTGGTCTCGTCGTCGTTGATCGACTCGCGGTCCATCACGGTGACCGCATGTGCCGCTTTCCACCAGCGCTCCCGGCCGATCCCACGGTCCGCGTCCTCAACGATGAACCCGTACGCGGCGAGCTGCCGTAGGTGGTAACTGGTCGTTCCTGTGTTGAGGTTGAGCCGATTCGCGATCGTGGTCGACGTCGCCGGGCCCTCCATCCGGAGAATGCCGAGAATCTTGATCCGGATCGGGTGTGCAAGAGCGCGCGTCGACTTCGCATCGAGCCGGGCGGTGTACGCCGGGTCCGCCCATGGCGGGAGATCGTGTTGAGGCATGTTACAAAGATATGTCTGCAAACACTTCTCTGCAAGTCTGGTAGCTCCACCCTCGACGATGTGCGGTGGCGGTTGCCGGAGCGAGCTCGCGCGGGCACGATCGAATGGGCACCATCTAGGGGGACGAAATGGCGCACGCGCGGCCGCGGAGACGGCGACCCGAGCAACGCGAGCAGTTCTCCAGCAGGTTCGCCTTCGTGGCCGCGGCCATCGGCATGGCAGTCGGTGTCGGCAACATCTGGCGCTTCCCGCGCGACGTCTTCGCCTGGGGTGGCGGCGCGTTCCTGCTGGCCGTCGTAGTTGCGAACCTCGTCTGGGCGATCCCCATCCTGATGGCCGAGTCCTACATGGGCTCGCGCAGCCGGCTGGGCAATGTCGGCGCGTTCCGCGACATCATGGGCCGCCGATTCACCTGGATGGGCGGGTTCATGGCGGTGGCCACGATCGCGATCATGTTCTACTACTCGGTGGTCTGCGGCTGGTCGTTCCGGTACTTCGGGTACGCGATCACCGGGCGGTTCGACCCCGGCATCACCGTCACCGAGACCCGCACCATCTGGGAGAACTTCACCGAGAGCCCCGCACAGGTGGTGCTGTTCCACGCGATCGCGATCGCAGTCGTCGGCCTCATCGTCTACCGCGGGCTCAAGGGCGGTTTCGAGGCGGTGCTCAAAGTCATCGTCCCGACACTGTTCATCCTGCTCATCGTCCTCGCGGTACGGGCGGTGACGTTGGACGGCGCGGCCGACGGTATGCGATTCCTCTTCGTTCCGGACTGGAACCTGCTCGGGGACGCCGAACTGTGGATCCAGGCGTTCGCCCAGATGGCCTTCTCAACCGGTGCCGGGTGGGGTCTGTATCTCGTGTACTGCGTCTATATGCGAACCAAGGAGGACTTCTCGCTCAACGCCGCGACGATCGTCACCGGCAACCACCTCGCGTCGCTGCTGGCCAGCGTGGCGGTTGTCTGCACACTGTTCGCGCTCGGCAGCGCCGAGTTCGCGGCCGAGGCCACCCGTGCCGGCGACCAGGGCTTGACCTTCATCTACCTGTCCGTCCTGTTCGGGCAGATGCCCGGCGGGCCGTGGCTGTTCGCGCCGCTGTTCTTCCTGCTGCTGTCGCTGGCCGGAGTTTCGAGCCTCATCGCGATGACCGAACTGGCCGCGCGCAATCTCGTCGACCTCGGCGTCCGCCGGCACCGTGCCGTGCCGATCATCGTCGTAGTCGCGTTCCTCGCCGGGCTGCCCGCCGCGCTGAACCTGGACTACCTGAGCAACCAGGACAACGTCTGGGGCATCGCGCTGCTCATCAGCGGGTTGCTCACCGCGATCGCGATGATGAAATACGGATTGGAGCAGGCGCGGCGCGATATGGACGCCGACAGCGACATCGGGGTCGGCCGGTGGTGGCCGCTGTTGATCCGGATGTTCCCGCTGTGGTTCGGGCTGCTGTTCGGCTGGTTCATGATTGAGTCGGTGACGGCGCCCGGTGACTGGTGGAACCCGCTCGAGACGTTCAGCCTGGCCGCGATGCTCGTACAGTGGGTCATCGTCGCCGCCTTGCTGATCATCGCGAACAACTGGCTGGCCGACCGAGTCAGCAGCGGCCCGCTGACCAAGGTAGGGCAAGAGAGTTAGGGAGCACGGTGGACACCGGAGATCATCGGAAGTCGCGGCTTCGGGCACTGCCGCTCACCACCCGCAGCGGCCGCAACCGCAGCACCACCAGATTGATCGCCCCGTCGTGGCGCTCGAGCCGGCCGTCCACCAGCAATGCAGATGAGTTCAGTGCGATCCGGCGCTGCCGCTCCCACACCTGCCGCGGGCAGACCACGTTGACCATGCCCGTCTCGTCCTCCAAGTTGATGAAGACCACTCCCCCGGCGGTCGGCGGCCGCTGCCGGTGCGTGACGAGCCCGCCCACGAGCACCCGCGATCCGTCCTCGATGGTCGCCAGCGCACCGGCCGCGACGGCTCCCCACTCGTCCAGTTGCGCGCGGACATGCTGCACGGGATGGCTCGTCGGCGACGTCCCGGTCGCCCACAAGTCGGCGAACGTCTGCTCCACCGGTGCCATCTCCGGAAGAGCCGGCGCCGAGACGCCAGGCGTCGTATCCGGAAGCTGGTCGGGCGCCACCCCCGCAAGAGCGCCGACACCCCACAACGCCTCCCGCCGCGCCAGCCCGAAGCACCCGAATGCACCGGCGGTGGCCAGTGCATCTAGAGCCGCCTGCGGGACGCGCACCCGCCTGGCCATATCCTCCAAGCCGGCGTACGGACGTCCGGCCGCGATCGACCGCGCCACCTCGTCCCCGAGGTTGCGCACCGTGGCCAAGCCCTGCCGGACGGCCGGCTGCGGTTCGGCAGGCGCGTGCGGGTGATCGGACTCGACCGGGACGGCGTCCTCCAGCGTCGCCTTCACCGCGCTTGCGTTCACGTCGACGCCGCGGACGACAACCCCGTGCCGTCGCGCGTCCGCGATCAGCGACTGCGGCGAGTAGAAACCCATCGGCTGGTTGTTCAGCAGCGCGGCCAGGAACACCGCCGGGTAGTAACGCTTGACGTACGCGCTGGCGTAGACGAGATAGGCGAAGCTGTACGCGTGCGACTCGGGAAAGCCGTAGCTGGCGAAGCCGAGCAGCTTGTTGTAGATGTCCTCGGCGATCTCAGCCGGGATGTCCTTGTCGGCCATGCCCGTCAGCAGCCGCTCACGCAGCTTGCCGATGCGCTCGGGTGAGCGTTTCGAGCTCATCGCCTGGCGCAGTTGATCGGACTCCCTCGGGGTGAACCCGGCGCAGTCGATCGCCAGCTGCATCATCTGCTCCTGGAACAGCGGCACGCCGAGCGTTCGCCCGAGGGCGCTGCGCATCGTCTCGTGCGGATACGTGACGTCCTCCAGCCCGTTCGCGCGCCGGATGTACGGATGCACCGCGCCGCCCTGGATCGGCCCCGGGCGGATCAGCGCCACCTCGACGACGAGGTCGTAGAACGTGCGCGGTTTCAGCCGCGGCAGTGTCGCCATCTGCGCGCGGGACTCGACCTGGAACACCCCGACCGAGTCCGCATCGCAGAGCATGTCGTACACGAGCGGATCCTCGTCCGGGATCTTGTGCAGCGAGAGATCCACCCCGTGATGTTCCCGCAGCAGCTCGAACGAGTCGCTGAGCGCAGCCAGCATGCCCAGGCCAAGCAGATCGAACTTCACCAGGCCGGCGGCGGCGCAGTCGTCCTTGTCCCACTGCAGCACGCTGCGCCCCGGCATGGTCGCCCATTCCACCGGGCACACCTCACCGACCGGGCGGTCGCACAGCACCATGCCACCGGAATGGATGGACAGATGGCGCGGCAGTCGCAGCATCCGGGAGACGATGCCGGCGAGTTGTTCGGGCAAGTCGTCGTTGCCCGCCGGCAGGTCGGCCGCAGGCTTCTTCTCTCCACGAGGACCGTCGTCCGGGCCGACCCGGTAGTCGACGAGTTTGCTCCACGCGTCGGCCTGGCCCGGACTGTTGCCAAGGGCCCGGGCGGCGTCACGTACCGCCATCTTCGGCCGGTACGTGTTGACGTTGGCCACCTGCGCGGCGCGTTCGCGTCCGTACTTCTGGTAGACGTGTTGGATGACCTCTTCCCGGCGGGCGTTGTCGATATCGATGTCGATATCGGGCGGCCCGTCCCGTTCGTCGGTGAGAAACCGCTCGAACAGCAGCTTGTTCCTGACCGGTTCGACCGCGGTGATACCCAGCGCGTAGCAGACCGCGGAGTTCGCCGCCGAGCCACGCCCCTGGCACAGGATGCCCCGGTCCCGGCAGAACTCGGTGATCTCGTAGACGATCAGGAAGTAGCCGGCGAAGCCGAGCCGTTCGATGACGTCGAGTTCGTGCTCGAGCTGCTGGTACTCGGCCGCGAGCGACGGATCGTCCGGCGGGCCGTACCGCTCGCGGGCTCCTTTCTCGACCTCGTGCCGCAGCCAACTGGCATCGGTGTGCCCGGCCCCGATCTCCCGCGGCGGCAGGTCGGGCGCAAGCACGGACAGCTCGAACGCGCACGCGCGTGCCAGCTCGACAGTGGCCTCCCGGACCCCCGGGAAACGAGCCAGCCTCGTGGCCATCTCCGCGCCGGATCGCACATGGGCGGACCCGGTCACCGGCAGCCAGCCGGCAAGCTCGTCCAAGCTGGTGTTCGCTCGGGTCGCCGCGAGGACGTGCGCCAACTCGGCGTCGGCCGGACGGGCGTAATGCACGTTGTTGGACGCCACCACCCCGACGCCCGCCTCGAGCGCCAGCTCGTACAGTGCGTCGTTGCGTGCATCGTCGAGCGGCTGGTCGTGGTCGATGAGTTCGACGTAGACGTTCTCTCCCCCGAACATATCGATCAGCCGGTGCAACTCGGCCTTGGCCGCGTCCGGCCCGGCCGCGGCCAAGGCGGCGGGCACGGATCCTTTTCGGCATCCGGTCAGCACCGCCCACTGGCCGGCATGACAGCTCCGCAGTTCTTCTATGTCATAGATCGGCCGACCCTTCTGCCCGCGCAAGTGCGCCCGTGAGATGGCGCCGGCCAGGCGTGCGTAGCCGTCCGGATTGCGCGCCAGGATCAGCAGATGGCGGCCTTCGGGATCGGGCACCCCACTTTGCCGGGTGGACAGGCCAATGCTCAGCTCCGATCCGAAGACGGTGGATATCTCGACATCATCATGCTCGCGAGCCTCCTTGACTGCCTCGGCGAGCCGGACCACTCCGTACATGCCGTCGTGATCCGTGATCGCCAACGTCTCCACTCCGAGCCGCACCGCTTCGGCGACCAGTTCGGCGGGTTCGGACGCGCCGTCCAGAAAGCTGTACGCCGAGTGGACGTGCAGCTCGGCCCACGGCAGGGGGCGCGCCGCGGGCCGAGCCGGCTGGGCAGGCGGTGTGGTAGGCCGTTCGGAGCGGGAGGGCTCGGCCGGCAGCGGCGTGACGTTCGACCTCCACGACAGCCGCCGTTCCAGTTCCCGCCACGGGATCGGTGGATTGTTCCAGCCCATGATCGTGCACCTGTCTCCGGTTCGAGCGGCGGCTAGAACGGTGTCGGGCCGACCGGTTCGAGGTCGGTGGTGTACACGTGCCCGGTGGGGCTGGTGAACACGAACCTGCCGGGCTCGGGCTGGGCGACCGTCCATCCGGCCTGGTGCTTGTCCATGTGGTTCTTGCCGCAGAACACGCACAGGTTGGTGTGCGCAGTCGTGCCGCCGTCCTCGAACGCGATGGTGTGGTCGATCTGGATCCCAACCCCGGTGGCCGATCTGTCGCAGTTCGGCCAGCGACATCGCTGATCCCGCGCCAGCACATGGTCGGCCAGCTCGCGCGGTGGGGTATATCGAGTCCGGCCGACGTCGAGCACCGCACCGCTGAGCGGGTCGGTCACGATCCGCCGCCACGTACCATCGGCGGCTAGCCGACGGGCGGTCTCGGCGGTGATCGGGCCGTAGCCGTCCAACTCGCCCGGCTCGTCGCTGTCGCCGAGCAGACTGCTGAGCGGAACGGTGACATTCACCGTCACCGGACGACCCCGTGCCGACGACAGGCTGAACCCACTGCTGCCGTCGCACTCACCCGTGCCATCGCCGCCGCAACCGCCGATCCAGCCCGTGCTCAGCGCCGCCCACGCCAGTGCGGCGAGCACATCGGCCCGCCGGTTACCTGCAGTACGGCGATACGCCGCACCCTCGGCAGAATCGGCGCCTGCGGCAGTGCCGGTACCCCCGGCGGGCGATCCGGTGTTGGGTGTGTCGCTGCCGCCGCCGGCCGCGGTTGTACTCCGGCCGCCGCTCGCCGCGTGGAAAGCGTCGTCGTGGCGCTTCAGCGTGGCCGCGCCCGCGTCCAGCACCGCTTTGACCGCCGCAGCGTCCTCCGCAGACAGGTACGCCTCGAGCCACGCCATACCATCGGGCGCCGGCGTGATCCGCACGAACCGCTCCGTCGTGGCCTCCTGGTGCCGCTTCGCGGCAGGCTTCGGAGCGAGCTTGTGCAGCAACCGGGTGATCTGCCGGCGCAGCGACGCCGAAGTCCGGTTGACCGCACCGGGCAGCACCCGTGCCTCCACCTCGCGCGCCAACTCGGCGTCCACCCGCGCCAGCTTGGCGACCATCACATCCACCTTCTCGGTCGCCAGCACACCCGAACGCCACATCGCGTACGTCTTCGGCAACCGCTCGCAGATCAGCATCGCCCGGGACACCAGCAGACCGGCGGTGTCCTCGCCGGTCATCAGCCGGGCACCAATCTCCAGCTCGGTGATCCGGCCCGGGGTCATCGACTTGGTACGCACCCCCTCGGCCGGACGCATCTCCACCCGGCCGGACAGCTCACGGACCGCCGAGGCCTGGAGCGCGTCCATCGCCGACGAAACCCGCTGACAGGCCGCGACGAACTCCACCAGCTCATAGGCACCGATATCGCCCAGCCGGACCGCTTCCAACACGCGCGCCAACTCAGCGCCGCCCGGCAACGACTCCATCCCGGCCGGCAGCCGCCGCGGCACCCGCGCCCCTGGCACGTCGGCCACTTCCACGGCGGTGCCTCCCAGCGGCTGAATGTCCATCGCCGACTCGACCACCTGACTCGTCGTGGTCAGGCTGACCTCGGCTCCGGTCTCGTACACCGGCTCCCGCAACATGCCGGGCCAGAACTCCGCCTCCCACTCGTCAAAGGTGTCCGGCTCGTCCACCACCGCATCGACGGGTGGCACGGCGTGGGCCGGCGGCTCGCCCACCGCGACCTCCGGTGTGGCGACGCCCGCGGATTCGGCAGGCACATCGTCTTCATCCACCGACTCGTAGTCCGGGTCCACCAGCAACAGCGCACCCGTCTCCGGCTCGGACACCAACACCTGACCGGAGGCCACCGCACGCGCAGCCGCCAGGATCTGCGCCTGCACCGGGTCCACGGCACCCGGCTCCAGCGTCGCCGCATAACCAGCGATCCGGTGCACCACGACCACCTCCAAACCAAGGCTCAAGGCGAGGATCAATTGTTCGATCGTATGTTCGACTCTATCACCGCCTACTGACACTTTCGAACGCAAGTTCGGACAACACCTGGCGCTGCCGTGCCCAAGGACCCGAGCCGCGACGCCCCACTCGAGGAAGACCCAGCGGCGACTTCAGGCCATCTGAGCGCGTGCGACCGAGCGGACCGCCGACGGCGTCATGCCGCCGAACGCCTGCGCGAACCGGGCGGTCATATGGCTGTGCGAGGCGAACCCGGTCATCGCCGCAATGTCGGCGAGGCTCCGGCCGGCGCCGTCCAGCATGAGTTCAGCGGCGGCCCGCAATCGCAGCTGCGTACGGTAGGCGTGCATCGTCCAGCCGGTCATTTGCTTGAACTGCCGAACCAGATGGAACGGTGAGACTGCGAACTCCCGCGCCACGTCGTGCACCGTCACCTGGAATTCGAGGTCGGCCGAGAGCCAAGCCCGGACACCCTCCACCCGCCGTTCAACACGTGAGCCGACGTAGCCGGAGCCGCCCGAGCCCGCCGAGTCGAGCACCTCGCCGACCACCGACAGCACCTGTTCTTCGAAGCCGACCGGATCGAGCCGACCGGTGCGGACCTGAGCAAGGGCGACCTGATAGCGCATCCACGCATCGCCCGGCACCACACAGCGTCCGGCCCGGAACAGCGCACGTACGTCGCGCCGCGGTAAGGCGCTATCGAGCGTCTCCGCGCTCAACACGACGTACGAGCACACATCGCCTCGGGGATGCAGCGACGCGCGCCGGTACTCCTGGTCCGCGGCGTACACCACGGCCTGATTACGGTCAACACAGAACGCGCCGATGCCCGCTCGCGCGATGACGACCGGCGTGCCCGGGAACGCGACCAGCGACGCGGAGCCGATGTAATTCGGCATCTGCCACAACGGATCATCGAGCGGGCAGTCGAACAGTCCAACGATCATTCCACCCACGCTCAGCAGTGGGCGGGTCAGCGCGCGTTCGTCGGCGGTTCCGCGGCTGCGCTCCATCAGCTCGGCCACACCACACCCCCTCGTCACGGAAGGATCACGGACCGGGCGAAGCGCAAGAACGTGACAGCGCCCGCCGGCGGCGCGCCCATACCGTGCGGCCATCGTAACTCCGCAAGACATGGAGGGAAGATCATGAAACGTCGCACCACAGTGGTCGCCTCGGCGGCGATGCTCGTCACGGCAACCGTCGGTGTGGTGGCGGCCGACGCCACCCCACCGTCCGACCAGATCATCCATCACTGGTCCGGTGATCAATCCGGCGAGCGATACGGCTGGGCGGTCAGCGAGCTGGCCGACATCGACGGCGACGGAGTACAGGACGCGATCATCGGCGCGCCGTTCCATACCGTGGACGGGCAGCGCAACGGCCACACGGACGTACGCTCGGGCCGAACCGGAGAGGTGCTCCACCGTTTCGAGGGCGCGCCCGGCGACCACCACGGCTACGCCATGGCCGACGCCGGGGACGTCGATCGGGACGGCACGCACGACATCATCGTCGGAGCGCCGGGCGGCCAGACGGCGTGCACCGGTTCCGAGACGCTGCCGGGACGCGCCTACGTGTACTCCGGAGCAACCGGCGATCTGCTCCGCACGCTGACCGGACAGGCCGTCGGTGATCACTTCGGTTCGGCGGTCGCCGGCGCCGGGGACGTCACCGGCGACGGGCACGCCGACCTGCTCGTCGGTGCTCAGTGCAGCGACGCCGCCGGCCAGGACGCGGGCCGCGCATACATCTACTCTGGCGCGGACGGGACGCTCGTACGAACCTTCGATGCCGAGGACGCCGGCGACGAGTTCGGCGTCGGCACCGCTCCGGTCGGCGATGTCACCGGAGACGGGATCACCGATCAGGTTGTCGGGGCGAAGGACGCCGGGCAGCGAGAAGACGGCGCGGCATACGTCTTCTCCGGTGCGGACGGCTCGCTCGTGCACACGCTCAAGGGCGACCCGACGACCGTCGATCTCGGCTGGTTCTTCGTGGCCGGCGCCGGCGACGTGGACGGCGACGGTGTGCCGGACATCTACGCCGGAGACTTCGACGCCGGTGCCAACGACAGCTTCCGAGGACGGGCGTTCGTCTTCTCCGGCGCCACCGGCAAGAAGATCCACGTCTTCACCGGCGCGCAGAACGGCGACGGGCTCGGGCCGGGTCGCGGCGCGGGTGACGTCGATGGGGACGGCGTCCCGGACATCGCCATCGGGTCATACACCAGCAGCGACGGCGCGTCGTTCGGCGGGCGGATCGACGTCTTCTCCGGCGCCGACGGCTCGACGCTGCGAACCTACATGTCATCGACCGACTTCCAGACGCTCGGCTTCGACGTCGTCGGGATCGGCGACGTCAACGGAGACGGCGTCCCGGATCTGCTGGCCTCCGGCGCCTTCCTGGACGACGTCTTCGTGCTTGCCGGCTAGGGCTCGCGAACCCGGATCCGGACCGCGCGGAACTGCTCCGGTGCCTTCGCCAGGACCGCGTGCTTCGGATTCGGGACGGCCAGTCGCGGCCCGGCGACAAGCTCGCCGAGAGGCGCCAACCTGGGATCGGCCATTACCCGCGCGATCGCCGCGTTGTCGCCACCGAGCACGACGGCATCGAGTACGTCGCGGTGCGGGAGAACCACCCGTGCCGCGACGTCCGCCGCCTTCTCGAACGCCTCCCGGGCCTGCTTGTCCCGGCGCCGTGCGAACCGCTGCTGCGACTGCCCGCCGGCGGACGTCCGTCCCTGCACCCGACGCGAGCCCACCTTCGAGGCGATCAACGACGTGCCGTCGAACACACCGGCCGCGTAGCCGCCACGACGCACCATGATCACACCTACCTTGCGGTCGCGGCACGCGTGCTCCACCAGCGTCGCAGCAGGGTCGCCGTCGCCCGGCGCCAGTGGCGGGAACGGGACGTGGCACTCCGCAATAGCGCCGTCGGCGGCCGCGACGGTGACCAGCTCGTCCGACCCGGCCACGGTCGTCACACCATGACGTTCGGCGAACCCGGCGAGCCACCGTTCGAGCCGCTCCGGGGCAACGGCCACGTCTTTGACAACCACAGCGCGAGTATGCCCGAGGGAGGCTCCCGCTTAAACGGCCGATGTGTCCCGGCCCAACTCCTGGGCTACCGGCTCGATGCTCAACTCCATGAGGAATTGCAGCCGTGAGTCGGCGACCAGGCCGGACATCGCTTCGACAACCGCGGCGGTGCGCTCGGCCGGCTCGAATCCGGCGGCGGCGGCGACGGCGTCGATGAATGTCTGTATGTACGTCCGCTGGGCGGCGATCGCAATTCGATCGGTCGGTTCACCGTGACCCACGTACAGGCGGGTGCCGGCAGCGGTCTTGTCCATCAGGCCGTCGAGCGATGCAAGCCACTTCGCATACTGACCATCGGCCAGGTAGGCGTGCGTATCGTGGCAGATCACGTCGCCGATGAACCAATCGTCACCGAGCTTCCACACGCTGTCGGCATGCGACTCACCCGGGCCGACGTCCTCGACGGTGAACTCGAGCCCGGCCAGCTCGACCACCGAACCGTCGTCTACCGGCCGGTCGGGGAACCTGCGCTCGGCCGGCCACTCGGCGCCCATCATTGGTCCGACGATGGCGTCCTTCTCCGAATCGTCCCGCCGGATCACCGCATCGACGGCCGACGTCGCGTAGATGGGTACGGACTCGTCCACAATGGTCGCCGCCCCTGCGTAATGGTCGGGATGCGGGTGTGTCACCACCACTGCCACCACCGGACGGCCGATCGCGGCGATCCGTTCCCGCAGTGCGGTGGCGTCGGATACGGTGAGCTGGCCGTCCACCACAACGAGACCGTCGTCTCCTTGTACAAGGTAGGAGTTCACGGCCATCGCCGTGCCCTCGAAACGCTCGATGATCTTTGCCATGCGATGAACGTATTCTTTACGGTCCAGCCGGTCTAGTACGCACCTTCAGGTACCTATGGAGAGCCGCCATGCCGACGACACCACCCACGTACATGTGCCCGGTCGACGCACCCGTCGAGGTTCTGGGCGGCAAGTGGAAGCTTGTGCTGCTGTTCTACCTCCTCGAGCGGCCGCGGCGGACCGGCGAACTGCGGCGGCTCGTACCTCCCATCAGCCAGAAGATGCTCACGCAGCAGCTACGGGAGCTCGAGGACGACGGCATCGTCACCCGCACGGTGTTCGACGAGGTACCGCCCAAGGTCGTTTACGACGTCGTCGAAACCGAGCGGCCACGGCTCCAGCCGCTCCTCGATGCGCTGTGCGACTGGGGCCTCTACTGGTGCGACAAGACGGGCGCCACGGTGCTCGCCCTCAAGCAGCCGACCGACGACGGTCATTCATAGTGCCACGTCCCATCCGGCGGGTAGCACTATGCGCATCGCATTCGGGGACGGCCAGTCCGCCGCATTGGGCTCGACCGGATCACCACCAGGCACGTGCTTCCACCATCGAACGGGTTTATCGCGCGGCGGGCGCTCTGCGATCACCGCGCGGACCTTCTCGGCGAGCGGAAGCCTGCCGGGGTAGACGTCTGACCAGGTGTAACGGACGAAGTCCAGCTTCAATCGGCGAAGGTAGAACTCGCGTTCGTTCTGCTCGCGAATCACCCGCGCACCCTGGTTCTCATACTTGCCGGCACCGTCGCCTTCGAGCGCGATCCAATGCCATGGGAGCAGACCGTCCAAGCGCTTGCGCGGCCGGTCGTGGCCGACCCAGGCATTGGCAACGGGCATCGGCAAGTTGTATTCGATGAACGCGAACCGACCCAGCGTCTCCAACGGCGTCTCGGCGAGAGGGTCCGCGTGCTCCACAACCCATCGCGCCCGCGCGATTCCCGCTCGGCGGCTCATGTGGGGCAGGACTGCCGCCAGGTCGGCGTGGGCCCTGACGGCTTGGTCGGCGACGACAAGCGAGTGCGGCAGCGGCGCCGTCCGTGCAAGATCAACCGTGGCCCACTCCTTGCTGACCAATCCGACGGTGCGCTGCTTGTAGCGATGCGCTTGCGGAACAGCTCCGCGGGTCATCCGACCACGTGCGCTCGCGAAGCCGCCGCAGGCGCCGCCCAGCCGCACAGCCGTTGGCACCTCGGGCGGCCGACCAAGCGTCGGCAGGTGCCATATCACCGAAGCCGCCCAGCCGGTAAGCAGGGCGTTCGGAAAATGCGTCATGGCGAACGCGCGCGCTCGAAGGACGAAACGATCCCACTCCCCCAGTTCACGGGCCGCCGTTGCGGCATAAGCACCGGGGCCGAGCCGATAGATCTGCCCCAAGCGGGCGGCTTCCCGGAGCCTGGACTCCGACAGCCCGGCAAGACGCGCCGTCCGGGGATCGACCACCCCACCGAAGCGTCTCAAGAGATCGGCAATCTCGACTGGCATGTCATTCATCCGGACAGCCTCAGCGGGTCGCCGTCACCGCGCCACCGTGGCGCAGGCAACTGTGGATAACTTCGGCGCTTGGCCGCAGGTGTCAGACTGTGCCGAGCTCAGCGGACCGTGCGGATTTGCGGGAGCGGGCGGATATTCGGGGCAGCAAAACGGGCATACCGGGCACGTAGCTCCCGATAATCCGCCCCGTCCCGAACATCCGCCCGGTGGCTCGTTGGCTCACTGGCCGTCGCTGCGCAGCAGGGAGCGGACGACGCGCAGTCCTACCGACAAACGCGCCAAATCGAACGATTCGCCCTCGACGATGTCGCCGAGTGTCTTCTGCGCCCGCTCGAAGATCACCGTATCCTGCGACGCCCACTCCTGCACCCGGTCTCGCGGATCGTCGTTCTCGTCGGTGAACCGGATCGCCTGCTCGGTCAGACCCGCGTGGACGGCGTGCAGGTCGTCGCGCAGCGCGGCGCGCGCCATGGTCTGCCACCGGTCGGTACGCGGCAGCGCGATGATCCGCTCCAGGAGGCGGCCCAGCCACAGGCTCTCCCCAAGCGCGAAGTGCGTGCGGGCCACCACGAGCAGATCGGTTCCGGTCGCACGCGAGTTCTCGACGATGCCGAGCCCGGAGTAGGCGGCGGGCAGGACGGCGACGCGTACCGCCAAGTCCTCCGGAGTTCCGGCCTCCAGGTACTCGTCCCGCCGTGCGACGTACAGGTCAAGCTCCCGTCCCGCGAGCACGTCGGGCAGCGCGTCCAGCAGCTTGGCCATCGGCTCGGCGAAGTACTCGGTCTGCCAGGCGATGTCGATCGGGGGACGGCGATTGGTCGCCAGCCACCGCGACGCCCGCTCGGCGATCTTGCGTCCCTCCAGGCGGATTCGCGTCTGGACCTCCGACGAGACCTTGTTGTCGAGGCTGCTGACCGCTCCCATCAGGTCCCCGATCTGGTAAACGACACCAGCGACGGTGTGCGCCCGGGTCAGGTCTTCGAGCGAGCCGCCGGTCTCCAAGCCGAGCCGGAAGGCGAACGTCGCGCCGGCGCCGTTGACCATCTCGTTGACGACCATCATCGTGATGATCTCGCGACGCAGCGGATGGGCGTCGATCAGCTCGGGGTAGCGCTCCCGGATCGGCTCCGGGAAGTAGGCGTGCAGCGCGGTGCGCAGGAACGGGTCGTCCGGCAGATCGGTATCGAGCAGCTCCTCCTGCATCAGGTTCTTGGTGTATGACAGCAGGACGGCCAGCTCCGGCGCGGTCAAACCCTGCCCGGCCTGCATCCGGTCGGCGAACTGCTTGTCCGACGGCAGGTGTTCCAAGTGGCGGTCGAGCACGCCCTCGGCCTCCATGCGGTTCACGTAAGCGCGGTGGACGTGCAGCATGCTCGACGCCTGCGCGACGCCATTGGCCAACGCGAGGTTCTGGTTGTAGTTAGTCGCGAGCGCGAGCTGGGCGACCTCCTCGGTCATGTCTTCGAGCAGCTCGTTTCGCTGCTTCTCGGTAAGGTCGCCGTTTCGTACCACACCGTCCAGCAGGATCTTGATGTTGACCTCGTGGTCCGATGTGTCGACGCCGCCGGAGTTGTCGATGAAGTCGGTGTTGATCCGGCCACCGGCTCGCGCGTACTCGATGCGACCGAGTTGCGTGAAACCAAGGTTGCCGCCTTCGCCCACACACTTGCAGCGCAGGTCCGCGCCGGTCACCCGGACCGGGTCATTGGCCTTGTCCCCGACGTCCAGGTCGGACTCCGTGCTGGCCCGCACGTACGTGCCGATGCCGCCGTTCCAGAGCAGATCCACCGGAGCACACAGAACGGCCCGGATCAGCTCGAACGGAGTCACCGCGACGATCGAATCATTGATGTCGAGACGTTCCCGAACCTGTTTCGTCAGCTTGATCGATTTAGCGGTCCGGGCATGGACCCCGCCGCCCTCGCTGATCAACGACGTATCGTAGTCGGCCCAGCTGGTCCGTCCGGCGGCGAACAGCCGCTGCCGCTCGGCGAACGATGCGGCCGCATCCGGGTTGGGGTCGAGGAAGATGTGCCGATGATCGAACGCGGCCACCAGCCTCGTGTGCTCGGAGAGCAGCATGCCGTTGCCGAACACGTCGCCGGACATGTCGCCGATGCCGACGCAGGTGAAGTCCTCGCTCTGGCAGTCGCGGTCCATCTCGCGGAAGTGCCGCTTGACCGACTCCCACGCGCCGCGCGCGGTGATGCCCATGCCCTTGTGGTCGTAACCGGCCGAGCCGCCGGACGCGAACGCGTCGCCGAGCCAGAAGTCGTATTCCTTGGAGACATCATTGGCGATGTCGGAGAACGTCGCGGTCCCCTTGTCGGCCGCCACCACGAGATACGGGTCGTCGCCGTCGTGACGCACGACCCGCTCGGGCGGGACGACCGTCCGATCCGGCGCGCGGTTGTCAGTCACGTCCAGCAGGCCGCGGATGAACGTCTTGTAACACTCGATACCGGCGGCCCACCAGGCGTCCCGGTCCACCGACGGATCCGGGAGCCGCTTGCCGACGAACCCACCCTTGGCGCCCACGGGCACGATGACGGAGTTCTTCACCGCCTGCGCCTTGACCAGCCCGAGGATCTCGGTGCGGAAGTCCTCGCGGCGGTCGGACCAGCGCAGACCACCGCGGGCGACCGGACCGTAGCGCAGGTGGACGCCCTCGATCGTCGGTGAGTGCACCCAGATTTCGTAGGTCGGGCGCGGCTCGGGCAGGACGTCGACGGCCTGCGGGTTGAGCTTGAACGACTTGGCCGAGCAGAGCCGTCCGTCGGCGTCCTTCCGGTAGGCGTTCGTGCGTAGCGTTGCGAGGATCAGCGAGCGGAACGAGCGCAGGATCCGGTCCTGGTCGAGGCTGGCGACACCGTCGAGCGCGGCGTCGAGCCGCTCGGTGATCTCGTCCGCGGCGGCAGTTCGCTCCTTCGGAGCGTCGGCGAAGCGATCCGGGTCGAATCGCGCTTCGAACAGCTCCACGAGTAACCGCGCGATCTCGACGTTGCCGCCGAGCGTCTCCTCGAGATAGCTCTGGCTGAACGTGGATCCGGACTGGCGCAGGTATTTCGCGTACGCCCGAAGAATGGACGCCTCCCACCACGACAGGCCGGCCCTGACGATGAGCGCGTTGAACCCGTCGCTTTCGGCCTCGCCGCGCCACACCGCGACGAATCCGTCCTGGAAGAGCTCCTTGAGCGCCTCGGGATCGCCGGCCGCCCCATTGGCCCGCATACCGAAGTCGTAGATGTAGGCGACATCCTGATCGCTGCGCTCGATCTCGTACGGGCGCTCGTCAACGACCTCGACGCCCATCTGCGACAGGATCGGCAGCACCTGTGTGAGCGAAAGCGGTGACCCGGTGCGATAGATCTTGAACCGCCACTCGTGCGGCCCGGCGCCGACCGGATGGTAGAGGTTCAGCTCGAGACCGTTGGCAACGGGAAGGCGCTCGAGACGGCCCACGTCCGCCACCGCGACGCGGGGTGTGTAGTCCTCCTTGTACGCCTCCGGGAAAGCTTCCTTATACCGGCGCAGCATGGTGGCCGCGGCATCGTCGCCCACATCACTGGCCAGTGCATCGGAGAAGTCGTCGATCCACGAGCGGGTCGCCGCGGCCAGGCGCCGCTCGAGCGCGGGGACGTCGATCTCCGGCAGCCCTTGGCCCTGCGGAACCCGCACCACGATGTGCAGCCGGGCCAGCGCCTGCTCGCCGATGCGTGCGGTGAAGTCGGTGGTGGTCCCGTTGGCGGCTTCGAGCAGGATCGACTGGATCCGCTCGCGAACCTGCGTGTTGTAGCGGTCTCGCGGCAGGTAGACCAGGCAGGACAGGTACCGTCCGTAGTCGTCGTACCGGACGAACAACTGCAGCTTGCGGCGTTCCTGCTGCTGCACCACCGACATCGCGGTCGGGACGATGTGGTCGGTGTCGGTCTGGAACAGCTCGTCGCGCGGGTAGGTCTCGAGAACCTGGAGCAGGTCCTTGCCCGAGTGGCTCGTCGGGGAGAGACCGCTGTGCTCGAGCGCGCGCAGGACCTTGTTCTTCAGGATCGGGATGCGCAGCACGCTCTCGTTGTACGCCGACGACGTGAACAGGCCGAGGAAGCGACGCTCCCCCGTCACCTCGCCGCTCTCGTCGAACGTCTTGACGCCGACGTAGTCCAGGTACGTGTCGCGGTGCACCGTCGCTTTGGAGTTGGCTTTGGTCAGCACCAGCAGGCGCTTCTCGCGCGCCTTCGCGCGGACCTCCGGTGGCAGCTTGGCGAACGCGCCGGACACATCCTGGTCGGCGCGCAGGATGCCGAGCCCGGTGCCGGTGACCGCGCGCAGGGCGTCGTCCCCGTCGACGACGTCGAGGATGTACTCGCGGTAACCGAGGAAGGTGAAGTGATCGTCGGCCAGCCAGCGCAGCAACGCATCGGCATCCTCGACCTCTTCGTCAGAGACCGGCAGCTCGGCTTTGGTCAGCTCGTCGGCGATCTCGAGCGCCCGGAGCTTCATCCGCTCCCAGTCCTCGACCGCCTCCCGGACGTCGCGCAGCACGCCACGCAGCTCGGACTCGATCTCCGCGAGCACGGTGGCGTCCGGTTCCCTGTCGATCTCGATCTGCATCCACGACTCGACCACCGCGTCCGGTGTCTCGGCGACTTTCGGATCGGAGACGTCGACATCGCAGATGCCGGTCAGTCGCCCGGTGACGTCCCGCTGCACGACCAGCTGCGGGTGGATGACCATGTGGACCGATGCGTCCCGCCGGTTCAGCGCCATGGTCACCGAGTCGACGAGGAACGGCATGTCATCGGTGACGATCTCGACGATCGTGCGGCCGGATGTCCAGCCGTGCCCATCGACCGTCGGCGTGTACACCCGCACCGCCGCGGTGCCCTGCGGCCTGACCTCGGCGAGCTCGCGGTGCGACGCGTAGGCGCCGTAGACGTCGACCGGGTTGCGGTCGACCAGGTCATCGGCGGCGACGTGCCGGTAGTAGCGCTGGAGAAACGCCAGATCATCGCCGCGCTTGTGGCTGCGCGTGGCCACGTCCGCGGCTTTGGTCAGCAGATCGGATTTCGCTTCCTCCAGGCGATCTCGCATTGTCCCGGCTCCTAGGCACGCTGACGCCCGTGTGCCCCGCGTTGCCCGTCGCGAGACACGGGCCCGCACCCCATTGTGCGGACACGTCCGAGCCTAGTGGCAGACCCTCCGCTGCGACACGCTCAGGGTCCGTTGCGGTCACAGCCAGGAGCGCAGCTCCCAGAGAATCGGGTAATAGCGCATGTCCAAGCGCTTGCGCAGGTAGGCGGCGCCGGACGAGCCGCCGGTCCCGGTCTTGGAGCCGATCATGCGCTCGACCATGGTGATGTGCCGGGCGCGCCAGCCGGCGGCCGACTCGTCGTGGGCGAGCAGACCCTCGGCGAGCTCCCACACGTCGCCGTAGCGCGCCCGGTCGTGGGCGGCGGTGCGCAGGCTCTCGCGGATCTCCTCGTCCGAACCATTGGGCAGGCCATTGCCTGCCAGCACGTCGCAGAAGGCGTCCCAGAGCGACGGCTCGTCGAGCCTGCGCCGCAGCCGCGCCCGGTCGTCCTCGGTCAGGCCGCGGAACCGCTCGACGAAGCCCGGGTCCTTCGCACCGGAGATGAACTCCAGCTCGCGGAACTGCACGGACTGGAACCCGCTTGCCGGGGCGAGCGTCTCACGGAACTCGAGGAAGTCCTGCGGGGTCATCGTCTCGAGCACCGAGATCTGCTCGATGAGGATGCGCTCGATCTCGTGCACCCGCTGGAGCAGATGCCGCGCCCACCACAGCTCGCCGTCCGACATCGCGTCGCGCGCCGCCTCGGCCTCGAACAGGAGCTGCTTGAACCACAGTTCGTACACCTGGTGGATCGTGATGAACAGCAGCTCGTCGTGCGCGTCGGTCTGTAGCCGCTGCTGGTCGAGCAGCTGGTCGACGCGGAGGTACGTTCCGTAAGTCAGCCGAGCGCCGTCCTCACCGAAGTTGGCGGACGGCGGCCGGACCCGGGTTGTCGAATCATGTGTCACGGTTGAACCTTACGAAGTGCGGGCATCCGGCAGGATATGCGCCATGGACCTGAATACCACGCTACGGTTTCCGGCCGACCCGGGCACAGTCTTCGAGATGCTCGTCGATCCCGACTATGTCGGCCGCAAAGCAGCTGCGGCCAATGCGATCCGGCACGAAGTGTCGGTGCAGCGCGATGGCGACAGCGCGAAGATCTGGCTGCTGCGCGTTATGCCGCCGGACGTGCCGGACTTCGTGCGCAGGTTCGTCGGCGACACGATCGATTTGGAACAGACCGACGTGTGGGGGCCGGCCGCGTCCGACGGTTCGCGGGACGGAACGATCTCGATCGACATGCGAGAGGCACCGGTGCGGCTGCGCGGCACGATGATTCTCGTCCCCGATGGGGGCGCCACCCGGACCGAAGTCTCCGGCACCATCAAGGCATCGATCCCGCTCATCGGCGGCAAAGTGGAAAGCGCGGTCCACGACGCGCTGATCCTCGCGGCCAGCCGCGAGGAAGAGGTCGGCCGGCAGTGGCTGGCCGGCTGACTCCTAGCGGCCGGGAAGGCCGCCGTCCAGCGCGCGCAACGGGACACCCCGGTCGCCCGGACGTGGCCGGCCGGACGGTTGGCCGCCACTTTCGGCACGGCCGCCGGACTCGGCCCGCTTGGAGTGCCGGTCGGCCTCGGCGGCCCGCTCCTGCTCGATCAGCGCGTCGAGCATCTCGGCCGGTCCCATGACCGCAAGCGCGAGCGCACGGCCGAGGTCGTCGCGATCCAACGGCTCCTCGGCCGTCCGGCGCAGCCGCTCGGACAGGTCGATCGCCTTGTCCGCCGAGCCGAGCGTATTTCGCGAGGCCACGAGGTGCCGGCGAGACAGCGCCCGGCCGGCGATCAACATGGCGATCGCTTCGACCGTGTCGCTCCAATCCGACGGCGAGGCGCCTTCGCCGATCAGCCCGGACACCCCCGAGATGATCCGGTCCGACGCGGTGACCAGCCGATCGGCGGTCTCTCCGTCGCTGTCGAGCGCTGCCAGCCGCAGTGCTACTCCCGTGACCAATCCGCTGTCCGCCGGGCTGCGGCGGGGCTGGGACAGCATGCGAACAGCGCGCACCACCATGGGCCGCGTCGGCAGCCGGTCCTCCATCGCGTTCCCCTTCTAGCACCTACGTATCGAATCGACCGCAGTCGATCGAACCCTCCGTACCGCCCGGTAGGGCGGCCCCGTTGCCGTTCGGCCGAGGTGGGCCGGATTAGAGGATACGACTAAGTGCGCCCCGGGTCGAACGGTGTGTCTCACTCCATGTGCGGATACGCATACGAACGTGGTGGATCGAAGGTCTCCTTGATGGCCCGCGCGCTGGCCCAGCGCAGCAGATTCTGCGCCGATCCGGCCTTGTCGTTGGTGCCGCTCGCACGGGCGCCGCCGAACGGCTGCTGACCGACGATCGAGCCGGTCGGCTTGTCGTTGATGTAGAAGTTACCGGCCGCGAAGCGCAGCACGTCGGTCGCCTTGGCCACCGCCGCGCGGTCCTGGGCGATGATCGCGCCGGTCAGCGCCTGGGGCGCGACGGACTCCATCTGCCGCAGCATCGAGTCGAACTCACCGTCCTCGTACACGTGTACCGCGAGGATCGGCCCGAAGTACTCCTTGATGAAGACCTCGTCGTCCGGATCGCTGCATTCCATCACGGTCGGCTGCACGAAGTAGCCGACCTCGTCGTCGGCCGTGCCGCCGGTGAGCACGGTCACGGTGTCCATCTCAGTGGTCCTGTCGAGCGCACCTTTGTGCTTGGCGAAGGCGCGGTCGTCGATCACCGCTCCCATGAAGTTGGACAGATCGGTGACGTCGCCCATCGCGAGCGACTCGGTCGTCGACACGAAGTCGTCCCGTAGCCGGTTCCACACACTGCGCGGTACGTAGGCCCGCGACGCCGCCGAGCACTTCTGACCCTGGTACTCGTAGGCGCCGCGCAGTAGCGCGATCTTGAGGACCTCGAGATCGGCGCTCGGGTGGGCGACCACGAAGTCCTTACCACCGGTCTCACCCACGATCCGCGGGAAGTGCCGGTAGTGCTCGAGGTTCTGCCCGATCGTGCGCCACAGAAGCTGGAACGTCGGTGCCGAGCCGGTGAAGTGCAGGCCGGCGAACTCAGGATCCTTCAGGGCTACCTCAGAGACGGCGAGGCCGTCCCCGGTCAGCATGTTGATGACACCGGGCGGCATGCCGGCAGCTTCGAGCAGCTGCATCGTGTAGTGCGCGGCCAGCTGCTGGGTCGGGCTCGGTTTCCAGATGACCGTGTTGCCCATCAGCGCCGGCGCGGTCGGCAGGTTACCCGCGATCGCGGTGAAGTTGAACGGCGTGATCGCGTAGACGAAGCCTTCGAGCGGGCGCCAGTCGATCCGGTTCCACACGCCCTTCGCGTTGTGCATCGGCTGCTGTTCGAGGATCTCGCGACCGAAGTGCACGTTGAAGCGCCAGAAGTCGATCAGTTCGCACGCGGCGTCGATCTCGGCCTGCTGGATCGTCTTCGATTGGCCGAGCATCGTCGCCGCGTTGAGCTTCTGCCGCCACGGCCCGGAGGCCAGTTCCGCGGCCTTGAGAATGATCGCGGCGCGATCGTCGAACGACATCGCGCGCCAGGCGGGCGCGGCTTCGGTGGCCGCGGCAATGGCCGATCGAGCATCGTCCTGCGTCGCGTTGCCCATCGTGCCGAGCACCTGTTGGTGGGCATGCGGCGCGACCTGGTCGATGTCCTCGCCGCCACCGTACTTGCGGTCGCCGCCGATGGTGCAGGTCAATTCGTGGCGGTGGCCAGCCAGCTCGGCAAGGGTGTTCGTCAGCTCCGCCCGCTCCGGGGTACCGGGCGCGTAGCTGAGCACTGGTTCGTTGACGGGAAACGGTGGTGTGGTTACGCCATCCATGTCACTCGACTCCTTCGACGGGTCTCGCCGGATACCTCAACCATCCTGTCATGGCGAGGGGAGGTCAATCCCTGACGCCGCCCTGCCGGAGCGACTCCTTGGTCGTCCGCGCCGCGGTCGCAAGCACCCGAAGGCGACGCTTGCCGTCCATCACGTTGGCTCCGATCTCGCGCAGGTCGTCCGGGCCCGGTCCGAGCACCGTCACCTTGGTGCCTTCGGCACGTAGCGCGGCGGCCTCCCGCAAGGCCCTGCGAGTCGTCCTGATCCGCCAGCGCCGTTCCAACTTTGCGCCGATGGACGTCGGATGGTCCATCTCGCCGGACACCATGGGCGCGAGCACGTACACCTCGTCCAGACCGTGGCCCGCGAGCACGTCGACCGAGCTCGCCGACCAGGCACCGCCGTCGATATAACGACGGCCGTCGATGGCGACCGGAGTGAACCATCCGGGAATCGCGCACGACGCGGCGACTGCCTCGGCGAGGTCCGCGGCCGGCTCACCGGGCCGGCCGAACGCGACCCGCCGACCGTCCTCGTAGTCCAGCACCATGATCCACACACCGTCGCGCTCCACCCAACCGCCATCCGGTGCCGCCGCACCGATCAAGCGGCGAATACCGTCGAGAGACCCCCGTCCTTCGGGTAAGAACGCGGAAAGCACGGCGGTGGGCGGCATCCGCCCCAATCGACGCAGGCCGCGGGCGAGCATCGCCGGCGATCCCACGCCCAGCTTGGGCCGAGGCGGTGCGGCGCCGCCGGAGTCGCTGTCGTGATCCCAATGCAGCGAGGCGAACGGACCATCGGTAACGGCACCGTGCTGATGGTCGGCCAGGTGCCGGACGCTCACCCCCGACCCGAGCAGGCCGGCGAGCACGGCACCGGCCGACGTTCCGACGATGTTGTCGAAGTCACGGGCGTCCAAGCCGACGAACTCTTCGAGCACGCCGAGCGCACCGACCATCCATGCCGCGCCGAGCACGCCGCCGCCGCCGAGTACGAGACCACGTCTTGCCACGCCTTAAGTCTGCCTAAACTTCGGCTTCACGACACGGAGGCGCTTCTTGCCTTGCGCCAGCGCCGGGTGCGACGGTGGTCCGGCACCTGATCGCCGACGAGCGAGGCGGCAAGCGTACGGATCGCGATCCGCGCGGGTGAGGACGGTGCGGCCTCGGCAAGGAACTGCCCGGACATCAGCGCCCGATCGCAACCCGGCCGGTCGTAGGGGACGACGGTGACGTTCCCGACTCCGGCGTCCCGGCGCAGCACGTCGGCGACCTGGGTAGCCGCGTCGCGTCCCCCGAACGACTCACGAATCCGGTTGGCCACGACGCGAACCGGCGCGCTGCGGCCCTGCTCACCGAGCTCGGCGAGGCCGCGTACGAGGCGCTGCAGTCCGACCGGGTCAGCCGACCCGACGGCGATGATCACGTCTGCGTGGTCGAGCGTGGTCAGCGTGGCCGCGTTGCGCTGCGGCGTGAGGGTGTCATAGCCGAACTCGTCGCCGTGTTCGAGGCAGAACCCGCAGTCCGCGACGGTGATCCGCGCGAGGCCACGGGCCAGATTCCAGATGGCTTCCAGCGACGTCGGGCGCAGTTCCGGCCACCGCTCGGTGCGGTTCAGACCGGTCAGCACCCGCATCCGAGGCGCCACTTGGCGAGCCGTCCTGACCAACTGCGGAAGGTCGAGGGTGCCGGTGTTCGCGGTACGGGCGGCCGCCGCGATGCCCGGCGGCTCGTCGATGAGGGCGAGATGCTGCGCGATCGCGGCACCGTACGGATCGACGTCGGCCAGCAATGTGGCCCGGCCACGCAGCGCGATCTCGTAGGCTAGGTTGACCGCGACGGTTGTTCGCCCCGGCGCGCCGGTCGGCCCCCACACCGCAAACAGCCGCCCGGGCTGACCCGGATCGTTCGGATCGCTGCTGCCGGCGGTAGCACCCTGCAACGCAGTGACCCTCGTATTGGGTACGGACCCGGTTCCATCGAGCTCGGCCACCGCACCGGCGACCGCATCGATCACCGATGTAGCGACCTCGGCCAGATCCGAGGTCGCGACGACGACCCGGTCGATGCCGAGCTGGCGCAGCCGCCGTTCACCGTCCTCGTCACCAGGACCCACGACCCCCACCGGCGCGACGCCGCTGGTCAGCAGCTGGCCGAGGGCATCGCGGTCGAGGCCGCGCAATCCGGCCGAGACGATCGCCGCCCGGCCATGCCCGGCCGACGCCGCGGCGAGCAGGTCGGCGAGGTCCACACAACGCCGGGCGACCCGGATGCCGCCACCCGCCTGCTCGAGGCCACCGACCAGCCGCGCTTCCCACTCGGGCGTGGTGACGGCGGTCAGGACCATGGTCGTAACGGCGCCCCCTTTCACTGCGCCTCCGTCTGCGGTCGCTTCGTCACGTAGACCTGGTCGGACCGCGCCGCGGCCAGAATGCGGGCGACTAGCGCCGCCAGATCGGCGTCCGAGTCGTCGGCGCCGGTCAGCGCGAGCGTCACGACCGTCTGAGCGGACGACCGGCCGAGTGTGCCGGACGCGCGCGACACCTCGGTGACGCTCACCGCTTCGGCGAGCGTTGTGGCGGCGGCACCGTCCTTCGCCTCGGCGGGGATCAGCCAGACGTCCACCAGGTCACCGCCATGAAGCCCGGACGGCGTCTCGGCCGAGTCGAGTGGCAACGTGATGTAGTGGAACTCACCGACGTCCGCGACCGGGACGACCGCCGCGCGCGGAACGAGCTCGCCGGCATGCACCGCGCGGGTCACGACATAACCGTCTGCGACCGGCCCGGTGAGGTACATGTCGCCCGAATTCGACAGCTGCACAGCGCTGGTATGCACGACCTCCTCGGTCAGTAGCTGGCCGGGGGCGAGCTGCTCGGAGGCGACGAGTGCCGGGCTGGTGTCGTCCGCTGCGGCCATGACCCTGGCACCCACAGCGACCGAGCCGAGCACGAGAATGACACCGAGTCCGAGACGCAGGTCGAACCAGCGTGGTGTGCGCATTCGATTGGCGCGAGGTGAGTCCGGAATCGACACGCCCGTTGGGGTATGCGTAGCAGAGTCGATCATCATGGTGGCCTAGACTAACCGCAAGATCCCGTGTACAACAGGGGTCAAGCAGAAGCAATATGGAACAGACTCAGGTTAATTCCCGGCGACATGGAGTGATGGCCGTGACCGACACACCTCGATTCCTTCGGCTCTCCGACGTGGCAGAAATACTCAACACGTCGTCTGCACAGGTCTATGCTCTCGTTCGACGTGGTGACCTCGATGCCATCAAGATCGGCGGGCGTGGGCAGTGGCGGGTCGAGGCGAGCGTGCTCGAAGAGTACATCCAGCGCCTCTACAACGAGACCCGGGACTTCGTCGCCGCCCACCCGATGTCCGAGGGTGAGGTGCCGCCGGAGTAATACCTTTCAGCCCGGTACGCGCCTGATCAGCACCACCGCTTCGAACGGAACAGCGCTGCGCGCACCGCGCACTTCGGTCGACGCCGCCGTGTCGTACCCGTCGGCGAGGTCGAAGAAGTCCGCACCTACCCGGGCGATGGCGCCGGTGAGTGTGCCGCCATCAACCAGAGTCACCGCGACGCCCGCCCGCTCCCGCGCAAGAACGCGCAGCGCATAGGCGATTCCGAGGCGTGCGCCGACCTTGCCCTCAGAGCCCGGAACAGCGGCTTTGCGCCCGAGCCCGCCGACCGCCAGGACGTGACGTATCGGGACGAGCACCTGCCCGCCCGGGCTCTCATCCACAAGGACCCACCCGCTGCCGGTCGAGGCGACCGTGCCACGGACGAAGCCGGCGCTATTGATCCGGATCACTATCTCCTGCCCGGCCGCGACACGCAGCCGGTCGGTGAGGTGCTGGCGACCCACCTCACGCAACGCCCGGTCGACCACCTCCGCGTGCCGCTCGGCCCCGACCACGCCATCCGCCTCGGCTTCCAGGTCCTCGAAGAATCGCTCCCACCGCATGCCCGCGCACGCTACCCCATATCCGCTTCCGCAGGCCCGGTAATGCTCGGAAAATCCTCGTATCGGCGATCTCAGTCGCCATCCGGGGTTGACCAGAGATCGTCGGAGCGGTAGACAAGCAAACACACGGAAACATACGTCCACTGGCTCATGGAGGATCCAGCCCGTGTTCCGACGCCTAATCACACCACTTGGCACAGTCGCACTGCTCGCTGTCGCCGCCAACGTGATCACGTGGGCCGGTGGGCCGTCCGTCGCCGCGCTCAGGGACGGCACGGCCACGTTCGACGAAACGCTCGGCGCCGTGGCGGCGATCGGCGCCTGGGCGCTGCTCGCTTGGATCACTCTGGTGCTCGTCGGGACGGCGCTCGCCGCCCTCCCAGGCGCCGTCGGTCGAGCGAGCAGCCAGGTCGTGGGTGCGATAACGCCGGCCGCCGTGCGGCGCACCGCACGCCTGGCGCTCGGCGTGGCCGTCGCGGCCGGGCCGGTGGCATTGACCGCCGGGCCCGCCGCGGCCTATTCGCCCAGCGGCCCGGTGGCCACCCAGGCGGCCGCAGACCCGGCGGACCTTCCGCTGATCGAGCGGCCCACCCGGCCGGACCAGACACCGCGACCGGCCGCACCGGTGAACTCGCCCTCACCTACCACCGATTCACCTGTCGAGCCACCGACGCCTGTTGTCGTTCAGCCCGGAGACTCGCTATGGACGATCGCCGCGCGGCATCTCGGCCCGGGTGCGTCGGACGCGCAGATCGCCGCGGCCTGGCCACGCTGGTATGAGGCGAACCGCGACGTCATCGGCGATGACCCCAACCTGATCGTGCCCGGCGCCACCCTCACGCCGCCGGCGGCGTCGTGACGACGCAACCGCTGCCCGCAGGGCAACCGACCGGCTCGCCGCTCCCCGTGCGCGGCCGGTTGCCAGACCCGCACATCTGGGCCGCACACATCGCGCAGGCGATCCTCGACACGCTGTTCGGCACCCGGCCGGCGCAGCAGCTGTTCCGTTGGACCGATCCCGCCGTCTACCGCACGATTCTTTCGGCCACCTCGGCGAACCCGCCGGCTCCCGGATCGCCCCGGCCGGCGGTCCGCAGCGTCCGCATTTTCATGCCGGCTGCGCATGCGGCCGAGGCCAGCGTCCTGCTGCAGGTCGGGCCGCGGTACCGGGCCGCGGCGATGCGCCTCGAAGGCACCGGCCAACGCTGGCTGTGCACCGCCTTCCAACTTCTTTAACCAATTGTATGCGCGACTCGTATACTGAGAGGTATGTCGACAACAATGATCCGCGTCAGCAAACGCACCCGCGACGTGATCGGTGCTATCGCCGCAGAGGATTACGGCGGTGTCACACTCGATGAGGCGCTTCAACGCCTTGCGCGAGAGCACTGGCAGCAGCGCGCGATCATGGCCATGGATCAGTACCGGGAACAAGATCCCGCACGGTGGGCCGACTACCTCGACGAGGCGCGCGACATCGAGCGCCTCGACCACAAGATCGCGGAGTGACCATGCCCAAGATCGCCCCCTGGCAGGTCTGGCGGGCCGATCTCAACCCAGTGGACGGCCACGAGCAAGGCGGCGGACGACCCGTACTTGTGGTCTCGTCGCGATTTCACCTCCGCCTGACCGGCGGTGCGCTGCTCACGGTCCTGCCTCTGACGTCCACGGAACGGCCGGGCCTGTTGCACCGTATTCCGGTCAGCACGAGGGACGGCACGACATTCGCCATAACCGAACAGATCCGGACGATCTCAGATCGCCGGCTGCGGGGTCAGCCCATCGCTGGGCTCGAGCCTGATGAGATCGCAGCGGTTCGCGACGTCTTCGCACAGATGCTCGATCTGTAGCCGCGCTTCGCTCCGTGCGGCGGCGGCTAGGCCACTTGCTCGGCGTTGCGAGGATCGCCGTGGCAGCGCTTGAACTTGCGGCCGGATCCGCACGGGCACGGTGCGTTACGCGGGACGTCGCCGAACTCACTTCCGCCCGGCGTCCTGGCCCGGCCACCCGCCTTGTGCGCACCGCCACCGCTGCGGACGACCTGCCGTTGCACGCCGGCATTTCCGTCCACGGTCGGTGCCGAGTACTCCAACTGCTCCGGGCGGCTCGGCGCGGCGAGCCCTCTGGCCACGACCGCCGGACCGGCAGCGGCCTCGGGCGCCTCGAGCGGCACGTCCTCGCCCGGCTTCTTCTTCACCTCGACCTCGAGGCTGAACAGGTAGCGGACCGTCTCTTCCTTGATCGCCTCCATCATGGCGGCGAACAGGTCGTAGCCCTCACGCTGGTACTCGATGAGCGGTTGTTTCTGCGCGTAGGCGCGCAGGCCGATGCCGTTGCGCAGGTAGTCCATTTCGTAGAGGTGCTCGCGCCACTTGGCGTCCAGTACGTTCAGCAGCACCTGCCGCTCGAACAGGCGCATACCCTCCGAGCCGATGTCGAACTCCCGCTTGTCGTACGCGGCCCGGGCGTCGTCGAGGATCCGGCTCGTCAGCGTCTGCGCGTCGAGCTTGGCACGTCCCCCGACGCTCGCCTCGATCTCCTCGATGGTGACCGAAATCGGGTAGAGCGCCCTGAGCTGGGTCCACAGCTCTTCGAGATCCCATGTTT
This sequence comes from Jiangellaceae bacterium, assembly GCA_036374835.1. Taxonomy (GTDB): domain Bacteria; phylum Actinomycetota; class Actinomycetes; order Jiangellales; family Jiangellaceae; genus DASUTB01. Next base: position 28,625 of record DASUTB010000048.1, on the reverse strand, counting down.
CGGGGAAGCCGTCGTTGGTCGCGCCGCGCACATACGACTCGACGGTGTCGGTGAGCATGTGGGCGATCTGCTCGGCGAGGTCCTCACCCTCGAGCACCCGGCGTCGCTCGTCATAAACGACGTGCCGCTGCTGGTTGAGCACATCGTCGTACTTGAGGATGTCCTTGCGTGCCTCGAAGTGCTGCGCCTCGCGCTGACCCTGCGCGCTGCGGATCGCGCTGGTCACCCGCTTGTGCTCGATCGGCTGGTCGTCCGGGATGTTCAGGCTGCGCAGGATCATATCGACCCAGTCGCTCTTGAACAGCCGCATCAGGTCGTCCTCGAGGGACAGGTAGAACCGCGACGCACCCGGGTCGCCCTGCCGGCCGGACCGGCCGCGCAGCTGGTTGTCGATCCGCCGCGACTCGTGCCGCTCGGTGCCGAGGACGTAGAGACCGCCGAGCTCGATCACCTCGGCGTGCTCGGCGGCCACCTGCGACTGGAATTTCTCGAGTGTCGGTCCCCAGGCGTCCTCGTAGTCCTCCGGCGTCTCCACCGGGTCGATGCCGCGCTGCTTGAGCTCGGCATTGGCCATGAACTCCGGGTTACCGCCGAGCATGATGTCGGTACCACGACCGGCCATGTTGGTCGCGACGGTCACCGCACCCTTACGCCCGGCCTGGGCGACGATCGCCGCCTCGCGTTCGTGCTGCTTGGCGTTGAGCACTTCGTGTGGCACACCACGTTTGCGCAGCAACTGGGACAGGTGTTCGGACTTGTCGACGTTCGTCGTCCCGACGAGCACCGGCTGGCCGTGCTCGTACTTGTCGACGATGTCATCTACGACCGCGTTGAACTTCGCTTGTTGGGTTCGAAACACGAGATCCGGCTGATCGATCCGGATCATTTCCTTGTTGGTCTTGATCGGCACCACACCGAGCCCGTAGATCTTGGCGAACTCCGATGCCTCGGTGAGCGCCGTACCGGTCATGCCGGCCAGCTTGCCGTAGAGCCGGAAGTAGTTCTGCAACGTGATCGAGGCGAGCGTCTGGTTCTCCTTCTTGATCTCCACACCCTCTTTGGCCTCGAGCGCCTGGTGCATGCCCTCGCTGAGCCGCCGTCCCGGCAGCATCCGGCCGGTGTGTTCGTCGACCAGGTGCACATTGCCGTCGACGACGACGTACTCCTTGTCGCGGTGGAACAACTCCTTGGCCTTGACCGCATTGTTGAGGTACTGGATCAGCGGGGTGTTCTCGGCCTCGTAGAGATTGTCGATGCCGAGGTAGTCCTCGACCTTTTCGATTCCCGGCTCGAGAATGCCGACAGTGCGCTTCTTCTCGTCGACCTCGTAGTCGGTTCCAGGATTCAGCCGCTGCACGAGCTTGGAGAACTCGCCGTACCATCGGGTCGGCTGCGACGCCTGCCCCGAAATGACGAGTGGTGTCCGTGCCTCATCGATCAGGATCGAGTCGACCTCGTCGACGATCGCGTAACTATGGCCACGCTGGACCAGCTTCGATATGTGATCGGCCATGTTGTCACGTAGATAGTCGAAACCGAACTCGTTATTCGTCCCGTACGTGACATCGGCGGCGTATTGCTCGCGCCGCTCGCCGGACGGCTGACCCGAATGGATAACGCCGACGTGCAAACCCAGGAAACGGTGGATCCGCCCCATCCACTCCGCGTCGCGCTGCGCCAGGTAATCGTTGGTCGTCACGACGTGCACGCCATTGCCGGCCAGCGCATTCAGATACACCGGCAACGTCGACACCAGCGTCTTACCCTCACCGGTCTTCATTTCGGCGATGTTTCCCTGGTGCAGCGCCGCACCGCCCATGATCTGGACGTCGAAGTGGCGTTGCCCCAGGGTCCGGCGCGCCGCCTCACGGACTGTGGCGAACGCCTCCGGCAACAATTCGTCCAGCGTCTCACCGTCGGCGTACCGCTTCCGGTATTCGTCGGTGAGCGCACGCAGTTCGTCGTCCGGGAGTGCGGTGAAATCGTCCTCGATACTGTTGACCTGCCGGACGATGGCCTCCAGCCTTTTGAGCGTCTTACCTTCGCCGGCGCGAAGCAGCTTGTCGAACCATTCGGGCACGCGGGTCAACTCCAACTTTCTGCAAGGGGCAGCATGGGGCGCATCGTCCACCATCGTACGCGTTAATGATTCGGCCCCCGAAGCACTAACCGGCATGCTGTGGTGATGCGAGCCTTCGAACTACGCGGGGACGGCGTTCTGCTCGCCGCACCCACCCGCGACAACGTCGACATCATCACCGAGTTGTGTCAGGACGAGGACGTACAAAGGTGGACGACCGTCCCAAGTCCTTATACGCGTGACGACGGCGAGAAGTTCCTCAGCGACGTCGTGGAGCCGGGTTGGGAGTCCGGCCGAGACCTGACGTGGGCGGTCCGCGACCAGGAGGACCGATCGATCCTCGGCATGATCGGGATGCACCAGCGTGACCCCGGCTCAGCCGAAGTCGGCTTCTGGATGGGCGCGCCGTCACGGGGCCGAGGGCTGATGACGACAGCCGTCCGGCTCGTCTGCGAGTACGCACTCGACCCGGACGGCGGCGGCATGGAACGCATCGTGTGGCGCGCCGTACCCGGCAACTGGGGTTCGCGGCGGCTCGCCTGGCGGCTCGGATTCACGTTCGACGGCACCATCCGGCGCGACCTGCTGCAACGTGGCGTACGCCGCGACTGCTGGATCGGCACCCTGCTGGCCGGTGAACCGATGGAGCCGAAGAGCCGCTGGCTGGACGTGCCGACGCTGCCGGGGCCGACGGTCACGCTGCGCCGCTTCACCGAGACGGACGCGGACGCGGTCGTCGAGGCCTGTACCGACCCGGTGACCCGACACTGGCTCGGCGCCGAGTTGCCGGACCCGTACACGCACGAAAGCGCGCTCAATTTCATTCAGCGCTGCGAACACCAGCACGCGATCGGTAGCGGGCTCTTCTGGACAGGTGAACGGCCCGACGGCGGCCCGGCGCTCGGGTCGTTCTCGCTGATGCCGATCAAGGACGGGCAGGCCGAGGTCGGCTACTGGGTGCACCCGGATGCCCGCGGCTCCGGCGTCGCCACCGAAGCGGTGCGGCTGATGAAACAACATGCATTCGGCGCCGAGTCGGACGGTGGGCTCGGCCTGCGCCGGCTCGTTCTCGCCCACGCCGAAGGCAACGACGCCTCGCGGATCGTCGCCGGCCGAGCCGGCTTCACTCACTGGGGTACGGCGAGCAAGGCCGAGCTACTCGGTGACGGCTCATGGGTCGACCTGCACTGGTACGAGCTGCTCAACCCGCTGGCCGACTAGGCCGGCCAATCAGCCGAGGATCTTGTTCAGCTCCGGTGCCAGATCGCCGCGTTCGGTCGCGACCACGTCGTCGAGTCCAAGCCAGCCGGCCATGGATCGCAACTCAGCGGCAAGCTCCTCGGCCGTCTCGGGTGGTGCGTCCGGTTCCCGCCAAGCGGCCTGGACGCGCAGCACGCCGGCGGCACGGTCCGCCTTGAGGTCGACCCGCCCGACGAGCTGCTCGCCGAGCAGGAACGGCAGGACGTAGTAACCGTAGATTCGCTTCGCCGGAGGCGTGTATATCTCGATGCGGTACCGAAAGCCGAACAGCTCCTCGGTACGCCGTCGTTCCCAGACCAGCGAGTCGAACGGGCTCAGCAAGGCACGTGCGTCGACCCGCCGCGGAACCCGGGCCTCGGCGTGCAGATAGGTCGGGCCTTTCCACCCGTTCACGGTCACCGGAATCAGGTCACCGTCATCGACGAGGGTACTGATCGCACGGCGGGCGTCGTCCACCTTGATCCGGAAGTAGTCGGCCAGGCATCGCGGCGTGCCGATACCGTGCGCTCGTGCGGCGATCCGCACCAGTTCGCGGTCGGCGTCCTCCTTCGGAGGCATCGGCGTAGCGAGCACCTCGGCGGGCAGCACCCGCTCCGGAATGTCGTAGAGCCGGGCGAACGAGCCGTTACGGCCGGCGGCGGTGACCTCGCCCGCATAGAACAGGTACTCAAGGGCGGTCTTGACGTCGGACCAGTTCCAGCCCCAATGATCGGTGCGCTTCGGAACGTCCTCCTCGATCTGCCCCGCCGTGACCGGCCCGAGCCGGCGGACCTCGTCCAGTACCCAATCGATCAGCCCCGGCCGCTCCTGCCGCATCCGCTCGGCCCACCTGCCGAAATGCCTGTGCACATTGGCCATCCGGTGCCGTAGATACGGCTGGATGGCGACCGGCACGAGCGACGCTTCGTGCGCCCAATACTCGAACAACATCCGGGGCGCCTTCGCAGCGGCTCGGTCGAGCAGTCCGTTCGAGTACGGCCCCAGCCGCGCGAACACCGGCAGGTACTGCGACCGCGACAACACGTTGACCGAATCGATCTGGATCAGGCCCACCCGGTCCAGCACCCTGCGCAACGCACGCCGGTCGGGGCTGGCCGGCCGCCGGTCGGCAAACCCCTGCGCCGCCAGCGCCACCCGCCGTGCCTCGGCCGCCGACAGCTTCGTTCGCTTCACGCCCATGGCAAATGATCCTGCCAGCCACCTCTGACAATTTCCGCGCCCGTCGTTCGATCACGTTCGGCAGGCGTAGCCACATCACACCATGCGTGCGGGCATGGTGTGATGTCGTCACCGGTGGTGAACGTGATCGAACTACGCGTCGTGTGCGAGGGTACGAGCATGGAGATTCTCCGAACTCCCGACGAGCGATTTGCCAACGTGCCCGATTTCCCGCACGAGCCCAGGTACGTGGACGTCGACGGTCTGCGCATGGCCTACGTCGAAGCCGGACCGGCCGACGGTGCGCCGGTGCTGCTTGTGCACGGCGAGCCGACCTGGTCGTTCCTCTACCGCACAGTGATCGCCCGGCTCGCCGACGCCGGGTTCCGCGCGATCGCGCCGGACCTGATCGGCTTCGGCCGGTCGGACAAGCCGGCGTCGCGCGACATGTTCACCTACGCCCGGCACGTCGCGTGGATCCGCGCGTTCGCCTTCGACAAGCTCGACCTGTCCGGCGTCACGTATGTCGGACACGACTGGGGCGGGCTGATCGGGCTGCGCCTGGCCGCCGACCACCCGGACAGGTTCGCCCGGTTCGTCGCGACGAACACCGGGCTGCCGACCGGAGACCAGCCGATGCCGGATGTGTGGCTGCGATTCCGCGAGGTCGTGCGAACCTCGCCCGAGCTTTCGGTCTCGCGCCTGGTGCAATCCGGCTGCGAGCAGCCGCTGCCGCCCGAAGTCGCCGCCGCGTACGACGCGCCGTTCCCGGACGAGAGTTACCAGGCGGCCGTCCGGGCGTTCCCCGACCTCGTGCCGGCCGAGCCGGACCATCCCGCCTCGGACGACAACCGCGCTGCGTGGGCGAAGCTCGCCGAATGGGACAAGCCGTTCCTCACGGTGTTCAACTCCGACCCGATCACCGGCGCCATGGGTGCGATTCTGCAGCGTAAGATCCCGGGCGCGGCGGCCGTCGATCATGTCACAATCACCGGCCGTGGTCATTTCATCCAGGAGGACTCCGGCGCCGAACTCGCCGACGCGATCGTCGAATTCCTCAGCTAACTTGCGCCATCGCCCATTCGGCGGCTTTGGTGCCGAGGTGTCCGATCGCCCGGGTTCCCCACACCTCGACGGCTTCGTCGCGCTCGCTGGGATCGGTTCCGGTGACCGTGAGGATGACGCGCGCGCCGTGCCCGGTACCTTCGGTCAGCTCGACCCGGACGTGGTCGCCGGGCCCACCGGCCGGGGTGACGTCGAAAGCCAGCACCCGGTGAAGGTCCACTTCGGTCATCGTGCCGACAACCACGTCCGGTGCCATGTACGGCGTGAGCGGTTCGCCGACGGCAGGTGCCTCGCGCTGCTCGCCGGTCTCCTGATCCTTGCCGAACCACAGGTTCCACGCCACTTCGGCCGGGCAGGTCAGCTGGCGCTCCATGCGCACGGTCCAGCCGCTCTCGGACTCGCTCACCTCGGGCCGGTCGAGCCCGAACTCGTGGACGAGTTCCTCGTGCCGGGCGACGGCGCGGTCCGACGATGGCATCGGTTCACCGGCCAGCACGCTACGCAGCCCGGCGAGGCACTGCTCCCAACCGGTCGCGAAGCTCGGTGCTCCGTAGCGGTCGTCGAACGCATGGGTCAGGACGAACCGGGTGCCGTCGCCGATCGACGTCAGTTCGAACATGATCCGGTCCGTCTCCCAAGTGAACGTGAGCCGCCGGGGTGGCTCGACCACCTCGACGGTGCCGGACCCACTCGGGCCTTCGAACGCGCCGAAGCGCATCTCGCCGCCGGGCCGCAGTTCCAGCTCAACCGGGCTCGGGAACCACTGCCCGAGGTGTTCGGGCGTGGTGACGGCCCGCCAAACCTTCTCGATCGGGTGCGGATAGTCGCGCTCGATCCGGATCGCCGGGCGGCCGTCGAGGCTAAGAAACGTGTCAGGCATCGGTCTCTCCTTCGGTGTCGTTCATGTCGTCCAAGTGGTCACCGAGCCGGTCGAGGTGCGACTCCCACATCCAGCGATACGGCGTGAGCCAGTCGTAGATCTCGGCCAGCGGCTCGGGGCACAGGGCATACCAGCGTTTCGGGCCGTCGACCCGCACCGTTACCAGGCCGGCGTCTCGCAGTACCCGAAGATGTTTGGACGTGGTCGGCTGGGTGAGCCCGAGCTCGTCGGCGAGCTCACCGACGAGCCGCTCGCCGCGGCGCAACACGTCCAGGATCGAACGCCGAACCGGCTGGGCGAGCACTTCGTACGTTGTGAGCATGGCCCTAATATGCCACCAACTGCATATGCGATGCAAGGCATGAACTATCAGATCGGCCAAAGGTCTACCTAGATGTTGATTGGTGTCATAGCCTCATATGCCATCTGACGCCGCAACGCTCTCCAATGGGGTGGAGCCGAAGGAGGAGACATTATGGCCCGCACGCTGAGACGGGCACTCATTGCCACGCTGGCGGTAATTGGAGTGCTATGGGGAATGGCAGCGGTGCAGGCCGCTCCGCCCGACCGCGACGATCCCCCGAGCGAACGCGGCGACGGTCAGCCGGAAAAGGTGAATTCGAAAGCCGACGCCGCTCGCGCGAAGATCCACCCGCGGCTCCGCGACCAGATCGACGAGGGCAGCACCGACCGGATCTACGTCTACGCGACGGTGGGTGCGGATGCGACCGAGGCGGCGAGCTACCTGGACGACGCCAAGATCGCTCACGATGCCGGTTCCGGCCTGGTTCTGGGACGTATCGGTGTGCAGGAGCTACCCAAGCTCGCCAGCGCCGAGGATGTCGTTTCCGTCGGCCCGATCGACTTCGAGCAGACCGGGCAACCGGACGGCGTTCCGGATCCGGAACTCGGCAACCGGCCGGACGCCGCGACCAAGAACAAGATCCTCAGGGAGCTTTACAAGAAGGAGGTGCCGTACGCGGACGCCCCGCCGCTGGCCGGGTCCAACTTCGAGGAGCTCAAAGAGCTCGCGGTACTCGACGCGAGCACGCATAAGTTCGCCGAGGCGTGGCAAGCCGGCTACACCGGCGAGGGCTCCGTGGTCGGCGTGCTCGATGGCGGGACCGACTTCGGCCACCCGGACCTGATCGGCACGTGGGAAACATGGGAGAACGCGCCATTCGCCGGCTGGAACGGCTGGCCGAAGGCGTTCGACCCGTACGGAACCTTGATCTGGCTCGCCGCTCCGAATCTGGTCGACCAGGGCCTGTCCTGGTACACCAAGACGACCGCCGCCACCTGCCCGGGCTGGGAGGACAAGCAGGCCGAGGACGTTTGTGCGGTCAAGTTCGCCACGATGACCGGTCCCGCGCGGAACTTCACCGCCCCGGCCGGCACCAAGCAGCACAACTACCTCTTCCCGGCCGGAATCACGAAGTCCGGCGACGTGCGTTTCGGCAGCCACCCGGACGACCACCTGCTCTCGCTGTTCGGCGAGCGCCCGGCGTTCGTGGTCGCCGACCCCAACGATGCGGGCGTCTACGACACGGTGTACGTCGACCTGGACAACGACTACCGGTTCGACGACGAGAAGCCCGTCACCAAGGACTCGCCGGCCTCGTACCGCGACATGAACGGCGACGGATACACCGACCTGTCCGGCGGCCTGCTCTACTACATCTCCGACGGCGTGACCCCCATCCCTGGTGGCCAGCACGTCTTCGGCGCGGTGAACACCTCGTACGGCCCGGGCGAGTTGCTCGCCTGGTCGGGTGACTACGACCCGGCCATCGGCGGGCACGGCACGGCCACCGCGTCGAACGTCGTCGGCCAGGGTGTTGTCAACGGGCTGGCTCCGGAGTTCAGCGACCTGCCGGATGGAACGTATCCGGGCGCCGTCATCGGTGGCGCGCCGGATGCCGAGCTGGCGCCGTTCGGCGACATCTACTTCTCGTTCGAGTTCTCGACCCAACTCGGCTACTTCCTGTCCACCCGCAACGGTGTGGACGTGACGTCCAACTCCTACGGGTCCTCCAACGTCGACAACGACGGGTGGGACGCGGCCAGCCAAGAGGCCGATGTCATCCACAACGGCAGTGGGACGACGCCACTGTTCTCCACCGGCAACGGCGCGCCGGGTTTCGGAACCACCGCGCCGCCATCGCCTTCGGCGGGCATCGGGGTCGGAGCCTCCACGCAGTTCGGTGGTACCGGATGGGACTCGATCGACGCGGCCAGCCAAATCGTCGACAACGATGTGATGGTCTGGTCGAACCGTGGACCGGGTGCCACCGGGAGCAACGGGGTCGACGTTGTCGCCGACGGTGCGTTCTCGGCCGGAGACGCCACCCTGAACGCGGTGCTCAACGGCCAGTTCGCGTGGAACACGTGGGGTGGCACGAGCCGTTCGGCTCCGGTGGCAGCCGGCGCGACGGCGCTGGTCTACCAGGCCTGGCGGGACGCGGCAGGCTCGATTCCGTCCGGGTTCTACGCGACGGCCAAGGACATCCTGAAATCCTCCGCGCAGGACCTGGGGTACGACTCCCTGATCCAGGGCGCCGGATCGGTCGACGCGGCCAACGCCGTGCAGACCGCACTCGGCGCGAACGCAGCCATTTCGCCGAACGATTGGCGGGCCGGGGACTACCGGGGCGACGAGTTCCAGGTCTTCTCGCACGTCATGGAACCCGGCGGGTCGGACTCGCAGGAGTTCACGATCTCCGAGCCGGGCACGTGGCAGGTCTCCGACCGGCAGATGGTGCGCACCGACAGCGAGACGATCTCGCTGGCGTCCGAGCACGTGTCGACGGAGAGTCCGTACAACTTCAACGCGCCCGACTACCTGATCGACATCTCCGATCGGGTCGAAGCGCACTCGGACGCGGACTTGATGGTGGTGCGGATGAACTTCCCACATGATCAGTTCGATCCGGACGGCAACTACTCGGCCGACCAGGCGTGGCGGCTTCTCACGTACAACTGGACGGACGTCAACGGCGACGGCAACCTGTGGACCGACGACGACAATGACGGCGTCGTCGACCATCCGCTGCTCGGTACGTCGTCCAACATCGACGGCTTCGCCGACATCGACTTCGCCAATGCGGAGATCGACGAGGGTGAGTACGTGCGGTTCATGTATCACCGGGCCGGCGCCAACGCCCTGATGAATTTCGTCCGCGACCCCGCCGACCGCGGCGGTGACGGTGTGTTCATCGGGCTCCAGCACAACAGCCGGACCGGCTCGATCCCGGTCACCGATTTCGAGATCCAGATCGACTGGTACTCCAACGCCGACTGGTCCTGGATCACGACACCGGCGACGGCGTCCGGATCGTTCACCGCGACGGTGGACGTCCCGGTGGACACGCCATACGGCATGTACTCCGGCGCGATCCTGCTGACCGACGGTGCCGACTCCATCGTCGTTCCGGTCACGGTCGCGGTCGCCGCGAAGGTCGGCCAGGACGAGAACGGTGCGATCACCGGGTCGGTCGAGTTCGGCGGTCCGGACGTCGAGGCGGCCCAGGACGACCTGCTGTACAACAACGGGTCGGTGTTCGGGGCCAGCGACTGGACATGGCGAGCCGAGTCCGGCGACTGGCGGTTCTTCTTCTTCGATGTTCCGCAAGAGCCGGCCGACGGGTCGTTGTTCATGACCAAGACCGAGTGGGATGGGGTCGCGCCGTACACCGACATCGACACCCTGGTGTTCGGCCGATCGGCGAACCATTTCCAGGTCTTCCCGGACACCACGTTCGGCGCGCCGTACGTGCTGGATCAGGTCGGCGGCAGCCCGAATACGAACACCGGCGCCGGCGTCTGGAGGTTCAACACCGCCACCGGTGGAGCCGAAGACCTGGTCACCGCGCCGGTTCAGGAAGGCCTGCACGCCGTCGCATTGCACCAGGTCGGCTGGCAAGGTGACGAGTTCCACACCGGATTCACCACAACGGTCGGCGGAGCTTCGGTCGCACCGTCCGCCGTGGATATCGCGACCGGTGCGGACACGGGCAGCTTCGACGTCACGTTCTCGTCCAGCTTCGACCTCGAAGGCCTGGCCGCCGAGGCGTTCGGGCTGAGTCAGCCCATCGTCACGACCGAGACGGCGGCGCAGGACGACCCGAACGATCCGAGTTCGGCGAGCGTGAAGAAGGACATCACACTCGAGCACGCGTCGCGGCTCACCGTCTCGACCGCGCTCGGGACCGATGACCTCGACCTGTTCGTGGTGTACGACGCCAACGGCGACGGCACGTTCACCAATGGCGAGATCGTCGGGTCGTCGACGACCGGTTCGTCGAACGAGTTCGTCGAGCTCATCGCACCGGCGGACGGCAACTACCAGGTCTGGGTCCAGGGCTGGAGCGTCAGCGGATCGCCCGAGTTCACGTTGAGCATCGACGCGATCCAGGGCAACGACCTGACGGTCACCGGCATACCTGACGGCCAGGTCGCCGCCGGTGAGCCCGTCACGCTCACCGTCGAGTTCTCCCGCGAGATGGCCGCTGGAGAGACGTACTTCGGCGAGCTGAATCTCGGCCCGACCACGGCGCCGACCGCTCTCACGGTGCCGATCCAGATCACCCGCGAATAGGAGGCAAGGCACGCCGTGTCCGCCGGAACCGCCATGGTCCGGCGGGCACGGCATATTACGGCCAGGGTCCAGCAACCGCGGCAAACCGCGCAAAGTAACCTTCGCCCCATGAACCGGCGTGGGTTGGCCATTACGGCCGCGCTCCTGCTCGCCGCGGCGTGCGGTGACGAGGCCACGGAAGAGATCGCGATCGGCGATCCGAGCATGACTCTCGAGCCGGTCGAGCCGACCGACGAACCGGAACCGACCCCACGTGACGTGACGATCGCGTTCGCCGGCGATGTGCTGTTCGAGGACGATGTTCGCGACCTTCTCGACTCCGATCCCGACACAACGCTGGACGCCATCGCCGATGCGCTCTCGGCCGCCGATGTGACGATGGTGAACCTGGAGACCGCGATCACCGAACGGGGCACGCCCGAACCGAAGGCCTGGACGTTCCGCGTCGGTCCCGAGGCGCTGGACGCGCTCGCGGCCGCCGGAGTCGACGTCGTCTCGATGGCGAACAACCACGCCGTCGACTACGGCGCGGAAGGTCTGGTGGACACGCTGGACGCCGCCTCGGCCGCTCCGCTCGACGTCGTGGGCGTCGGCGTGGACGAGGGTGCCGCGTTCAAACCCGCTGTGATCGACGTCGACGGCACGACGATCGCCGTGCTGGCCGCGTCCGACGTCCCTGACCACACCGCCGCCGCGTGGTCGGCCGGACCCGATGGCGCAGGCATCGCATCGGCACGCGATCCGGAGCGGCTGCTCCTGGCGGTGCAGGACGCCGCGTCCCTTGCCGACATCGTGACCGTCTACCTGCACTGGGGCGAGGAACGGGTGAACTGCCCGATCGGCGAGCAGACCGAACTGGCGCAGCAACTCGCCGACGCCGGTGCCGACATCGTCGTCGGCTCGCACGCCCACGTGCTGCTCGGCGCCGGCTGGCTCGGCTCGACCTACGTCTCGTACGGGCTCGGCAACTTCGTGTGGTACCACCCGAACTCGATACCCGAGGCGACGTCCGGAGTGCTCACCCTGACCATCCGCGACGGCCGCGTGGTTTCCGACGAGTTCACGCCGACGTTCACCGAGCAGGACGGCCGCCCGCGAGTCGTCGAAGGGGTCGACGCCGAGCAGGCCGCCGCCGACTGGGACGCACTGCGCGACTGCGCCGGCCTCTCCCCAACACCGCCAGAGTGACGCAGAACTAGAGAACGAGACTCGCGGCTCCGAAACCACCGAGGCCTGCGGCCAACGTGATCAAGAGGGACGGCCATCGAGCAGCGGCGGCGAGCGCACACACCGCTGCCACGACGATCGCCGGTTCAGGGCCGCTCCCGTCGGTGCCCACCAGGCTATGCGCCGCGAGCGCGGCGAACAGCGGGGCGGGAAGCCGTCCGACGACACCGGCGAGCGCATCGGGCGGCGGCGGAAGGACGGCCAACGCCGCGACCCTGCTGCCGATCGTGATGACCGCGGCGACCAGCACAAGCGTCAGCGTGCTCATCGGCGGCTCACCACGCTCGCCACGACGATCGCCACCGCGATGGCACCGAGGGCTCCGGCTTCCGGCCAGATCACGAGCAGACCGACGCTCGCACCACCCGCGATGACCGCACGCGCCGCATCCGAGCGGGCCGACGCGGTCAACGCGGCCAGGCCGATGAACAGAACGGGAAAGACCGCGGCGGCGAGCGGCTCGATGGCGCCGACCGAGCCGGCGGCGGCCGACCCGCCCGTGACCCCGGCGATGGTCCCGGCGACCCAAGCGCCATAGGCGAGCGCCCCGGTGATCGCCATCGTGCGTTCCGGCGGATCCGGTCGCGACAGCGCCAGTCCGGTCGTCTCGTCGATCAGGAACCAGGAAAGCGCCGCTCTCGTCCGACGGCCTGAGCTCAGCCGGGAGCGCACAACCGCAGCGAGCGGGATGTGCCGAAGCGCCAGCATGCCGACCGCGCCCAACGCTCCGGCCGGGGCCGCCCCAGCGGTCAGCAAGGCCACCAGCGCGAACTGCGCGGCCCCGGAGAACGTGATGACGGAGCTCGCGATGGTCAAGGACGGACCCAGGACAGGACTGGCCGCCGCGCCGTAGATGATCCCGAACACCCCGATCGCCGCGGCCACGGGGAGCGCCGCCGGCAGCAGCCGTTCGGCGCCGCGGCGAACATTCGTGGCCTCACTGGTCATAGCCGCGAGCGTAGGAGCACAATGGTTCTGTGTCGGGCACCAATTCTGAGATAGTTGACGAGACCAATCGTGGTCTTCTCCTCGAGGCATCGCTCGCGGACTCGCCCCGCGGCCATCAAGCTACGACCCTGACCGCGCAGCTTCGCGACGCCATCCGCAACGGATCGCTGCGAACCGGGACCCGGCTGCCGGCCAGCCGGTCACTCGCCGCGGACCTCGGGGTTTCGCGCGGTGTCGTCGTCCGGGCGTACGAGCAGCTCGCCGCCGAGGGCTATGTGAGCTCGAGACAGGGCCGTGGAACCGAGGTCGCGGCGGTCCCGCGTCCACCGGCATCGGCAGCCGCGCCGTCCCCCCGTCCCCCGACGAACCCGGGCCTGCCGACCGGAGCGCTGTTCCCACGCACCGAATGGCTGAAGGCCACCGACCGCGCCATCGCCGGCTTGCCTGATTCCGAGTTCGGCTACCCGGATCCGGCCGGGCTGCCACGGCTGCGCGAAGAACTGGCCGACTACCTCGGCCGGGTGCGCTCGCTCATCGCCGATCCCGGGCGGATCGTGGTCGTGAACGGCTTCGGACAGGCGGTCAGGCTCATCACCGACGTGCTCATCGGCCGCGGCGACCGGGAGATCGGCGTCGAAGATCCGGGGTCGGTCGGCCTCAATGAACAACTGACCCGCGCAGGCGCGGTCTGCCGTCCCATTCCGGTGGACGAGGAAGGTGTCTGCGTGGACCGGCTGGCCCGATCCGGATTGCGGGCGGTGATCGTCACACCCGCGCATCAGTTCCCGACCGGCGTCGTCATGTCGCCCCAGCGGCGGCATGCGTTGCTGGCATGGGCGCGCGATACCGGTGGGTTGATCATCGAGGACGACTACGACGCGGAGTTCCGGTACGACCGCAGTCCGGTGGGCGCGCTCCAGGGGCTCGGCCCGGACGATGTCATCTATGGCGGCAGCGTGTCCAAGACGCTGTCACCGGCGCTCCGCCTCGGGTGGCTCGTGCTGCCGGAGCGGCTCGTCACGCCCGTGGTCGAGGCGAAGTACGACGCCGACCTCGGCACGAATACCCTGGAACAGGCGACACTTACGGAGTTTCTCGCCGCCGGTTCGCTGGACCGGCACATCCGGCGCGCCGGATCGCGATACCGCGAGCGTCGGGACAGGTTGGTGTCGGCTTTTCGCGCTCTGCTGCCGGATTGGCGTGTCACCGGCACCGCCGCCGGCTTGCACGTCCTGGTTCACCCGCCGTCAGGCGCCGACGAGACCGAGGCCGCTGGTCTTGCGCAGGAGTGCGGATTGGACGCCAGGCCGCTCAGCCGCTATGCCATGGCCACGACCCGGCCGGGGCTCGTGATCGGATACGGCCACCAGCGCCCGCACACGCTTGCCGGCGCGGTCCGCGACCTCGCCGAGTGCTACTCGAGTCGCTGCTGAATCTTGTTCATGCCGCCGAGCCAGCGGTCGGTGTCACCGGCGCGATGCTGGTAGTAGGTGTGCACCTCGGGGTGCGGCAGGATCAGGAAGTGACCCTCGGCCATGCCGTCGAACAGCGCGTCCGCGACGTCTTCCGGCTCGATGGCGGTCGGCAGGAGGATGGCATCGCCGGCGCTGCCCGAGCCGTCCAGCATCGCGGTGCGGACTCCCTGCGGGCAGATGCAGTGCACATCGATCCCGCGGTGCCGGTACGTCGCCGACAGCCACTCGGCGTGCGCCACGGCGGCGTGTTTGGTCACCGAGTACGGCGCTGAACCGAGCATGGTCAGCAAACCCGCGGCGGACGCCGTCACGACGAACCGGCCGCCACCGCGCGCGAGCCAGGCCGGGACGAGAATCCGCGCCGCCCGCACGTGTGCCATCACGTTGACGTCCCAGGCGAACTGCCATTCCGCCTCGGGCGTCTCCGGACCCGCGCCAACCGCGACGCCGGCATTCGCACAGTACACGTCAATGGCGCCGAGGTGATCTTTCGCGCCGGCGATCAGCTTGTCGACGCCGACTTCGCCGGCCGCATCACCGCCGATCGCCAGGCCGCCGATCTGTTCGGCGACCGCCTCGGCCGCCGCGACGTCAAGATCGTTGACGACGACTCGCGCCCCCTCCGCCGCGAATCTGCGAGCGATCGCCCGGCCTATCCCGTTACCGCCGCCGGTCACGACGACGCCCGCGCCTTGAACGTCCATCCCGGCACATTACGTCACGGCGCGACGAATGTGGTCGGCTTGTCAGTGCCCGTCGCTAGATTCCTCTCGCATGGACGCGCAGGGGGCGATCATCCGGATGGGCGGCGTCGCCCGCCGGTCCGAGGTGATCGAGGCCGTCGGCCGTACCGAGTTCGACCGTGCGGTCGCGCAGCGAGAGATCAGTCGCTCGAGTCGCGGGATCTACGTGTCGAGATTCCCGGACCAGGCACGGCTCATCGCGTACGAGGCAGGCGGCGTCCTGTCGCATCTTGCTGCGGCGCGCCGGTGGAACATCGGCCTGACCGTTCGTCTTGAGCGCTGGGACGTGACCGTGCCTCGCAACGCGGTACGTCGCTCCCTGCCCGCTCTTGCCCGGCTTCATTATCGCGACATCCCAGCCGACGATGTCGAGGACAACTGCACGACCGTGTTGCGCACCGTCCTGGACTGCCTCCGCACCGCGCCGCCACACCTCGCGCTCGCCGTGCTCGAAAGCGCAGCAGAGTCCCGACGTGTGGACATGGCCGAGGTTCGCACTCGCGTCGTCAACCTGCGCGGGGCGGGCTCCGGACGGGCACGACGGATCCTCAGCTGGTACGACCCGCGGGCGTGCCCTCCGCTTGAGTCTGCGCTTCGGGGCATTCTGCTGAACGCCGGTATCGACCGGTTCCAGCCCCAGTTCGAGGTGTGGGACGGTAGCCGCAAGGTCGCGACGACGGACTTGGGCGATCCCGAGACGGGCATTCTGCTCGAAGCCGACAGCTTCCTCAACCACGGTGCTCGCGACCAGCTGGCGCGGGACGCGGCACGGTACAACGAACTGGTCGCGCTTGGGTTCCGCGTGCTCCGGTTTACGTACCCGCCGATCGCCGCAGGCAATGATTGGGTGGTCAAAATCGTGCGCCGGACGCTCGCCACCCATGATCGTTCGTAAAACGTAAGGACAAACTCACCCCGTGCCCGATTCGACCTGGGACAACGCAAGATCGAATAGACTTGTTCCTTACTTTCTGCGGACGATCATGAAACCGAGCTCGCTGGAGACGCGGCGAAGCCCCTCTATGTAGGAGATAGAGGGGCCTCGCCCGGTTCGGCCTCACCGCCAATCCGATTTCTCGGGAACCGGATCGGCCGAACCCGCCACCCGCAGTGAGAACGCTCCGCGAGCCCGGCGGGCCGGTACTCGCGATCCTCGGGAGTGACCTCCCGGGAATCAGATGCTCTGACCGCGCCGCCCGACCTTGCCGACGGAGGAGACGAACTCCCCGGTTCGGTAGACCTGGGCGGTGTGGATCTTGCCGATCCTCGACCAGAACTTCCGCGTTCCCATCGCTGGTAACGAGAGACTTTCTACGCCTCCCTCAGGCATCGCGCAAGCCGAGACGGCACTTATTTTTCAAGATTCTTTTCGACACGCCGACGTGTCCACAGACATTGCTGAGTTGCCCCCAGATCATGAAAGGTTATCCACATTTGCGGGACGCCCCGACCGTGGCCACCGACCGACCATGCGCCCGGCCGTGGCACTATCGAAAGAAAGGTGCGATGGCGCGTGAGGAGACGGTTATGACTACAGCGGTGATCGTCGACGCGATCAGGACGGCGTCCGGCAAGGGCAAACCCGGTGGACAGCTCAGCCATGTCCATCCGGCCGACCTTTTGTCCCGTGTCCTGCGCACGCTGACCGAGCGCAACGACCTCGACCCGGCGCTCGTCGACGACGTGATCGCGGGCTGCGTCTCGCAGACCGGCGAACAGACGTTCAACATAGCGCGGACCGCCGCGCTCGGCGCGGGATTCCCGGACAGCGTTCCCGGCACCACGATCGACCGGCAATGCGGCTCCAGCCAGCAGGCCGCGCACTTCGCCGCACAGGGCGTCATCGCCGGCGCGTACGACATCGTGGTGGCCTGCGGCGTCGAGTCGATGAGCCGGGTCCCGATGGGCTCGAGCATCAACGGCGCGGACCCGTTCGGCCCGGCGGTCGCCGAACGCTACCCGGACGGCCTCATCGCCCAAGGCGTCTCCGCCGAGCTGATCGCCGCGCGCTGGAAACTCGACCGCGACAAGCTCGACGAGTACTCCGCACAGTCGCACGCTCGAGCCGCCGCAGCCACGGCGGACGGCGCGTTCGAGCGCGAGATCGTCCCCATCGACGGCCACAAGACCGACGAGACGGTCCGCCCGTCCACCACGGCCGAAGGGCTAGGAGGGCTCGCGCCCGCATTCCATCACCCGAAGCTTGCCGAGCGGTTCCCGGAGATCGAGTGGCGCATCACACCGGGCAGCTCGTCACCGCTGACCGACGGTGCCGCCGCAGTTCTGATCATGAGCGAGGAGAGGGCGAACGCGCTAGGCCTCACCCCGCGCGCCCGCTTCCACAGTTTCGCCGTGACCGGCAGCGACCCGTTGCTCATGCTGACCGGCATCATGCCCGCTACCGAGCGCATCCTCGCCAAGGCCGGCCTCACACTCGATGACATCGACGCCTACGAGGTCAACGAAGCGTTCGCGCCGGTCCCGCTGGCCTGGCTGCACGACACCGGCGCCGACCCGGAGCGGCTCAACCCGCGCGGCGGCGCGATCGCGCTCGGCCACCCGCTCGGTGCGTCCGGCGCCAAGCTACTCACCACGCTCGTGCACTACCTCGAGGACACCGGCGGACGGTACGGGCTGCAGACCATGTGCGAGGGCGGTGGCAT
The DNA here is from genome assembly GCA_036374835.1 of Jiangellaceae bacterium. Taxonomy (GTDB): domain Bacteria; phylum Actinomycetota; class Actinomycetes; order Jiangellales; family Jiangellaceae; genus DASUTB01. The sequence continues at coordinate 10,529 of DASUTB010000048.1, read as the reverse complement.
GGCAAACGCCACCATCATCGAACGACTCTAGGGATGGCCGGTCCGCTCCAGGGGGTGCGGGTCGTCGAACTCGGCGGCATCGGCCCCGTGCCGCATGCGTCGATGCTGCTGGCCGACCTCGGCGCCGACGTCGTCAGCGTGCGCCGGCCGCACACGCCGCCCGGGTTGGACGACGCGCTGCGCCGCGGCACCCGATTCGTGGAAGCCGACCTGAAGGACGCCGGCGACCAGAGTGCCGTGCTCACCCTCATCGACCGGGCCGACGTGGCGATCGAAGGCTTCCGCCCCGGCGTGGCCGAGCGACTCGGCATCGGCCCCGAGACCTGTCTCGCCCGCAACCCGCGGCTGATCTACGGCCGGATGACGGGCTGGGGTCAGCACGGCCCGCGAACCGCCGAGGCCGGGCACGACATCAACTACATCGGGCTCACCGGCGTGCTGCACGCGATCGGCCCGTCCAACGCACCACCACCGCCACCGCTGAATCTCATCGGCGACTTCGGCGGCGGCTCGCTCTTCCTGGCGATGGGTGTGCTCGCCGCGCTGCTCGAGCGCGAACGCTCCCGCGCCGGTCAGGTCGTCGACGCCGCGATCGTGGACGGGACGGCCGCCCTCGCCCAGCTGATCTGGGCGTTGCGCGGCAACGGAGTGTGGATATCCGGACGCGAGGCGAACCTGCTCGACGGCGGCGCTCCGTTCTACGCCACGTACGAGTGTGCCGACGGCAAGTACGTCGCGGTCGGCGCCCTCGAGCCACAGTTCTACGCCGAGTTGCTCGCGGGCCTCGGACTCGCTGCCGACGACCTGCCCGCCCAACTGGACCGCAGCGGCTGGCCCGTGCTGCGCGAACGGTTCGAAAAGATCTTCGCCGAGCGGACGAGAGACGAGTGGGTCGGTGCGTTCGCCGGGACGGATGCGTGCGTCACGCCCGTGCTGACGTTCGCCGAGGCTGCGACGGACGAGCACCTGTCCGGCCGGGGAACCGTCATCCCCGGCGAACCGCCGCTGGCCGCACCCGCGCCGCGGTTCTCTCGCACCGCCCCGGATGCCCCGTCCAGCCCGCCGGCCGAACCGACCCCGGTCGCAATGGTCTGGCCAGAATGATGCTGGCCACCGCCGTGCTGCGCGAGCTCATCGCTTCGCCTTAGCCATGCTCGCCGAGGTCTTGACCCGAACACATAGCGCCGTAGTCTCGTCAGTGTCATGGACCAAACCCAGCGAGGATGGCGATGACGGAACCGTCAATTGCTGTTGCGACGAACGGGCGTTGGGTGGCCATACCGATCGACGGCGGTGAGACACCGACCGAATACGGACCGGCCGTCGTCGCCGAACTCGGCAAGGCGGTGCCGGCCGACTCGCGCGAGCCACTCGCCGAGGACCTGACCTTGTTCGCCGGTCACGCCCACGACAGTGGGGCGATCTTCGCTGCAGTGATGCTGGCCGAAGGGGCGGTGCTTGCGTATACCGAGTGCCGTCCGTTCGACGTGAAGGCCGCCGATCTCCCGGCCGACCCCGAGCAGCTCGCCGGCGCGATCGACGCGGCGACGATCGACCCACCGGGGTGGCGCCGCGTCTCCACCGCCGACTTGCCCGCCGGGCCAGCCGTACGAGTCCACGTACTCGACGCCGGGCGGCGCGGCGAGGCACCGGAGGCAGACCTGCCCGTGGTCGAGTCGGTGACCCATCTCGTCCCGCAGACCACAGCCGGGCCGGGCGTCGCCTTGGTGACGACCTGGCCGGCCCTGCTGGCAGCAGATGCACTCGTGGCCGAGGCCGACCGGCTCGCCGGCACGCTCGCGATCATCCGGTAGACAGCCAAGCTCCGGTCGCGCTCGCGAGCGAGCCGGGCATCACAGCGTCAAGCCGGGCGCCGCGAGCGTCAGCTCGCCATCGAAGGCGCGAGCCGCTGCGGCGAGCGTGGCATGGGGATCGTTCCACGGCGGTATGTGCGTCAGGACGAGCCGTCCGACGCCGGCCGCGGTCGCGCACTCCCCGGCTTCCCGCCCGGACATGTGCAGGTTGGGCGGGTACGGCGAGGTATCGACAGCGCTGGCCTCACACAGCAGCACATCCGCGCCGCGGGCCAGCTCGACGAAAGAATCGGAGACACCCGTATCACCGGAGTACACGAGCGACCGGCCACCGGCCTCGACACGGATGGCGAATGCTTCCATCCAATCCGGATCTTGATCAGTCCGATGGGCGACCCGTGCCGTCGTAACGACGAATTGACCGATAGTCAACGGCTCATCAGGATATATGTGGATAGCGAACGCTGCGCTCATATCACGGTCCCCGTCCACCGCGTAGGCTCGGGAGAGCCGGCCCTTCGTCCCCACCGGCCCCCACACAGCGACCGGCGCATGGTCGCGCCACGGACCGTATCGCAGCGCGACGTAGTAGGAGCACAGATCGATGCAGTGATCCGGATGCAAGTGGGTGAGCAGCACCGCATCGATGGAACCGAGGTCGACCACGCGCTGCAGCGGACCGATCGAACCGTTGCCCATGTCGAGGACGAGCGTCGTGCCGCCCGACTCGACGACGTAGCAGGATGCCGGCGAGTCCGGCCCGGGCATCGATCCTGAGCAGCCCACCACGGTGAGCTTCATGCCGACCGCCCCGCCAAGCCGTCGGCCAGATCGTCCGCGGTGATGGCTCGGAAGCCGAGGGTGTCCTCGACCGACGAGATGGTCGGCGCAAGGAAGCGGCGGCCGATCTCCTTGAAGGGTCGTGGATCGCCGGTCGCGCGGAACCGGTGCGTCGGCGGCGGCAGTGCGTCCGATCGCATCAGGTCGTGCTCGGCCAGCACCCGGTAGACGTCGTTGGCCGTCTCGTCCGCGCTGTTGACGAGCGTCACGCCGTCCCCCATCACGTACGCGATGACGCCGGTCAGCATCGGGTAGTGGGTGCAGCCCAGCACGAGCGTGTCGACGCCGGCTTCGCGCACCGGCTCGAGGTACTCGCGGGCGATGCGCTCGAGTTCGGGGCCGTGCGTGATACCGGCCTCAACGAACTCGACGAACCGCGGGCATGCCGCGCTCGTGAGCCGCACGTGGGGCGCGGCGGCGAAGGAGTCGTCGTAAGCTCTGGACGTGATGGTCGCGTGCGTGCCGATCACGCCGACACGACCGCTGCGGGTCGTGGCGACCGCGCGCCGCACCGCCGGAGCGATCACCTCGACGACGGGTACGTCGTACCGCTCGCGAGCGTCGCGGAGCACCGCGCTGCTCGCCGAATTGCAGGCGATGACGAGTAACTTCACACCTTGGTCGACGAGCGCATCCATCACGTCGAGCGCGTACGAGCGAACCTCGGCGATGGGACGTGGACCGTACGGGCCGCGGGCGGTGTCGCCGACGTAGAGCACGGGTTCGTGCGGGAGTTGGTCGAGCACGGCACGGACTACCGTCAACCCGCCGACTCCACTGTCGAAGACCCCGATCGGCGCATCGTTCATGGCGAAAGCGAGCCTACGCCACGGGGCCTCGACCGTTACCCGAATCAGTGCGTGGTGCTGATCACACTCAGGCCCAAAGCTCGTTCTCCAGCCGCGCTTCGGCTTCGTCCAGCGTGCCCTCGTATGCGCCGGTCGACAGGTACTTCCATCCCGCGTCAGCGACGATGAACGCGATATCGGCGCGTTCGCCTGCCTTGACGGCCTTTGCCGCGACACCGAGGGCCGCGTGCAGGACGGCACCGGTCGAGATGCCGGCGAAGATTCCCTCGGCTTCGAGCAGCTCACGGGTGCGGCGGATGGCGTCTCGCGGGCCCACCGAGAATCGCGACGTCAGCACCGACTCGTCGTACAACTCGGGGACGAATCCCTCACCGAGATTGCGCAGCCCGTAGACGAGTTCGCCGTACCGCGGTTCGGCGGCGACGATCGACACCCCGGGCACCTTGTCCCGGAGGTACCTACCGACACCCATCAGCGTCCCGGTCGTGCCGAGGCCGGCGACGAAATGAGTGATGGTGGGAAGGTCTTCGAGCAGCTCAGGACCGGTCGACGCGTAGTGCGCGTCGGTATTGGCCCGGTTGCCGTACTGGTAGAGCATCACCCAGTCCGGATGCTCTTCGGCCAGCTTCTTCGCAACCCGTACCGCTTCGTTGGAACCTCCCGCGGCCGGGGATGCGATGATCTCCGCGCCCCATATCCGCAGCAGCTGGCGCCGTTCCTCGGACGTGTTCTCCGGCATGACGCAGACGAGCTTGTAACCCTTGAGCTTGGCCGCCATCGCCAGTGAGATGCCGGTGTTGCCGGAGGTGGGCTCGAGAATGGTCGCGCCGGGGCCGAGCCGTCCCTCCTTCTCGGCCTGCTCGATCATCCGCAAGGCGGGCCGGTCCTTGACCGAGCCGGTCGGGCTGCGGTCTTCGAGCTTGGCCCAGAGCCGGACTTCAGGGGACGGCGACAGGCGCGGCAAACCGACAAGCGGGGTGCCGCCGACCGACTCAAGTAACGAGGGGAACCGCACGGTGTCTTCCGCCGCTACCCGCCGGCGACGGCCGGCAGCACAGTGATCGAATCGCCGTCGGTGGTGGGCGTGGACAGGCCGTCGAGGAAGCGGACGTCCTCGTCGTTCAGATACACGTTGACGAACCTGCGCAGCCCGTCGTTCTCGACCAGGCGGTCGCGCAACCCGGGATGCCGCGTCTCCAAGTCGTCGATCACCGCGGCAAGCGTGCTGCCGTGCGCCTCGACGACCTTCGCGCCCCCGGTGTGCTGGCGCAAGATCGTAGGGACCCGGACTTCAATCGCCATGGTGTGCTCCTGGTGCGAGTAACGTTGCCAGTATGCCCAACTAAGCTGCGGGCCAGCGCATTCCCCTCAGATGATCTTGAACTCTTCCTCGGTGATCTCCCCGTCAACGATCCGGAATGACCGTATCTCGGGTTCCCTGAGCTCTTCTCGGGTCGATACGAGCAGGTAGTGTGCATTCGGCTCAGCGGCGTAGGATACGTCTGTTCTGGAGGGGTATGCCTCGGTCGACGTGTGCGAGTGGTAGATCACGACGGGCTCCTCGTCCCGGTCGTCCATCTCCCGCCACACTCGTAGCTGTTCCATCGAGTCGAACCGGTAGAAGGTCGGCGACCGCTCCGCATTCTCCATCTCGACCAACCGCTCGGGACGGTCCGACCCGACCGGCCCGGCGACGATGCCGCACGCCTCGTCCGGGTGGTCCCGGCGCGCATGCTCAATGATCGAGTCGACGAGTTCCCTGCGAATCTTCAGCACGAAGACGGAGTCTAGGCGAGGTCGAACTACGGGGAGATGGCGCGGACCAGCGTTTCCTGTACCCAGCCGAGCCAGGCGTAGACGTCGTGCACGTGGCGGCGCGGGTCGTCGGCGGGCAGCGCCGCCCAGTGCTCCTCGTCACCCTCCTCGACACCCAGACGGGTACCTAGCGCGAGGCGCAGATCGGTGAGGGTGCGCAGCCAGGCCGTCGACTGCTCCTCGTCCAGGTCGATGCGGACCTTGTCGCTCTGGTTCACATCAGCGTCATCCACGTCACCGTCAGGACGGGCGCCCTCGGCGGTGGCCAACGACGCGAGAACCATGGCGGCCGCATTGGCCTTCGCCTCGCGCAGGCTGTTCTCGGTGAAGCGCCGGAAGTCCGCGGCGGCTTCGTCGTCGTCGTGATACCCGTCAGGGAACAGGCGCAGCAGCACCGGATCGGTGGGGCGCTCGGCCTCCGGACCGAACCCTACGACGGCGGCGAGCGGATCATCGCCCGAGGAGTCCTTCTGCTCACCATGGACGAGATCGAGAAGCTGCCCGACCAGCGAAGCCAGCAGCTCGGTCTCGGCCAGGTGGAACTTTGCGGACACGCCTCCCCCGCGAGCGCGCCGGAACGCGGTGCTCAGTGTCTACTCCCCTTCTTTCTGCAAGGTCGCCCACAGACCATACGAGTGCATCGCCTCGGTGTCGCGTTCCATCTCCTCGCGCGAACCCGCCGAAACCACGGCTTTGCCCTTCTCGTGCACGTCGAGCATGAGCTTTTCCGCCTTCTTCTTCGGGTAGCCGAAATAGCTCTGGAACACGTATGTCACGTACGACATCAGGTTGACCGGATCGTTCCACACGATGGTTACCCAGGGCATATCAGGGGTGACGGCCTCGTCCGCCTCTGGGCGTTCCAGTTCAACAGGGGCTGTGACCACACCCCTATCGTGTCACCTCTGGTGCAGTCTCCGTCGCCTCGGTGTGGATAAGCTCGTGTCGTGCAGCCAGCACCGAGCGGTCCTCCCGGGCAAGCCACCGCGCTGTTGACGGACCACTACGAGCTGACCATGCTTCAGGCGTCGCTCGCGCGGGGCACGGGCAACCGGCGCGCGACATTCGAGACATTCGCCCGCCGGCTGCCGGACGGCCGCCGCTACGGCGTAGTGGGCGGAACGGGCCGCCTGCTCGACGAGATCGAACACTTCCGGTTCGACGAGGACGCGCTGGCCTACCTGTCGGACAACGATGTCGTGGACGACCGGACGCTGAGCTGGCTGTCCGAGTACCGCTTCTCCGGTGACGTCTGGGGATACGCCGAAGGCGAATGCTACTTCCCCCACTCCCCGATCCTGGTGGTCGAGTCCACCTTCGCCGAAGCGGTGCTCCTGGAGACGCTCATTCTGTCGGTGCTGAATTTCGACTCGGCGATCGCCGCGGCCGCATCGCGGATGTCCATCGCCGCCGGTGAGCGTCCGATCATCGAGATGGGTTCACGCCGGACGCACGAGCGGGCCGCGATCGCCGCGGCGCGGGCCGCCTACATCGGCGGCTTCGCGTCCACCAGCAACCTGGAGGCGGGACGGCGCTACAGCGTACCGACGCGAGGCACCAGCGCGCACTCGTTCACACTGCTGCACGACACCGAGCGCGATGCATTCACCGCGCAGGTCGACTCACTAGGCAAAGGCACGACCTTGCTGGTCGACACCTACGACGTCGCCGAGGCCGTGGCACTGGCCGTAGAGATCGCCGGGCCCGAACTCGGCGCCGTCCGGCTCGACTCCGGTGATCTACTCGTCCAGGCACACCATGTCCGACGCCAGCTGGACGAGCTCGGCGCCACGTCGACGCGGATCGTCGTTACCAGCGACCTCGACGAGTACGCGATCGCCGCGCTCGCCTCCGCACCGGTCGACGGCTACGGAGTGGGAACGTATCTCGTCACCGGATCGGGTGCACCGACCGCGAGCATGGTCTACAAGCTCGTCGCCCGGGCAGATGACGACGGCGCGATCGTCCCGGTCGAGAAGGTCAGCAAAGACAAGCACAGCGTCGGCGGCCGTAAGTCGGCCTGGCGGCGACTGCCTTCCGGCGTGGCCGAGGCGGAGGTGATTCGGGAGCGCTCGGCATCCGGCGCGTCGGACGAGCGTGAGCTGCTCCTGCCGTTGATCCGCGACGGAGCGGTGGTAGGCCGCGAGCCGCTGCACCACGCCCGGGAGCGGCACGCCGCCTCGCGTGCCCAGCTTCCCGAAGCGGCGCACAGACTTTCGCGAGGCGAACCGGCTGTTCCGACCGTCTTCGAGGAGTGATCCATGACGAACGCGCTGATAGTGGTCGACGTCCAGAACGACTTCTGCGAAGGCGGCAGTATGGGCGTCAACGGCGGCGCGTCCGTCGCGTTCAAGATCGGTGAGGTGCTCCACGCCTGGCACGAAGCGCGCAACGACCCACAGGAGACACCGGCGTACGACTACGTCGTCGCCACCCGCGATCACCACATCGACCCGGGCGACCACTTCTCCAGCGATCCCGACTTCATCCATTCCTGGCCGCCGCACTGCGTGGCAGGCACCGATGGCGCCGCCTTTCACCCGAACCTCGATCCGCAACCGTTCGACGCGATCTTCAACAAAGGTGAGTACGCGGCCGGGTACTCCGGGTTCGAGGGCCGGACATCGGACGGAGTGATGCTGGCCGACTGGCTGCGCCGCAACGGCGTAACGTCGGTCGACATCGTCGGCATCGCGACCGACCACTGCGTTCGTGCGACCGCACTGGACGCGGCCGACGCGGGGCTGTCCACCCGCGTACTGCTCGCCTTCACCGCCGGCGTCGCGCCCCAGACGACCGAGCGCGCCGTCGCCGAGATGCGCGCCGCCGGCGTACAACTCGACGGCACGCCGGTCCTCCACAGCGCCTGACCGACCACTTCGCCGCGCGCCCGCAACCCGGCGGGGCGTTCCGGAGTCATCCCAGTAAGGCCAAGCTCGGTTCCCCTGCCCGCCTGTGAGGTCGCGATGAGCAACAGCGAGGAGTTCGACGCGTTCTACGACGCGACGAACCGCCGCGTGCTACACCAGATGTACGCCATGACCGGCAACCTCGCCGACGCGCAGGACTGTGTGCAGGAGGCGTACGCACGGGCATGGCAACGCTGGAAGCAGGTCAGGGAAGCCAACGATCCGGTCGCCTGGGTGCGGACGGTCGCGTGGCGGATCGCGGCCAGCAACTGGCGCAAGGCCGGCCGAGGGGTTCGCGCGCTGACCCGCCTGGGTGCGCCGGACCACGCTCCCCCGCCGTCGCCGGACCACGTCGCGCTGGTGGGAGCGCTGCGGCAGATCCCGGAAAAGCAGCGCCGCGCCGTCGTACTGCATCACCTCGTCGGTATGTCGGTTGACCAGATCGCCGCGGAAATGCAGGTTCGGCCCGGCACGGTCAAATCATGGCTGTCGCGCGGACGCACCGCCTTGGCCGAGCTGCTTCGCGAGTCCGAGGAGGCGCACGATGCCCGCTGAATTCGACGACTTGAGCCGTCGCCTGTCCGACCTCGAGTCCGACGTGGCACAGCTGCACATGGCAGGACCGGCCGCCGCCCGTCGCCGCGGACGCCAGCGGAGCCGGAACCGTGCCGCCGCCGTCGTGCTCGGCTCGGCCGCGGCGATCGCCATCGGCATCGGCACGCTGGACGCGATCCCGCAGGCGACACCGACACCCCCCGAGCCGATCGATACTCCTACCCCGGACCCGACACCGGCGCCGGCGCCGAATCCGAGCCCGACCTCCGAGGCGCCGGAACCGGATCCACTCGCGAACCTGCTGCTAGAGCCGGGCGATCTCGCCGATCTGGGATCGCCGTGGGTCGACCTGAGCTGGTCCGAAGGAACTCGTGAACCCGAGCTGGGGTGTTTCCCGGCCGGACCCGACGGGGTCCAGACCGCAGGCGTCACCTTCGAGTCCGCCCGGACCATCGACCAACCCGGAGATTTCCCGGTCTGGGCCGACGAGCGTATCTACACGTTTGCGAACGAGTCCGATGCCGACGCCGCATTGAGCGCATTGCGCAGCGAGGTGGTTCAGTGCGCAACGGAGCGGAACGGGGACGATTTCACCTGGGGGTACGACGGAATCGGCGACGTCGCGTTCGAGAGCGAGATGTGGCCGCCCGCCGAACAGCCTCTTGGACGCGTCACCCCCTTCATCGGCGCAGCCCGGACTGGATCGACGCTGGTCGTGACCGTCACCTATCTCTACATGGAAGGCGAGCTGATCGACCATGCCGAGCTGCTTGCCGCCGCGGTGGCGCGCGCATGCGGCGGGGACTGCGTCGGCGAGATCACCCAGCAGATCTACCCGGACGCAGGAGCACAGGCTGGCGACCCACAGCTGCCGGACGAGGACGTCAATCCGATCGGTAGCTACACCGACTTCGTCCGGTCTGACACGCTGTCGGGCAGCAACCGATATGAGTACTTCTGCCTTCCTGAGCTGGTGTATCCGGATGCCGCGGGACAACCGTCGTCCGAGCCGGTTCAGGTGGGCGGCGAGGCACCGACCATCTACCAGGGCGAGTGGTACGGCCCCTCGGAAGGCGGCTTCCACGAAACCGTCATCCAGTTCCCGGACGATCAGCAAGCGGCTGGTTTCGTGGCCGACCACACCGAGCTGCCAGAGCAGTGTGGCGATGTCGTGGAGACCCACGAGCAGGTGGTCAACCAGCCGGCGTCCGTCGACGTGTCCGGCGCGGACGAAGCGCTCGTCTGGACCATCGACGAGCGGGTCCTGCCCGGCGATCCAGGTTCGGAGCCGTCATTCCACGGTGTTGGCATGGCTCGGGCGGGCAACGTCGTCGTGGTCATCGGGTTCCATGCCTTCGGCGATCCCACGACAGGGACGAGTGGCACGTGGGCCGACTACGCGATCGACACACTCGCGGTGGCGATCGACCGAGCGCAGCGCTAGCCCGCGCTGACCAGGACACCCTGGTCCTTTCCGGACGCTGACGGGGCGATCGCGAATTTCTCTTGCGCGTCCGCCCTTGTTAGCGCTCACAGACAGGACTATGTTAACGCTCACAAGCACCTCTCCAACGAGGATACGGACTGAGCTCTCATAAGGGACCGAACGAGGCGACCGCCTCGACAACAGAGAGGAGCACGGAGGACATGTTCCACAAGCACACCGGTACAGAACGGAGACCACATGCCAAGCGCCTCTTCGTCGGCATCGCGATGATCAGCGCCATCGGCCTCATCGCAGCGCCGTCGTCCAGCGCGAGCCACGGATGGGGCAAACCGGCCGAGCC
>DASUTB010000047.1:0-46088 GCA_036374835.1 Jiangellaceae bacterium | reverse complement strand
GTAATCGAGCGGCTCGGCGCGCGCGCCGGTCGCGTGCGCCACCCGGACCAGCCGCCGCGCATCCCGGGGCTGCAGCCGCAGCCGACCGGTCAGCCACGCCGCCAGCGACGTCGCGCCCGCACGACCGGCAAGATTCCGCTCGTCAGCCTCCCGGACCAGCGACAGCTGCAGATGATGGGTCACCGCACGAAGCACCTCACACTCCCCGATCACCCCACCCAACTCGTCGTCCCCCAACCCGAAGATTGCGCTGTCAGCGGCCTCCCGGATCCAGGTGCAGGCATCACGCAGCGCACCCACCACCGGGTGAGTGGGCCGGGCCTCCACCAACATCGTCATATCGAACACACTATCGAACCGCACCGACAATTTCGCCCGCCGAACCCGCCGAACCCGCAGACGGGCACCCGTCGAAGACCAGGCCGGCGGCGTCCTCGTTCGCGTTCACTGCGCTACACCATCTATCACCGCGCGATCAATCGACGCCGGGTGCCGTGCAGCCAGCCGTCCACCCACCAGCCGAGCTCGACCAGTGCGATCCCCACCGCCGCACACACCAGCCCGACCAGCGTGTAACCGTGGTTTCCGGGGTCGAGCTGGAAGATCTGCTGGGTCAGTGGCAGGACGAAGGTGAGCACCGACCCGGCCACCATCACGCAGATGAGGGCGACCTTCCACCAGGTGTACGGCCGGGCGATGACGGCCAGCACCCACAACGCGATCGCGATCAGCGCCATCAGCGCGGTGGTGCTCGCCTGGACGCGCTCGGCTTCACTTCCGGCCGACCCGGGGTTCACGAGGACGTAGGCGGTGAAGCTGGCCACCGCGATCACGACGCCGGCCGGAATGGCGGTGCGCATCACGCGACCGACGAACCCGCTGCGAGCGCGCTCGGCGTTGGGCGCCAGGGACAGCACGAATGCGGGCAGGCCGATCGTGAACCACCCGACGAGCGTGACATGCCGGGGCAAGAACGGGTACGCCAGCGCGTCCAGGCCGATCAGGCCCGGCACGCCGACCATGATGGCCAGCAGCACCGAGTACACGGTCTTGGTGAGGAAGAGGTGGGCGACCCGTTCGATGTTGCCGATCACCCGGCGGCCCTCGGCCACCACGTACGGCAGTGTGGCGAACTTGTTGTCCAGCAGCACGATCTGCGCGACCGCCCGGGACGCGGAGCTGCCCGAGCCCATTGCGACGCCGATGTCGGCGTCCTTGAGTGCGAGCACGTCGTTGACCCCGTCCCCGGTCATCGCGACGGTGTGGCCGCGTGCCTGCAGCGCGCCCACCATGGACCGCTTCTGCGCGGGCGTGACCCGGCCGAACACCGTCGCGGTCTCCATCGATGCGGCGAGTTCGGCGGGGCGCTCCGGCAGCGTGCGGGCGTCCACCGGAGACTCGGCGTGCGGCAGCTTCAGCGCACTGGCCACCGCGCCAACCGAGCGCGCGTTGTCGCCGGAGATGACTTTGACCGTGACACCCTGCTCGGCGAAGTAGTCCAGAGTGCCCTTGGCGTCGGGCCGCACCTTCTGCTCCAGCACCACCAACGCGGCCGGGGTGACGTCCCCCGGCGCGTCGCCCGCGTTCACCGGCCGGTCGCTGCGGGCCAGCAGCAGCACGCGCATCCCGCGCGCTCCGATCGCCTCCGCTTCCGCGCGCTCTGCGCTGCCCGCAGGCAGTAGCACGTCCGGGGCGCCGAGCACCCAGCTGCCGGTGCCCGCGAAATCCGCGCCGCTCCACTTGCGCGCCGAGGAGAACGGGGCCAACTCGTGGACCTGCCAGCCCGGATCCTCCGGGTAAGCCTCGGCGATCGCCTGAAGGCTCGAGTTCGGGCGGGACTCTGCGGCGGCCAGTGCGGCCAGCGCCTGGCCGACCGCGCCGTCCTCGGCTCGGAACGGGCGGACCTCGGACAGCCGCATGGTGTTCTCGGTCAGCGTGCCGGTCTTATCCGCGCACACGACGTCCACCCGGGCCAGGCCCTCGATTGCGGGCAGCTCGTTGACCAGGCACTGCCGCTGGCCCAGCCGGACCACCCCTACCGCGAACGCGATCGCGGTCAGCAGCACCAGGCCCTCGGGCACCATCGGCACCAGTGCGGCGACCATCCCGCGCAGCGCGTCCGGGAGCGCCTGATCACCGGAGAGCTGGTTGTAGATGGACAGCGCACCGGCCGGCACGAGCAGATAGGTGATGAACTTCAAGATCCGGTTGATGCCGTCACGCAACTCGGAGTTGACCAGGGTGTACCTGCTGGCCTCCTCGGCCAGCCGCGCCGCGTAGGCTTCCCGCCCCACCTTGGTCGCCCGGTACACGCCGCTGCCGGCCACCACGAAGCTGCCGGACAGCACCGCCTCGCCCGGCTCCTTGAGGACCGGGTCCGACTCACCCGTAAGCAGCGACTCGTCCACCTCAAGGGTCGCGCAGGCGAGCACCTCGCCATCGACCACGATCTGGTCACCCGCGCCCAACTCGATCACGTCGTCGGCGACCACCTCGCTCGGCGCGAGTTCCACCGACGTACCGTCCCGGCGCACCCTGGGGCGGGCCTGCCCGATGATGGTCAGCCGGTCCAGCGTGCGCTTGGCCCGCAGCTCCTGCACCAGCCCGGTGACGCTGTTCGCCACGATCAGCAGGCCGAACATGCCGTCCAGCACATACCCGGTCGACATGACGATCACAAACAGCACGGCCAGGATCGCGTTGATCCGGGTGAACACGTTTCCCCGGACGATGTCCCACGTGCTGCGGCTCGCCCGCACCGGAACGTCGTTCGTCCGGCCGTCGGCGACCCGCTGGGCGACTTGCTCGGCTGTGAGCCCGTTCGTGACACCCGAAGTGAGCGCTGGATCAGCCGCCATAACCGGCACTCTATTCACTAGGTGTCTCCACAGACGCCAGGCGCTGCTCCGTCTCGCGGCCGAACCCGGCCCGTGTTCCGCAGGTGCCCGCCAATGAATCAACAGTGGCGCCTTCGTGCCGGCAGGCCTCGCGTTCCGAGCTCTCAAGCGTGCCGCGGTCGTTATCCGAGCGGCACTCGCTCCTGCCCGGCTTCGACCGTGCGCTGCACCGGCCACCTTCAGGCATGCCAGACGATCATCAGGCTTCCGGCGATCACCGACGCGGTCAGGAGGGGCCCACCGACAATCTCGTGTTGTTCGGCGAAGTCGAGCGCCCAGACGCCGGCGACGATAACGCCGAGGACTCCATTCACCCACCGATTGGGCTCGTCGGGCAGGACGAAGGTCCCGAAGGCCATCATCAGCGGGACGAGGACGAATAGGACCCACGTGATCGTGACCGGGCCACTGGTGTCCATGCCCACGATTTCGCCCGCCATGAGATCGTCGATCGCGCCCGGTTCGGCGATGACCATGATCATATGTAGCGCCGTCAGGATGGCGACGGCCACCCACAGCAGCGAGATCCGCGACTTCCACTCCAGGTACCGCATAACCCCCAGCCCAATTGGCGTGTGGACCAATCGCACATTTTTGCGCTAGATCGCCGGCCACCCGCCCGAGCGAGGCGGGCACAATGACACCAGTGCCGGTACTGTCGTCGCGGTCTGCGGCGGTGACGGCGTGCCCACCTACCTGGACCTTGTTGGTGTGGCAGCGGCGGGTGCGGATGGACCTATGCTCCGGATCGGGGTTTCAGGCGCAGGACGGGCAGTTCCCGGTCGGTCTTCTTCTGGAAGCCGGCGAACCGCGGCGCGGCGGCGGTGATCTGCCGCCAGGCTTCCGCGCGCTCAGGCCCGTGGAGTTGTTGGGCGGTCACCGCAACCGTGCGGCCGTCTACTTCGATCTGGACACTGTCAGGGTGGGAGGCGATGTTGTAGTACCAGGACGGGTTAGTCGCCGTGCCTCCCGCAGACGCGACGATCAGCCAGCTGCCGTCGTTGCCGGGGAACCAGCACACCGGGGTTGTGCGCTCGGTCCCGCTTTTGCGGCCGAAAGTGGTGAGGACCAGGGTGTCAAAGCTGAAGAACCTGCTGAAGAGCTTGCGGATCAGCCGCGTACCCATCAGCTTGTCCAGCCATCGGCCGACCAGCCCTGTGGGTGGACGGCTCCCGCGGGTTCCGGTCGGTGTGTCGAAGCTCATGTGGTCTCCCGGTCGCTGCGCTCGTGGCCGGTGGCTCTCACATCCGAGGTGCGCTGCCCCGGCGCCAGCGAATGTCGGGCGTGGCGGGAGTGCTCGTGCAGCCACGCGAGGGTGTAGGCCTGGTGCTCGGCGAAGTCGTCGTTGAGCCAGAACCCCCGGTGCCCCCCGCCCGGAACCCAGCGCAGCTCCGCCTCAGGAATCGCGGTGCCTGCGAACTCGACGTGCTCCCGAAGTCGGTCCGCGGTGCCGCCGACCAGCAGCGTCGGGCACCCGACGTCGGCCAAGGGCAGCGAGCGCACGCCGAGCATCAGGGCGTTGTCGTTCTTCTGCCCGGGGAAGCGTGCCCCGACCCGGTGCGCGCTCACCCCCGCATAGACCTTCTTCACGAACGCCCACCGATATGGATCGTCCACGATACGCCGGGCCAGTGCCACGATCTCTGCGCGGCTCTTCGCGGTCTCCTCGCCCATCGAAATCGCCAGGCCCCAGGTTGGCCTCCGGACGACCAGGGTGCGCAGCAGGGCCATGAAGGCCCCGAGGCCAACCCGGCTCTCCCCGATGGCCCATAGCAGCCGGTTCACTCCTTTCAGCGGCGGAAAGGCGGTGCTCAGCGCGGAGACCTCCACCAGGCAGCCGACCCGCTCCGGATGCCGGGCCGCGAGCAGGAACGTCGGTGGACCGCCACCGGAGAAGGCCAGCACGGCCGCCCGCTCGATGCCGAGTGCGGCCAGGAGGGCGGCCAGCGCGTCCGCCTGTTCCTCGTACGTCCGTCCACTCGACAGGGGCGTGCCCAGGAAGCCCGGCCGCGAGGGGGCGATCACTCTGAACCCGTTGAGCGCGTATACCGCCGCCATCCCCAGCCCGTAGTCCCATCCCCCGTAGGACCCGTGCACGCTCATCAGCACGGGCCCCTCACCCGCCTCTGCGTACTCCATCGGACCGAGCGCGGTGCTCACCATCCTTGGACCGACCGCCAGAAGCCGATCCAGATCCGCCTCAGCGGGATATTTGACATCCATCAGGCACCTCCCCGCGTGCCAACCGGAGCTGGCATCTCCTAGCTTCCAGGTGGGGCGACGCACGGCTAGGGCCGAACGGCCCTGCACTACGCACGTTCAAGGCGATGCAGAGAGTCATATGATGCGCCGGTCACCAGTCGGCGAGATGGAGGCGCGAATGTCGGTCAAGCTTGTGGGCGCCAACCCCATAGCGACGCTCATGGTCGGATCCGAGCGGCACGGAGTTCTGTCGATGTGGGACGTGGCGTGGAGTGTGCAAGGCCATGGGCGGGCGGTTCTCACATGGACCACGAACGATGATGCCGTCCGGCTGTACAGCCCAGATCCCGAGCTCGGGTCCTGGCTTGCCACGACCTTCAACCGGTACTTCCCCGAGTTCGCCGGGCTTCCGCCCATCGGTCAGCCGGTGGACTGCACGTTCACGGCATGGGAACTCGGCCAAGACCGGGCCCACTTCGAGGTCGCCGCATCCGACGGCCCGACGGTCGTCGGATCGATCAGCAAACCGCTGCAGACCCGTCCCGGCTATGATCCGGCGATGCGGCTCGGTCCGGCGCAATGGGCCCTGACCAACCTGCTGACGTTCTGCGACCACGCTGTTTTGGAAGTTGACGGCAAGCCGGTGGCCGGTCGCCCGAGTACCGGCACAACCGACGGGAAGGTGCACTCCACCGCCTTCATCGCCACCCATGAGACCTGGGTCCGACATCCGGAAACGCGGCATTGACACCGCTGCCCTACCAGTACTTCACCGGACCAACGGCGCCGTCCCACCCAGCCGGAAAGGCATCGTCGCGCCGGTCAGCCGGCGGTGACGTCGATGACGACCTTGAGTCCCTCGCGGTGGGCGGCGGTCTCGAACGCCTTCGCCGCGTCGGAGAGCGGATACCGGTGTGAGACCAGCCACGGCAGGTCCACCACTCCCTTGGAACCGAGGGAGATGGCGCGAGAGTAGGCGTTGTCCGTCATCCGCCGAACGCAGGCCAGCGTGAGACCCTTGCGGCGCAGCAACGACGCCTGGAACGTCGTGGAGTCCTCGTCCGGAATACCGACCAGAAGGATCCTGGCGCCCGGCCGGACGAGCAGCCCGGCCCGCGCCAGCCCGTCGTCGGCCCCGCTGACCTCGAAGGCGACGTCGCAGGTGCTGTCGAATGCCGACCCCGGCGTAGCCTCGTCCGGGGCGATCGCGACGGCCGCTCCGGCCCGAAGCGCCGCATCGCGGCGGTGCGCCAGGGGCTCGACGGCCACCACCTCGCAACCCGACATCACCGCGAGCTGGATCAGCATCAGCCCGATCGGACCGCAACCCACCACAGCGACCCTCCAGCCATGCCGCAGATGGGCCAGGTCCGCGGAGTGCACCGCGACGCCGAGCGGCTCGAGGAGGGTGCCGGCGGCACCGTCGTATCCATCAGGCAGCCGATGGAGCCGCCGGTCCGGCCAGGCCATCAGCTCGCGCAGGCCGCCGTCGGTCTGGCCATGACCCGCGAACGACATCAAGGTGCACATGTGCTCCAGCCCCGTGGTGCACTCGCGGCAGTCGCCGCACGGCTGGGCCGGGTCGAGTCCGACCGTGCGACCAGCCCACGGCCCCGACACCACCACCCCTGCGATCTCGTGGCCGAGGACGAGCGGTCTGGTCAGCGCGGCGTCCCCGATCGCCCCCTCGGCGAACCAGTGAAGGTCCGATCCGCAGAGCCCGACGCTGGTGATCCGGACCAGGCTCTCCCCCGGTCCGGCCGTCGGATCCGGCATCTCGCCGACGCGGACGTCGCCGGGCCCGTGGATGGTTGCGCAGCGCATTAATCGTCTCTCCTCCGAATGGTCGAGGCCTGCAGGACTTCAGGTGGACGTTGTCGATGGATCGTCGGATTCGGTTCGGGTGCGCCCGGTCGAGGCACTTCCGGCAGGGCTCCGGGCGGCGGCCGCCAGCAGCGCCTGCGCCGTGTCGATGTCGGTCACCAGGCGGTTGAAGTACTTCGCTCGGGCGGCCACGAGGATCGAGTTGACTTTCTCGGGCCCGGCCGCGACGGCGATGACCACCGGAATCCTGGCCAGGACGTCCAGCGGCGTCGCCATCAAGCGATCGCTGCCCGGAAACGCCACCTCCCGACCCTCGCTGTCGTAGAAACGCGAAACCACATCTCCGACCGCGGCCCGCAACGAGACCGCGTCGGTGGGGACGAAAGCGGGTAGCGACGTCCGGCTGAGCGGCGGTGCTCCGACGCCGATCACTGCACAGCGGGCGGTGGCCCACAGGTCGAGGACCCGACCGATCGACGGCTCGTTGCGCAGGATGGGATCGAGGTCGGGGCCGGGAAGGGCCGGCGCGAAGAGGAACGACGGGCGTCCGCCGGTCCGGTCGCAGAAGTTCCGGGTGATCTCATTCGGCTGAAACTGAGCCTCGGGCTCGTCCTGCCCCCCGAGCATCGGCGCGATGACGACGCCGGGCAGCCGGGGCAGCTGCGACCGGGAGGACTCGTAGACCATCCGGCCACTTCCGGTTAGCAGGACGTCGCCAGGGCCCAGTTCGGCCGCCGCGAGAGCCTCGCCGAGCGGTTGCCCGACGGTGGCGGCGCTCACCGGTCCGTGCGGGCCCGTGAGATGCACGGCGGCCAGGTCCAGCGCCTCTGCCGTGGCGCGGGCAACCTCTTCGGCGTCGACCGTTTCAGGGGGCGAGATCTCGATGCGCACGATTCCCAGGCGGCGTGCCTCGGACAGCAGCCTACTGACGCTGGCCCGGCTCGTTCCGAGCCTGCGGGCGATCTCCGCCTGCGTGAGTTCGTCCAGGTAGTACAGCTGCGCAGCCAGCACCAGTTGCTGCACCGGAAACCGCACAGCGGCGGAGGAGACTGCGGACGTCATTTCCGAATTCTGCACCTTTCCGCTTGAGTCAGCCGTAGAGATCGTCCAGCACAACAGTACGTCAGAACATTGGTTCTGGACATACTTTCAGCAATAGTGCTAGTTTGCCTCCCATCCCGCCACGCCCGTTGATGACCGCCACCGTGGCACGCAACAAGGAGCAGCTCTCATGACTCGTACCCCCACCGCACTGGCGGTGGGTGTGGACTTCGGCACGTTGTCGGGACGGGCTGTCGTCGTGCGGGTGGCCGACGGCACCGAACTGGGCTCGGCGGAGCACTCGTACCGGCATGGGGTGATGGATCGCTGCCTTGTCCCGACCGGGCGGCCACTGCCGCCGGACTGGGCGCTGCAAGTGCCGTCCGACTATGTCGACGTGCTGCGCACGGCCGTCCCGGCCGCACTGGAGGCGGCCGGTGCCGACCCGGCAGACGTGGTGGGCATCGGGACGGACTTCACTGCCAGCACGCTGATCCCCACCACCGCGGAGGGAACCCCGCTGTGCGAACTGCCGGAGTTCGCCGCCGATCCGCACGCGTACGTCAAGCTGTGGAAGCATCACGCCGCGCAGCCACAGGCGGACCGGATCAATGAGCTGGCGGTGGCGCGCGCCGAGCCCTGGCTGCCCCGGTACGGCGGGCGGACCTCCTCGGAGTGGCAGTTCCCCAAGGCGCTACAGGTCCTGGAGGAGGCGCCCGAGGTCTACCGCGCGATGGACCGCTGGGTCGAGGCGGCCGACTGGATCGTCTGGCGGCTGTGCGGGCGGTACGTGCGGAGCACCTGCGGCGCCGGTTACAAGGGCCTGCTGCAGGACGGTGCCCACCCTGGTCCGGAGTACCTCGCCGGACTCCACCCGGACTTCGCCGACTTCGTCACCGCCAAGCTCGAACAACCGTTGTGGCGCCTGGGCGAGCGGGCCGGCTCGCTCACCTCGGAGGCGGCCGAGTGGACCGGCCTGCGCGCCGGCACCGCGGTTGCGGTCGGCAACGTCGATGCCCATGTCACCGCGGCCGCCGCCGACGCACTCGAACCCGGCCAGGTCGTCGCGATCGTCGGTACCTCCACATGCCTCGTGACAAACGCCGACCGTCCGGTCGAGATGCCCGGCATGTCCGGCGTGGTGGACGGCGGCATCGTGGACGGGCAGTGGGGATACGAAGCGGGCCAGAGCGGTGTGGGCGACATCTTCGCCTGGTTCGTCGACAACCATGTTCCCTCCGCCTATGTCGAACGGGCCCGCGCGAGCGGCGTGCCGGTACACGATCTGCTCACCGAACTCGCCGCCGTCCAACCGGCCGGAGCGCACGGCCTGCTGGCGCTCGACTGGCATTCCGGCAACCGGTCGGTCCTGGCCGACCACACACTCACCGGCCTGGTCCTCGGCAGCACGCTGGCGACCCGCCCCGAGGACACCTATCGCGCCCTGCTCGAGGCCACCGCCTTCGGGCTGCGGACCATCGTCGACGGCCTCGTCGGCGCGGGACTGCCGGTCAACGAGCTGATCGCCGCCGGTGGCCCGACCAGAAGCGCGTTCTTCATGCAGTTGTACGCCGACGTCATCAAGCTGCCGATCGGGATCATCAGATCCGCGCAGGGATCCGCGCTCGGCTCGGCCGTGCACGCGGCCGTCGCCGCCGGCGCCTATCCCGACGTCCGCACGGCCGCGGCCGCCATGGGCGGCTACCACCCCGGGAGGTACCTCCCCGACGAGAACGCCGCGCAGGTCTACGACGACCTCTACGCCGAGTACCTGCGCCTGCACGACTACTTCGGCCGCGGCGGCAATGACGTCATGCGCCGGCTCCGTTCCATCCGACGTGCCGCCCTCGAAGCGGCGGCGTCCACCGAGGAGGTTCTTCCGTGACCGGCACCGGCGCGACCACCGCCGATCCGCGGGATCCGGACGGCGCCGAACTGGTCCGCCGGCTGCGAGCCGCCGTCCGTGGCGAGGTGAGCGCCTCCTCGCTGCGCCGTGCCGAGTACTCCACGGACGCGTCGAACTACCGCGTGGTGCCACGGGTCGTGGTGTTCCCCCGCGACGTCGACGACATCCTCGCGACGGCAGAGATCGCCCGCAACACCGGGACACCGGTGACCGTGCGGGGCGGGGGCACCTCGGTGGCCGGCAACGCAGTCGGGACGGGCGTCGTGCTCGACACCAGCCGCCACCTGACCCGGATCCTCGCAGTCGACCCCGATACCAGATCCGCCGTCGTCGAGCCCGGCGCGGTACTCGACACCCTGCAGTCGGCCGCCCGCCCCTACGGGCTCCGGTTCGGCCCGGATCCCTCCTCGCACGCCCGCTGCACGCTCGGTGGAATGATCGGCAACAACGCCTGCGGGCCGCACGCGGTGGCCCACGGACGTACTTCGGACAACATCCTGGCCCTGGATGTGGTCGACGGCACGGGTCGCAGGTTCGTCGCCGGCGACGACGCGACAGGGTCCGGCGTCTCGGCCGTGCCGGGGATGGCCGAACTGGTGCGAGCTCAGCTGTCCACCATCCGCACCGAGTTGGGCCGGTTCGGCCGCCAGATATCCGGATACTCCCTTGAACACCTGCTGCCCGAGCACGGCGGTGACCTGGCCAAGGCCCTGGTCGGTACCGAGGGGACGTGCGCTCTGGTCCTCGGCGCCACCGTTCGCCTGGTCGAACCGCCTGCGGCGCACGCGCTCGCCATCCTGGGCTACCCCGACATGGCGACCGCCGCCGACGCCGTCCCCGGCCTGCTCGGCCACGCACCGCTGGCGGTCGAGGGCCTCGACGCCCGGCTGGTCGACGTCGTCCGCCGGCACAAAGGCACCGTGCCGGAATTGCCGCGCGGCGGGGGGTGGCTGCTCGTCGAGGCCGGAGGCACCACCGTGGAGCGCGCCCACGCGGCCGCCCGGCGGTTGGTTGACGAGGCCGGCACCGGCGACGTGCGGGTCGTCCCGGCCGGCGACGAGGCAACCCGGCTGTGGCGGATCCGCGAGGACGGCGCGGGGCTCGCCGGGCGCACCGCCTCCGGCGAGCAGGCGTGGCCAGGCTGGGAGGACGCCGCGGTTCCACCCGAGCGGCTCGGTGCCTACCTGCGCGACTTCGAGGACCTGCTGCGCCAGCACGGCATCGAAGGCCTGCTGTACGGCCACTTCGGGGACGGCTGCGTCCACGTCCGGCTGAACCTGCCGCTCGAGGACCACCCGGAGCGCATGCGACCTTTTCTGCGGGACGCGGCCGAACTGGTCGCCGCGCACGGCGGTTCCATGTCGGGCGAGCACGGCGACGGCCGCGCCCGCAGCGAGCTTCTTCCCCAGATGTACTCCCCCGCCGCGATCGCCGCCTTCGAGGCGTTCAAAGGAGTCTTCGACCCGAACGACCTGCTCAACCCCGGCGTCATCGTGCGCCCGCGAGCGGTGGACGACGACCTGCGCCGGCCCGCCGCCCGTCCGCTTCCGCTGTCCCGGCGCCCCGGAGGTCTCGCCCTGCACGAGGACGGCGGCGACCTGACCCACGCGGTGCACCGCTGTGTCGGCGTGGGCAAGTGCCGCGCCGACAACTCCGCGGCAGGTGGTTTCATGTGCCCGTCCTTCCTCGCCACCCAGGACGAGACGCATTCCACCCGGGGCCGCGCCCGGGTGTTGCAGGAGATGGCGAACGGCACGCTGGTCCGCGACGGCTTCCGGTCGCCGGAGGTGCTGGAGGCACTGGACCTCTGCCTGTCCTGCAAGGCGTGCGAAACCGACTGCCCCGCCGGCGTCGACATGGCCACCTACAAGACCGAGGTGCTGCATCAGGCGTATCGGCGGCGGCTACGGCCGGTGAGCCACTACACGCTGGGCCGGTTGCCCCGCTGGGCGCGGCTGGCCGGGCTCGCGCCCAGGCTGGTCAATGCGCTGCTGCGTCCCGGTGTGGTGCGCCGGCTGGTGCTGCGCGCAGGCGGAATGGACCCCCGTCGCCGTATCCCTCGATTCGCGCCCGTTCCGCTGCGCCGCACCACCCGGAGCAGGCACGCCTCGGGAGCCACCGGACGAGCCGGGGGTGGCCGGCCCCGTGTCGTCGTGTGGGCGGACTCGTTCACCGACGCGTTCACGCCAGCGGCCGGGCACGCCGTCATCCGGGTGCTCGAGGCGGCCGGCTACCAGGTCCTCGTCCCGTCCGGGTCCGCCTGCTGCGGGCTGACCTGGATCTCCACGGGCCAACTCGACGGCGCCCGGGCCAGGCTGCGGCGCACGCTGGACGTCCTGGCTCCGTTCGCCTCGGCGGGAGTCCCGATCGTGGGCATCGAACCGTCCTGTACCGCCGCGCTACGCCACGACCTGCCCGAGCTGCTCCCAGATGACCCCCGCTCGAACGTCGTGTCGAAAGCCGTCCGCACCCTCGCCGAGTTCGTCACCGAACAGCCCGGTCGGGATCCGGACCGACGCTGGCAGCCACCGCGGCTCGACGGCGTCACCGTGATCGCGCAGCCGCACTGCCACCAGCACGCCGTGATGGGATTCGAGGCAGATGCCGCGCTGCTGCGCGGGGCAGGCGCCGACATCGAGGTCCTGGCCGGCTGCTGTGGACTGGCCGGGAACTTCGGGATGGAACGCGGGCACTACGAGGTCTCGCTGGCGGTGGCCGAACAGTCCCTGCTGCCCGCTCTCAGACTGGCCGCACCGGGCGCCGTACTGCTCGCGGACGGCTTCTCCTGCCGCACCCAGGCCGAGCAGCTCTCCGGGGTCCAAGGGGTCCATCTCGCCGAGCTGCTCGCGTCCCACCTGCCCTGACCGAACACGGCACTTCGTGACCGGCCCGACGGCCTGCCCTGACCCCGCTCACCCGACCCCGCCGATAAGCATGGTGCCGATGATCGGATCGGAGTACGGTCACCGTTAACGGCCCTGTTCAGCGGACCCGGCCTAGGGGGAGGCCGTATGAAGCAACGCATGGAACGGCTCTGGTTGGGGTTGCGAGGCCGAATTCTCGCCTTCGTCGTCGTTCTGCTGCTGGCCGCCGTAGGAGTGGCCGGCGTGCTCGCCTACCAGCCGCTTGCAGACCCTGACTCGGATCGGATCCGCATCGGCTACCAGGACATGGTTCTCCTGGAGCTGGCCGGCTCTGAATTCGCCGCTCGAGAACTCGTCTGCCACGGTCTCGACGTGTCGGCGCCCGAGGCGGCGGACACCGGGCCGGCCCTGCGTCCGAGCGGCACCGATACGTGTGCGAGTCAGGTGGAGTACTACCAGAACGCGCTCGGTGCGGACCTGCTGCTCATCGGTTCCTATCTGGTCAGCCTCGGCGGTCTGTGTCTTGTCGGAAGCTCGGTCTGTCAAACGGACCGAGCCAGAAGCGTTACGAGGCTGGCCGCCGAAGCGGTGCTGCTGATCGCCGCCGTCGACCTCGCCAAGAACCGGCTGATCGACGCCGGGCTCGAAGGGCTGCTGGACGACGGGACCGATGCGGTCTGGAGGTGGGCTGCCGCCGCTGCGGTCATCAAGTTCACCCTGCTCCTACCCGTGTTGATCACGGCGGCGACCGTCCTGCTCATCGTTCCCGCCCGCGCGATGATGCGTTCAGCGGACTTCGGCTGGGTCAGGACGCCGGCCGATGTCGCGCCCGACGACGCTACGGTGATTCCGCCATCGCCGGTCGTGGATGACGATGGAAAGCTGTGGCCGCCGGGCGGTGCGGCAAAGCCGACGCCCGAAGCGCTGAGCAGGGATGCGGCCGAGGTCGGCATCTGCGTGTCAGGGGGCGGCATCCGATCCGGCACCGCCGCGTTGGGCGCGCTGCATCAACTCAGGCATCACGGAATCCTCGGCCGGGCGAGATACCTCGTCTCCGTCTCCGGCGGAGGCTATGCGTCCGGGGCCTGGCAGTTGGCGCTCCGAAGGCACCCGGATGAGGCGGACCGGACCGACAGCACGGTCGTTGATCCCGCCACCGTGTTCGCGCCGGACTCCCCCGAGCTCGACCACATCCGCAGGCATGGCCGCTACGTCGCGGACAATCCGGCGCAATGGCTTGTCGCGCTCGGCACCCTCCTGCGTGGTGTGCTGGTGTCGCTCGGCCTGCTCGTGGGTCTGGTCACGCTCGTGGGTATCGCGCTCGGCCGCTTCTACCTCGCCGTGCCCTTCTTCTATCAAGCGTCTCTTCCACTGCCACCCGAAGGGCAGCAGCCGCCCGCGTTCTCCAGTCCGACGACCGGTGTGACGACAGCGGTCCTCACGTTGGTCGCGTTGGGCTTCGGCGTCTGGCTGTTGAGCGTCTTCGTTCTGACCAGGAAGCGGTTCTCCGCGTGGCTCAGGCTTCTCGCGAAGAGAATCTTCATATTCGTCGCTGCCGTTGCCATCCTCGGCCTACTGATCCCACTGGTCGTGTGGGCGTACGTGCGCTTGGCATGGTGGATCTTCGGCGACCAGGAGTTCGACGCGGGCTCCCTTGTGGCCGGCAGCAGCGCGGGAGGAATCGGATTGGCCTACATCGGCGCGCTCGTCTCGATTCTCTGGCGTCGGCGAGAGAAGTTCAAAACGGCTCGAAGGTGGCTCTCCCCGGCGGGAGGGACCGTCCAGCGCCACGTCCCGCGCAGTATCCTGCAAATGCTGATCGTGTGGTTGGTGCTGCTCGTACTCGGCTTGCTCTACGGAGCCCTGCTGACCGCCGTGACCTTGATGTCCATGGAGTCGTCGACCTTCGATCTGCTCACCTGGTGGGACGGTGCGCCCGTGCACTTCTGGCCGCATTGGTATGTCGTCGTCGTGCCGCTCATCTTCGTGGCCGTGGCCCTTCTGGTCGACCAGACCTGGATGAGCTTGCATGCGTTCTACCGCCGGCGGCTGTCCTCGGCGTTCGCCGTACGGCGGCGACGTCGGCGCGACGGCGTCGAATACGCCGAGCCGTACGACTTCGATGCCGAAAGAACGGAGCTGGGCACCTACGCCGAACGAGTCCGTGACCCGAACAACGACCCCACGCATCCTCAGGTGATCTTCGCCGCCGCCGCCCAGCTGTCCGGGTTCGCCCGGGTTCCACCAGGCCGAAGAGCGGTGTCCTACACCTTCTCGCACGACTGGATCGGTGGTCCCCAAGTCGGCTACGTCCGGACCGCCGCGCTACGAGAAGGTGTGCTCGGCGACGCCATCCTTCGCGACATCACCGTCCAAAGCGCGATGGCGGTGTCCGGCGCGGCCTTCGCCTCGGCCATGGGACGTGAGAGCACGCCGTACCAGACGCTGCTGGCGCTGTCGAACGCCCGCCTCGGAACATGGCTTCCCAACCCGGCCTGGCTCTCGGAACGAGCCGGACCAGACGGTTGGGCGCAGCCCCGACTGCCCCGGATCCGCAGGTTGACCTACCTACTCCGGGAAGTCGCCGGAGTGTTCGATCCGGCCAACCGGTTCCTGCTCATCACCGACGGCGGGCACTACGAGAATCTCGGCCTCGTCGAGCTGCTCCGGCAGCGCTGCCGGACCGTCTACTGCATCGACGCCAGCGGTGACTCTCCGCCGCTGGCCACGACCCTGGGTAACGCGATCGCTCTGGCCAAGGAGGAGCTCGGGGTCACCATCGAGCTCGACAAGCCACTGGACCTGGTGCCCGGAAGCGCCGATCCCCTGACCCCGAAGGATCCGCTCGCCGATCTGAGCGCTCGGTTGTCCAAGGCGGTCGTCGTGACCGGTGAGGTGTCCTATCCAGAGCCGTTCCAAGTGGCGGGAGAGCCGAGTCCGTCGGCAGCGGCCAAGCTGATCCTGGTCAAGACCAGGCTGCATCCCGACCTGCCGGTCGAGGTGCTCAGCTACGCCCAGCAGCACCCGACCTTTCCCAACGACAGCACCAGCGACCAGTGGTTCGACGAAGGGCAGTTCAACGCCTACTACGAGTTGGGGCGGTTCCTCGGCGACATGGCGGCCGACCCGAGCCGCCGTCCGGCGGTGGATCGTCAATCCGTACCGCGGTTGGACTCTGCCGAGCAGAACGGCGTGGAATTTCTCGTGCGTTTCTGGCGCGCCGTCAGGCAGTCGAGCACACGGAAGTCGGCGCAGAGGGGGCACTCAACGGAGAGCGATGGGCCGGATTGAGCCGGACCGACCCGTTCCGGTTGCTTCACGGTGCCGTGGTCCGGCGGAGCCAGCGCAGATGCTCCTCGTCTCCTAACAGCTCGATGCGGCGCCACATGACACTGCCCGGCACGGCCTGGCTCGGGTGGCATCTGACGGCCTCGTGCTGCAGGCTGCGGTCGACGGTGACGACGATGTCGACCTCGGTTTCGGCGTGGCCGACGAACCGCGCCCCATGTTCCCGACGCAGCTGCTGCGCCACCGTGTCGGGGACGGTCCAGCCGAGGACCGGCAGGTCGAGTGTGTTCCCGGCGCGAACGGCGGCGACGGTGGCGTGGGCGTGATCAGGGTGACCGGTGACGCCGGACAGGTCGAATCCGATGATGCCGTCGGCGCCGACGTCGCCGACGGTGCCCGTCACCTCCGCGGCGAGTCGGTCGAGGTCCACCTCGGAGAGAGCACCGTCGGGATAGGCAAGAAGCGTGACGTCGTGAAGCCCGAGTACCGCCGCGGCGGCGGCAAGCTCGCCGGAGCGCAGCTCGGTGAGGTCACCGGCGACGCCGTGCAGGGTGGAGGCCTCACCCCGGGTCAGGCAAAGGACCGACACCTTCGCGCCGGCTTCGGCGAACGCACCGAGGACGGCGCCGAGCGCGAACGACTCGTCGTCGGGGTGGGCGACGACCGCCAGCACTGAGTCCCACGGCGGCAGTTGGGTCTGTGGCATGCGTCTCGTCCTTCCGGGAGCTCAGGGTGCGCCGGTCCGAACCGGGACGCCGGCGACCCGCCACTCCAGGACGCCGTCGATGGCGCGCCGGGCGGTCAGGCCGCGGGCGGTGAGCAACCGAACCGCGTCGTGGGCGAGAACGCAGTACCGGCCGCGGCAGTAGGCGACGATCTCCCGGTCCGAAGGGAGCTCTGACAGGCGCTGCTCGAGCTCCTCGAGCGGGATGTGGATCGCTCCGGATAGATGCCCGCCGGCGTACTCCGGGCCGGGCCGGACGTCGAGGATGACCGCGTCGCCGCGCTCGAGGCGCCGGAGCAGTTCGTCGGTGTCGACGGCATCGGTGTCCTCGGGCCCGAGGTAGGCGCGCCGAGCGAGTTCGGTGTGCGGGCGATGGGCCTGGGCGACCCGCCGCAGGTACTCCCACAGCCCCGCGACGTCGTCACCGGTGAGCGAGTAGTAGATCCGCTTACCCTCCCGGCGGGTCTCGACCATGCCCGCCTCACGCATCGTCTGCAAGTGCGCCGAACACGTGCTCATCCCGAGGCCGGCAGCGACGGCGAGATCCTCCACGCTGCGGCTGCTCTGGGTGAGAAGGTCGAGCAGTTCGAGCCGTTTCGGGTTACCCAGGACCTTGCCAACTGCGGCGAACTCGGCGAACAGCGCCTCCTTGCTGGACCGGTCACCCATGATCTGTTCCCCCAAGGGCGGTGCCGACGGGACGGTGGTGCGTCTCGTACATCCGGAAGGCGACGACGAGCGCCGAGACGACGCTGACAGCCGCCGCCACCCAGACCGCGGTGCGCAGGCTCCACAGGTCGGCGACGACACCGCCCATGAGCGCGCCGACCGCGTACCCGAGGTCGCGCCAGACCCGGTAGATGCCGACCGCCCGGCCCCGCCACGCCGGGTGTGCCACGTCGCCGATCGCGGCCAGTAGAGTCGGATAGACCATCGCCGTGCCGGCGCCCAGAAGCATCGTGCTCGCGGCCCAGAGTCCGAAGCCGTCGGCGGAGGCGATCACGGCCAGTGCGATGGCCTGTGTGAACATACCAGTAGTGATCAAATGCTTGCGGCCCCACCGGTCCGACATCGCACCGGTGACAAGCTGGCCTATCCCCCACACCGCCGGGTAGAGCGCGAACAGGACTCCGATCTGGCCGATCGGCAGCCCGGAGCCGGCGAACAACAACGGGAACAGCCCCCACGACAGGCCGAAGTTGAGGTTGTTGACCAGGCCGGCCTGGCTGGCCGAGGACAGCGCCGGCTCGCGGAAGCTGGTCTGGGTGAACACGTCGCGGTTGCTGAGCTCACTGTGCAGGTGGTCGTGCCTACCGTCGGCACGGGGCACGTGGCCGGCCGCTTCGAGCTTGGCGTGATGCCGCGTCTCCCGGACCACCAGGGTGGACAGCCCCAGCGCGAGCGCGGTGTAGGTCAGGCCGAGCAGGAAAGGCGCCGGCCGCAAGCCGAACTCCGCGGCCAGGTAGCCGGCCGCCATCGAAGTGACGGCGACCGCTCCGTAGCCGGCGGCCTCGTTCAGGCCCATCGCCAGGCCCCGCAACTTGGGACCGACCAGATCGATCTTCATGATCACCGTGGTGGACCAGGTCAGACCCTGATTGGCGCCGAGCAGCACGTTGGCGGCGACGACCCAGCCCCAGTCCGGTGCCCAGATGAGCATCAGCGGCACCGGCACCGCGACCAACCAGCCCGCGATCAGGACGGGTTTGCGACCGTACCGGTCCGACCAGGTGCCGGCGAAGTAGTTGGCGGCCGCCTTGGTGATACCGAAGGCGACCACATAGGTGAACATGAACGTGTAGCCGGTGAGCCCGAACTCGTCCTTGGCGAGCAGCGGCAGCACGGTCTGCTGCTGGCCGACCATGCCACCGACCAGGGCGTTGATCGCAACCAGGATCGTGAACTGCGCCGCGTTCGCCCGCAGCCCCAGCGTGATCGGCCGCCGGCTGCCGTCCTTGGTTCCGATCGGGCTCACCCGCCGACCTCCAGGGACCTGCCGGTGATCTCGGCCCAGTCCTGAGGTCCACCCAGCAGGACCGAGACGTCGGTGCGGCCCGCCCTGGCGAGCAGGCTTGCCGCGCCCATGGCCCGCTCGGCGTGGCCGCACATGACCACGGTCGGTCCGGCCTGGAGCGTGGCCACCTCGCCCTGTAGTGCCCCCAGCTCGACATGCCGGGCCGCAGGGACGTGGCCCGACTCGAACTCGTTGTCCTGGCGGACGTCGAGCACCGGAGTGTCGCCCACGCCGCCGGGGGTGACGATGGGGATCGACGTCGTCGGCCGGCCGGCGGCACGCCACGAGGGGATACCTCCCTGCAGCTCGCCGGCGATCCGGTCGTAGCCGATCTTGCGCGCCTGCCAGCTGATCTCGGCCGGATCCTGGTCGGAGTTGCGGACCACGACGATCGGTCGGTCGGCATCGACGAGCCACCCGAGCCAGGTGGCGAACGCCGGCCGAAGCGGTATCGACACCGACCCTGGCACGTGGCCCGCACCGAAGTCGGCCACCGGTCGGACGTCGACCACCTCCGCACCTGACGCCTTCAACCGCGCGACGTCTGCGGCCGCAAGCTGGGCGAGACCGCCGTCCTCATCGACGAGAACCGGGCCGCGCCGGTTGAGCTCACCCAGGCGGAGGAAATACGGCGGGAACGTGCCCAGCGAGTCCAGCAACTGCTTGACGAACGCATCCTCATTCTGGGCGCGAAGTAGTGTGTTCGTGGCCCGCTCAATGCCGATCGTCGACGTCCGCTCGGTGCCGGGCGGCGCAGAACAGAACGAGCCGGCCCCATGCGTCGGCCACACCGCCACGCCGTCGTCGAGGCCGGCCAGGCGCTGCAGGGACCGGTACTGCGCCCGGGCCAGCTCGTCGGTGCGCTCCGGAGAGACCAGGTCGGTTCGGGCGGCCGAGCCGACAAGCAGGGAACCGCCGGTGAACACGCCCAGCGTCGCGGAGCCGTCGAGAAGCTCGAACGCAAGGTGCTCGTGGGTATGCCCCGGGGTCGCAAGGGCCCGCAGCCGCAGGCCTCCCATGTCGACCTCGTCGCCGTCGCCAAGTCCCGTGTGCCGGAACTCCCGGTGCCCTTGCGCCGCGGCCAGCACCTGTGCCCCGTCCGTGGCCGCCAGCTGCACCGCACCGGTAAGGAAGTCAGCGTGCAGATGCGTGTCCGCGGCATAGGCCACGATCAGCCCACGGCGCTGCGCCTCCTCCCGCACCTGGCGCAGGTCACGACTGACATCGACCGCCAGAGCCCGCCCGTCGTCCAGATCCACGAGGTAGGCGGAGTTGCCCAACCCTTCATCCACAAGTGGGATCACATTGACATCGCCCATCGGGCCACCTTCCCCAGAAGACCGGCACCAGCGACAATACATCATTCCACGAAATTTTAGAATGACAGCGTTTGGAACGCCCCCCGGCGCGGGACGCCGGCGGCGAAATCCAGCGCAGCGCTCCGAGTCGACACAACGTGACGGATAATTCGTCTAGTCGGGCTTGTCCAAGGCCGGCGCGGAACGAGGGGTGGGGGCGTTGCGATTCCGCTTCGAGGGATGCGAGCTGGACACGGCCACCTATCGGCTCACGGTGGGCGGACGGATCGAGCCGGTGGAACCCCAGGTCTTCGACCTCCTCGCCTATCTGCTCGACCACCGCGACCGGGTGGTCACGAAGGAAGAGCTACTGGACAACGTCTGGGGCAACCGCTTCGTCAGCGAATCGACCCTCACGAGCCGCGTAAAGGGCGCCCGCCGCGCGGTCGGTGACGACGGCCGGTCGCAGCGCATCATCCGGACAGTCCACGGTCGTGGCTACCAGTTCATCTCGCCGGTCGAGGAGGACGGCGCCGGACCGAGCGAGCCTCCGTCCGCCGACACCGGGATGCTCGCCGTCTCCGGAACCCGCCTCATCGGGCGCGAGCAGGAGTTGTCGGATCTGATCGATCTCATGAGCGGCACGAGGCTGCTCACGCTCACCGGGCCCGGCGGGGTGGGCAAGACGCGCTTAGCAGCTGAGCTTGCGACTCGGGTGGCCGAGCGCCACGCCGACGGGGTCTGGTTTGTCGCGCTCACTCGCGTTCGGGATCCCGCGCTGGTGGCAAGTCTGGTGGTCGAGGTTCTCGAACCGCGTGGCGGCGGAGCCGCTGAGCCCGAGCTGCTGCTACGGGAGTGGCTGCGGGGACGCGAGGTGCTGCTCGTCCTCGACAACTTCGAACACGTGGCGGACGCCGCACCGCTGGTGTCCGATCTTCTTCAGTGGTCGCCCGGGCTCTCGGTGCTCACTACGAGCCGGGAGCGGCTTCGCCTCACCGGCGAACAGGTCTACGAGGTCATGCCGCTGGACACGGACCACGCCCCGAAGGACGACCTTGACCAGCGGCTGCCTGACGCGCTGGCCCTGTTCGAGCAAGCCGCCCAATCCGTCGATCCGTCGTTCGCGATCAGCGAGACGAACCGGGACGACGTCACGGCGATCTGTCGCTCGCTGGACGGTCTCCCGCTCGCCCTGGAGCTCGCGGCGGTTCGAATTCGCGTGCTCCCGACCCGCCTCCTTCGTGAGCGCCTGGTGCGCCGCATCGATTCGCTCAGCGGAGGCATGCGCGACCGACCGGGACGGCACCAGACCATGCGGGCCACGATCGCCTGGAGCTATGACCTCCTACCCGACGCACAGCAACGGCTGTTCGACCGGCTGGGCGTGTTCGCGGCGCCCGCTTCACTCGAGGCGATCGAAGACGTCTGCGCAACGGACCGCGACGCCGATGTCCTGGCCGACCTGGCCGGTCTCGTCGACAAGAGCCTGGTCCGCCGCGTCGAAGGACCCACCGGTGAACCCCGGTTCACCATGCTCGAGCTACTCCACGAGTTCGCGGTCGAGCAGCTCGCAGCGAACCCGGACAGCGACGAGATCCGGCGCCGGCACGCCGTCCACTTCGCCGACCTCGTCGCCGGGTACGAGGAGACCCGTTGGGGGAAGGCTGCCGGGTACTGGATCGGCGCGATCCACGAGCAGATAGCCGACATCCGAGCCGCGTTCGATTTCTCAAGCGCCACAGGCGACTACCGGACGGCGGGCCGGATCGCGGCGTCCCTGTACGGATACCTCGATGCTAACCCCGACCCGGTCGCCCGCTGGACGGCGCAGGCGCTTGAGTGGGTCGACATGCTCGATCCGCTGTCGGTCGGCGAGCTGCGCTTCGTCGCGGGGTACCTCGAGTACGTCCAGGGCCACACCGACGCCGCTCGTGACCTGTGGGCGCAGTCGCTGGCCCTCTTCCGCGACATAGCGCATGCTCGGTACATCGCGCTCAGCCTTGCGTGGGTTGCCGTCACCTATATCGGACGCCCCGACGACTACCAACGAGCGCTCGGCCTAAGCGACGAAGCCATCGACCGCGCCGAGCGAACCGGTGAACAGCTGGTTCTCGCCCACACACTGAACCTCAAGGGCGAGATCACGAGGGTGCACGGTGACGATGAGATGGCCGGCGCCGCTTACGAGGCGGCCCTTCGAGCCGCGCGGGCCGGCGGCGATCGAGGCAGCGAGAGCAGGATCCTGGGCAACCTGGCCTATGTGGCGCGGCACCGCGGCGCCCACCACGAAGCACATCGTCTCGGTCAACAATCCTTGCGCGCCGCCTGGGACATCGGGCTGCGAAAGATGGCCGCGCTGGCTGTCGGCGAGCTCGGCGGCGCCGAACTCGCACTCGACCGTCCCGAGCGCGCCGCGCGGCTCATCGGAGCGGCCGACGCCGCGCTTGAGTTGCTGGGCGCAGCCCGCGATCCGGGCGACCGGCCCGAGCACGACGCCGTCGTTGAGGAGTTGGAGCGAGTGCTCGGCCGAGACAAGCTGGCTTCCCTCCACGCCGAGGGAGCCGCCATGACGCTGGAGGACGCCGTTCGCTACGCACTGGACGATCCGGCTGCCCGCCGCTGACCCGTATGGCCACACCGAAATCCGGGGTCAGGGTCCGGCCTCGGTGGATGTGCCGGCGAGCATGAAGCCGAGCGCGAGGTGGGTGGTCGCGGTGGAGGTGGAGGCGCGTGCGTGCCCCCAGCCGGGGAAGATGTGCACTCGGCCGTCCTGCACGCCAGCGGCGGTGTCCCGGAACAGCTCGCGGGAGTAGAACTTGTCGTCGCTCCCGCCGATGACCAGGGTGGGGGCCGTGACGCGCGGCAGTTCGGCCGCAACATCGAAGGCGTCCTCAGCGTCCAGCGTGACCAGCAGGTCACTCGGGTCGGCGGGAATCATCGGCTTGACCGCCAACCGCAGCAGCGGGCGTGCCGGAGTGCGGAGCGGACCGGGAATCATGCCCGTGGTAATCATCGTGGCCCACGCGTCCTGCGGTTTTCCCTCCCGAATCAACCGCGCCATCTCGGCCTGCAGCTCACGACCCCACGGCCCGAGCCGGTATGCCGCACATGCAAGTACCAGCCGTCGCACCAGATCCGGCCGGTCGACCGCGAGTTGCAGTGCCACCGACCCCCCGGTGCTGGTGCCCTGCAAGAACACCGGCTCGTCGAGGTCGTGCTCAATCGCGTTGGCCAGATGCCCAGCGATGTCGGACATCGACTCGCCAGGTTGGAGCCCTCGCTTGCGGTTGACGACGTAGACGGTGAAGTCGCCGGTCAGCGGCTTGGCCATGGCCAGTTGCCACCGACGCTGCCAACCCGTGAGCACGTCGTGCTCGGGAGTCAGCCCTTGCACCATGACCAGCGGCGGGCCCTGCCCGATTTTCAGGTATGGAGCGTCGTCATGTAGGAATCCGGCAGTCTCTTGTGTTGGCATCGCATACCTCCCTGAGCGGCTCACCCTGGGGCAGCCGGCCTGGATGCCTCGCGCTCCGAACCCTCGAGCGCCATGTCTCGGACTCTATGCCACCGGCTCCGATATCGTCCCGGATATGCGTCCTTGCGACACACGTCGCCGGTACGTAACGGACCGCGAGCGGTCAAAACACGCCGGCGGTGCATACTGACCGTCAACTGTTCACGAGGGCGTACGCCCTCACCGTTCGCGGAGGGAAAGGGCCGTGCCTACGAACACCGCTCAACTCCTAGCGGTGCTGATGACCGTCGTCAACGGCGCGGTCTGGGTGCTGGTGTCGTGGTGGGAGCGCCCCGGCCGGACCGCCCGGCGCCGGGCGAGGTTGCGGCCCCCGGCGCTCATCCGTCGGGGCGGCGACCTGGCACAGGTCGTCCCGCTCCTTTATCCCGCCTTGGTGGTCGTCGCGCCCGGCTGGGGATATGACGGGTGGTTGAACTGGTCCTCCGGTATCGATCTTCTCCTGCAAAGCGTCGGGCTGGGGCTCTGGGCGATAGGGATGACCGTCGTTGTCTGGGCGGGTCGGGTCCTGGGGTATTACATGAGCGTGGACGGGCTTACCGTGGATCACAAGCTCGTCACCTCAGGGCCTTTCCGCTACGTCCGGCATCCCGTCTACGTCGCCTTCACGGCGATCGCGGTGGGCACCGGACTCGTATTCCGCAGCTACCTGCTGCTGGCGTTCGTGGCGATGTGGGTGGCGGCCGCCACGTGGTGGGCGGCCGCGGAAGAAGAGCTGCTCGCCTCCCCACAGGGACTCGGCGACGAATACCGCGCGTACACGGAACGGACCGGTCGGTTCCTGCCGAGGTTGCGACACACCCGGCGCTAACCCGGTCCGCAGGCTACTCGACGGAGTTCCAGCGGCCACCGGACCACACTCGATGGCCCGAGGTGGTTACCTCATCGGCGACGACGACGTTTAACCAAGTGGGGGTGCTAGCCCCCATAGACGCCCCGAGCGTGGCTGATCCGCTCGGGGCGTCGCCAAGTTGCAGCCGGCAAGCGCAGCTGATGCGGGAACAGTGGCCGACCGCTTCGGTGGCTTCGGGCCGGCACGGACAGCTCCGCCCTTGGAAACCGCCGGGCCAATGCGGGACTGCACCACGTCGCTCCGCTGGGCTAGCGGGGTTGTTGTTGTTTTGTCAGGGAGGCGGCGATTTCGGGGATCTCGCCGGTGAGTGATTGTGCGCCTGTGGTGGCGATGGTTTGTTCGTCGACGGGTGCGGCGACGGCTAGCCGCGCCGCGGCTGCGAGTGCCGTGATGGCGGCGGCGTTGTCATCGAACACCGTTTTGTCGACGGTGGCGAGCACGACGAGGGTGGGGCGCAGGGTTTGGATGCTTGTGTGCAGTGTGTCCATGGGTGTGTCGGCTCCGAGAAAGGTGATCTGCCAGCCGCGGCGGGCCAGCAGGATGCCCAGCAGGAGTAGTCCCAGATCGTGGGCTTCGCCCGGCAGGCAGGCCAGTACCGCGGTCGGGGATCCGCCGGTTCCCCAGTCTCCGGCGAGTCCGAGGAGGCGGCCGCGGATGAGGTTGGCGGCGAAGTGTTCCTGGGCCACGCTGACCTCGCCGGTGGCCCACCGTTCCCCGAGCTCGCGCAGGTAGGGAATCAGGACGTCGGTGAGGACGAACTCGACCGAGAACGCGCTGAGCAGCCGGTCCAGAGCGGTGTGCGCGGCCGCGGCGTCGAAGCGGTCCAGCGCGTCTTGCAGCGCGGCGGCAAGATCGGCGCCCAGGGGTTGTTCCGGCCCGGTGCCGGCCACCGACGTGCTGCCGGCGAGCCGGGCCGCTTCGGCCGCGGACAACCCCTCGGCGATCAGGGTGGTGGTCCGCCGGACCCGCGCCTCGTCCTCGGGCGAGTAGAGCCGGAACCCGCCTGGGGATCGGGTCGGCCGGAGCAGACCGTAGCGCTGCTCCCAGGCCCGCAGCAGCTCCGGCGATACACCGGTGCGCCGGGACAACTCGCCGATCCTCATCACCGCATCCATGCACCGAACTATACACAGTCTCAACGAACATTCGACAATCATTTGACAACTGGCAGTGGATGGTGCAGAGTAAGTCTCGACAGACCTTCGACAACCAAGGAGGAAGACATGAAGAAGGTAGACATCCTGGCCGGCGCACTGGTGATCGTAGGAGCCCTGAACTGGGGCCTGGTGGCACTGGCCGAGTTCGACCTCGTCGCCTTTATTTTCGGGCTCGAGTTCGGCGAAACCAACGCGCTGACCCGCGTGGTCTACGCCCTCGTCGCAATCGCCGGCATCTGGCTGATCACCCGCGCCGGTACCATGCTCCGCTCGGGCACCTCTCACCAGGAGCGGGTCACAGCCTGACCCCAGCCCACCCCACGCCAAGCCCCCGGCCCACCGGCCGAGGGGCTTCGGCATGTCATAGCCCGCCCGTCCCAGGCCGAACACAGCGGTCGCATCGACGACACGCACCGCGATGGCGCAAGCCGATCCAATCTAGCGCTGCGGCGGACCGTACGCGTCGCGGGACCAGCGAATTGCCGTTATAGCAGCGTGAATGTTCGTCTCGAATCGGGGTACTCAGCGAATTCTGAGCGACCCGACACAAGGGAGGGATGTCGCCATGACGGATCGAGAAGTCCGGAGCACTGGCCAAAGTGAACAAGGCAGCGATTCTGCCCGGCAACAAGAATCCGCTGTCACAGACGAGGCGAAGAAGGCGGCCGGCGGCGTGGCGCACACCACCCGCGACCAAGCCCGAACGGTGGGTTCGGAGGCACAGACGCAGGCGCGCCAGGTGGGCCGTCAGGTGCGTGAGAAGGTACGTACCGAAGCGGAGTCGCAGGCCCACCGGCTCGCCGGAAACCTGCGACAGTGGTCAGAAGAACTCTTCGCCATGGCGGACAGCGCAAAGCCAGATGCGGCGCCCCGCGAGTTCGTGTCCGGGCTCGCGAACGCCGGGCGGTCGACGGCCGACTACCTGGACGAGCACGGCGTTGGCGGCACGATGCAGGAGATTCAGGGATATGCCCGCCGGCGGCCGGGAGCGTTCCTGGTAGGTGCCGCCCTGGCCGGCTTTGCGGTGGGGCGTACGGCGAAGGCCACCAGGGAGGCTCCGGCACAGTCGTCGCAGCCGACCCAGCAGTCCACGTCAGGCGCCGCCGCCGAGGGCCCGTCGCAAGGGAGGTGAGACCGATGGCAGGACCGGTTGACGAAGAGCCGATGAGATCGGCCCGAACCGAGGATGCCTCGGCAGGAGAACTGATCCGCGAGATCAGTCAAGACCTGTCCAAGATGCTCCGCCAGGAGATGGAACTCGCCAAGGCTGAGATACGGACTGACGCCGTACAAGCCGGCAAAGCCGCCGGGATGCTCGGCGGCGCCGGGTTCGCCGGGATGATGGTGGCCGTGTTTGGTTCACTTGCCGTCGTCCTGGGCCTGGCCA
Source organism: Jiangellaceae bacterium (assembly GCA_036374835.1). Classification (GTDB taxonomy): domain Bacteria; phylum Actinomycetota; class Actinomycetes; order Jiangellales; family Jiangellaceae; genus DASUTB01. The sequence continues at coordinate 19,101 of DASUTB010000047.1, read as the reverse complement.
ATGTCATGGATGCCGGATGGGCGGCGCTGATAGTCACCGGCGTGTGGGCAGTGGCGGCTGCCGTGCTTTTCGTGTCCGGCCGGCGCCGCATGCAGGACGTGTCGCCGAAGCCGGAGCGCACGATCGAGACGATGAAGGAGAACGCGAAATGGGCAAGGCACCCGACCAGATAGAAGCTGAGATCGAGCAAACGCGGACCGAGTTGGCCGATGACGTTGATCGACTCGCTGACAAAGCCAGTCCGCGCCGGGCGGCCCGGCGCCGTGGGCAGCGGATAACTGCCGCGGTCAGCAACGCAAGGGATCGTGTAATGGGGACTTCTTCGGAAACTGCGCATGACATGCGCGATCGCACCCGCGATTTCAGCCAGGCCGGCCAAGACAAGGCCGGCGCCGCGGCTGAGGCCGCAAAGTCCGCTCCAGACCGGCTCATGCGCCGGACCGAGGGCAACCCGATGGCCGCAGGGCTGATCGCCTTCGGCGGAGGGCTCCTCGTCGCATCATTGCTACCTACCTCCCAGGCAGAGCGGCAGGGTGCAGAACGCATCTCCGAGCAGGTCGGCGACGTTGCCGAACCCGCCAAAGAAGCACTGGGCGAGTCGGCCGAGCGGATCAAAGATGAGGCCACGGACGCGACCAAGACCGCAACCGGCGAGGTGCGGCAGACGGCCGCCGGGGCCGCGCAGACGACCAGTCGGGAGGCACGCGACCAGGCCAAGCACGCGACCGAGCAGGCACGCGAATCGGGCCGGACGAACTCCGGCGATCCCGGCGACTTCGAACGCAACCGTTAATCGCCGCGCAGGACCGCATGCACGAACTGGACGGCGGGCGAGCCCTCACTGACCGCGGACGCCACCCGCTTCATCGACGTGGCCCGCACGTGGTCAATCGAGGAGTGAGCTCGCCGTCCACGTGGCTCCAGCCGATCCGATCCAACCCTCCGGCGGGGCCGTACGCGTCGCCGGAACAGGTGGGTCGGTAATCCGCCGGCCGGCGGCGAGTTCACGGCTGGAAGTACTCAGCCATCAGTCGGCTGACCCATTCCGGCTGGCATATATCCGCCGGCCGGAACTCGATCATCGTCGGCTTGAGATCCAGGACGGGCGTCCCGTCGACGGCGTCAAGCCCGGCAACTTCGAGCGAACGTCCGTTGACGGCCACGATCCGGCATGTCGTTAGCTCGATCAGAACTCGTCCAGTCCGAGCGTGCACTCGTCGCCGTACCGCTGGTCGATGACGATTGTGCTGATCACCTCGCCCCAGTTGTCGGTCATCGCGATGTCGGTGCGTCCGCTGCGAACGAAGCCGACCGGCGTTACAACATGCTCCACGAGTACTCCACTCACGAAAAGGTCCGGCACAGACACCACACCACCCGTGCGTCGATCATCCCTTCATCGGCTCGCATGCGAGGCACTGCCTGCTCTCGCCGCGCCGCCTCTACCAGTTCAGGGGTAGTCGTTCGGTGCGGTCAGGAAGTTACATCGAGTGCCTGACGCCCTGGTGAGCTTTCGATCGAGTGTCGACATCGACGCATCGAGGTCCTCCGCAAGAGCCACGTACCAGGCGTCATAGCACGTGACGTTGTCGCGCAGCTCCCACACCCGCGCACCGAACGGCTCATACGGAAAGTACTCCACCGAAAGCGCCAGCAGATCACCATGCGCCAACGAGGCGACATCGGCGGAGATCTGACCAGCCTGGGATGCGCGTCGCAGAATGTTAGCCGCCTCCGCCGACATCAAGTGCGGAGCCGCCAAATCATCGGATTCCAATATTTCATCCGCCCACGTCCCTACCGGCCCGCTGTCAACCAGCGCAGCGACGACCACCGAGGCGTCAACGACGATCGTCACCGGCGATCCGCATCCCGGTGCTCAACGATAGCGGCCGACGACAACCGGCTGCCGGTCCGCTGTTTGCGGCTACGAACTCGTGACATCAGCGTCTCAGCATCCGGCCGCCGGGCAAGCTCAACCAGTTCCCGGCGGACGTACTCCTGTAGCGAACGACCGGTCCGAGCTGCACGTGCCGCCAACTCGTCCCGCGTCTCTTCCGGAACGTCGCGGATGGTGATCGATGCCATAGCATTATTATGCTGCCAGCAGCAGCATTCTGCAACTGGTCGGTGGAGGCCGCTCGTGGAATGACCACTGCCTAGCGTGAGTCCTATGCCGCAGATGCGACGCTCACCGATGATCTCGAGGACGTGTCCGACGATCGTTGATTGCCCGGGGGCCAGTGGTGAGGGGCGGTGAGATCTACCTCGCTGACCTTGGCGAACCGGTAGGGCATGAGCAGGGACTCCGGCGGCCCGTGCTCTTGCTCAGCGTACAACCAGAGCTGGAGTCGAACCGAGCTGTCATCACCATCATCCCGGTGACCCGCACTGCAGGCACGGAACTGTGTAGACGTATTCCCCTACCACCGCCTCGCGACGCTCCGTCAACGATGCCTTCCACGGCTTGAGGAGTAGCCCCCGAACCCGCAAGCACGAGAACGCTCGCGCCCGCGGGATCAGGAATCGTGGTTGGAGCAGACTCCTCACAGCCGCCCGTCAGAGTGGAATGACCGGGCAGGTGAATGAGGCGACCACGCCGCCGATGGCGGCGTCACCGGCGGTGACTGCTTGGAACAGCTCGGCATCGGAGTCCAGCACTCCGTCCCCGTCGGCGTCTCCCGAGGCGACCGCGGCGTCATACCCGTTGGGGAAGTGGACAGCGCGAACCATCCATCGTCCGCCGTTGTAGTCACGGTCACCTGGGGCGGCGGTGGCGACGTTCATCTGCTCGCCGCCGAACTCATAGATGGTGTCGAACGAGTGGTCGGGAGCACCCGTCCCGGACAGATCGTTCGGCGTCAGTACCGTGCGGTAGAGCGAACCATCGACGTAGAACGCCGGTCCGGTGACGCCACCGGCACCGGCCGCGGCGGCGACTCCGGGTGTGAAAGCCAGCGCGGCGGCCACTCCGGCAGCGACCGACAACGCTGAGGCGGTGAGGCGGTTCATCTCAATACCCCTTCTCTTCGGCTCCGGCGAATGCCGGCTCATAGGGTGTTCGTTGCCGTCAACGCTGCGGATTGGACCACTCCGGAAATCAATCTCGCTCCCACCGACTCCGTGCACCCCGGATGCTCGGCCTTCCCGCGCTGGCCGGCCCTGCGTTCGCCGATTGTTTGACGCATGTTGGGGCGGGCGAGATCGCTCGTCAGTGGAACATGAGCGCGATTGGAGGATGGCGTGCGTGGCCGTAAAGGGATTGTCACGTCTAAAATCCGTGAGCATGGCAGGGATCGTGTTACGTGTTCGACTCACCAGCGGTGACCACACAGATGTCACCTACGACGAGCCCGACACTGACGATGAGAACGAAGTCATCGAGCACGCCCTTTCCAGGCTTGCGGACGACACCGGCATGCTTCGCTGCAGACATGGTGAACGGCTCATGGTGATCTACGCACGCGGCGTCGCCGCTGTTGAGGTGGCGCCACGCGGCGCAATCCTGTAACCGTCGGCGGGCCCACCCCCAGTACCTCGACGTCGCCAGCGCTGGACCCGGTTGCCCGGCATGCCGGCCATCCCGCAAACGGTGGTGAGTCATCAGCCGAACTCGTGCCCCACCCGCGTGGACGGACCACTTAGTTCTCGGACTCCCCTTCCGGCTCACTGTCGGAGTGGTCGTCCGAATCGTTGGACTCGGTCGATCCCTCGTCCTCCGGCTCAACTGCGGCCTCGGGCTCCGGCTCAGATGCGGCCTCTGACTCTGGCTCCGGTTCGGGTTCGGATTCCCGCCCAGCCTCAGGATCGGACTCCGGTTCCGCCTCCGGCTCGGATTCGGACTCACGCCCAGCCTCAGGATCGGACTCCGGTTCCGCCTCCGGCTCGCCGTCCTCGCCGTTCCGGTCGTTCTCACGTTCAGAAACATCCTCGGTGCCGTCATCGTCCACCTCGGATTCATCACGCGCCTGATCCTCGTCATCACGTGTGTCACCGTCACGCTCCCGACTCGGTTCGTCGTTCACCGGGTCGTAGCTCTCCCTGGGCTCTTCGGCAGGCCGCGATCCTGTCGTCTCGGGGAACCCGGACACCGCCGTCGAACCGGCCCACAAGTCGGTAGCCGAGGTCTCGATCACATCCTCACAGCCCCTGGCCGGCGCGCTCATCACCACCGGCGCCCCTTCCAACCACGCCTGTGGGTCGACCGGTCGATCGTCCGACCGCACCTCGAGGTGCAGATGCGGACCTGTGGTGTTCCCCGAATCACCCACCTTCCCGATCATCGAACCGGCCGAGACACTCTGCCCGATCCGGACACTGATTCCCGAGAGGTGCGCGTACCACGTCTGGAGCCCGTTCGCGTGGGTGATCTCCAGCTTCAGCCCGTACGGGCCGTCCCACCCGATTCCGGTCACACGCCCGGCAGCCGCGGCGAGCACCGGACGACCGGACGGTGCGGCGAGATCCAGCCCGGTATGGCTCGCCGCCCACATCGGCCCGACACCCCCGAACACCGCACTCACCCGGAAGATCCCCGCAACCGGTGTCACCTTCGCGGTCGTCACAGCCGGCACGGATACTTCTGTCGCGGTACACGCCTGCTCGTCGCTCAACCCGTCGTGAACAGCGTCAACCGGAGCGGGATCCGCGATTTTCGAGTCCGCATCGTCCGCTGTCGACTCGAGAACGACCCGCACCTGCACCGGTGCAACGAGGATGCTCGGCTCGATCTGCGGGTTGATGCTCCCCAGCGGGTGCAGTGCTTCGGCTGGGTCCGGAGTAGCGCCATTCCGAGTTACCTCGATTCCGCTGGACGCGGACGCCGCCGTCACCGCGGCCAATACTCCCGCCCCCGCCACGAGGCGCGCCGACCACCGTTGCCATGTAGCCATTCGCCCAACCCCCCACACCTAACGATGCACCAATACATCGCGGCTGGCTAGCGCAACGTTCATCCGAGGTCGGCACGCCCAAGACGCGCCGACGAACTTGGACACCTCGGCAGCCAACGCAGTGTCGATGTGACGACGCTGGGTTTTGGCGTCGGCCACGTCCAGTCCACGAGCTCGGAACGTCGGTCCCTGCGGGAGCTACGTCAGACGGTAGCTGGTCCAGCCCGACGTGGCTGCCGGCAACGGTCACGACTTGCCGTCCTGATTCTGAGCATCGCCATCGAGAGCGCATACTGAAGCCAATGACAAAACGAATCCCGGCCAAGCGGCGACATCTTGCGAGTAGCCCCTTCCAACCTCCGCCCGAGCCGGTCATCGAGCAGTTCGCTCTGCAGGACCGGATCTCGCACGACACATATGGCGTCGGTCGCGTCATCGGTAAGGAAACCGAGGCGGTGACGGTCGACTTCGGAACCAGAACGGTCCGCATCGCCAGCCCGTTCCACAAGATGGAAAAGCTGTAGCCTCGCTGAAGGCGAGGTCCCGACCGCATCACAACACACTGATCTGCGATCCGGACATTGGCATGATGCGCGTCTTCCGGCTCCCCACTGTTGTCAACCGGCGGCCGTGGTCGACCCGGATCAACCGTTCCATGATCCACTTGGCAGTGTCGCACACCTATCGGCCAGCCGGCCGCGGCCGGGCACCGCTACACGCTGACGATCGGCGACCACTCCTGCGTACGTACAACGTTGACTCCGGGTGCCCCGTAGTAGGGGTCGTCGTCGAGCAAGGCGGAGAGCTCGGCCTCGGTATCCACACTGAAGATCAGGAGTGCCCCCGAATCGTCGGCGAACGGCCCCGCCATGACGAGCCGGCCCGCGTCCCGGAGTTCCTCGAGCCGCTGTCGGTGCGCCGGCCGGTGCTTCAGCCGCTCCGGGTTGCCGTCGAACGCCAGCTCAACCACGAACATCTGCTTCCTCCACACGCTCGATGATGATCGATCGTACCGGTGACTCCAGCTCGTCCAACCCAGCTGTGAAGCGGCGGCGCCGAACCCTTTGCGCCTGTAGCCTTCGGCGCTGGAGGTGGTCATGGCCACGAGATGGACGTTGACGTTCGACTGTGCCGACCCAGAGATGCTCGCGAGATTCTGGGCCGAAGCGCTCGGGTACGCCGAACCGGAGGCCCCGGAAGGGTTCGACACCTGGGAAGACTGGCTTCGGCACCATGGGGTGCCCGAGGAAGAGTGGAACGACGGTGCGCACTTGAGAGATCCGGAGGGCATCGGGCCAAGTCTGTCGTTTCTTAAGGTCCCGGAGCCGAAGGTGGCGAAAAATCGCGTACACCTAGACGTCCAAGTCGGCGGCGGGCGAGACCAGACGCCATGGGAGATCCGCTGGCCACGGGTCGAGGCGGCCGTCGAACGGCTGACAGCGGCCGGTGCGAGCTTCATCGCTCAATACGACGACAGAGGCAAGCCGGACCATGTTGTCATGGCCGATCCGGAGGGCAACGAGTTCTGTGTTGTCTGACGCGTCAACCGCGCATAGTCACGTCGTTTGCGTCTCCCGGTAGCTTCGACAGGGGGTGGGAAGGGTGGGACCGAGCCCGCGGTGATGCCCTCTCGGAGCGTTGGCCCAGCCAGAATTAAGGAGACTCCGGTGCGCACCACGAACGGCACCACGCCAGCCTATGCGCGGACCGCGCCCTTTCTGCCAACGACCGCACGGATCACTGCACGAACTTGATAAGTTCTGCGCAACGTGTCGGGCCCCATATCAAGCTGCTAGTTGATAAGTTCAATTCAGTGTCCGAAACACTTATCAACTGGAGGTAACAGTGGCGCGTGGCCGACCTTCGCGGACGACCGTCTATACGCGGCTTGAGCAGGCGATCGTCGAGCTTCGCCAGCGGCTCGGAGGACTGCCGTTGCCGAAGGAAGCTGAGCAGATCTGGTCGGATATCTGGCACCTCGAAGCGCACCACTCCACCGCCCTGGAGGGCAACACGCTGGTACTGCGTGAGGTCGAGGCGTTGCTCGACAAAGGCCGCGCAGTGGGGGCGAAGACGTTGCGCGAGTACATGGAGGTCAAGGGTTACGGCGACGCCGCTCGCTGGGTATACGCACAAGCGCTCGACCCGAACGACTGGCACAACGGCGCCCTCGTCTCAATCCAGGAGGTCCGGCATGTCCACATACTGGCGATGGCGCCGGTTTGGCAGGTCGAGCCGCATCCGGACGCCACCGATCGTGAGGGCCCAGGGCAGTTCCGTGAGCACGATATCCACCCTTTCGGCCAAGGGATGCAGCCGCCGGCCTGGCCGCTGGTGGCATCCCAAGTTCAAGCCTGGGTTGGGGACGTCAACACGGCGGAGCCGACATTGCGATCACGCGACTCGAGACAGCCGTTGCCGGAAGCCCTCGCCCGAGTACACAACGAGTTCGAGCGAATCCATCCGTTCCTTGATGGCAACGGCCGCGTCGGCCGGCTTCTGCTCAACCTCATACTCGTCCGGCTGGGCTACCCTCCAGTCATCGTGCTCAAACAGCAGCGCCCGTCCTATCTCGCCGCAATGCAGAAGGCGGACGACGGGGATTTCGGCCCGCTCGGCGAACTGCTCGCCCGGGCGATGTACGACAACCTCAACCGGTTCATCGTCCCCAACCTTGCCGGACCGGCACGTCTCGTCCCACTCGCCTCGCTCGTCAACGAGGACTTCACTCTGGCCGCGCTCCGCCAAGCCGCCCAGCGCGGCCGACTCGACGCCATTCAGGGCTCAGACGGCGTCTGGCGCAGTACCCGCCGAGCCGTTCAGCAATACAAACGCGAGCGAGGCAAGCGGCGGCGCTAGCCGCGACAGGATCTCATCACCGGGCGTGTTACGGCACCTCTGCGCGCCGAACCGTTGAGTCAGCGTTTCGGGGCTTCGGTCCAGGAGGCGCTCAAAGCGCGGGTTGGCGTCGAACGAAGTCGAGCACGTCCCGTGCGAGCCGCTTGTCGGAGATCGTGCGGAGGTGGTCCTTGCCTTGGTAGAGCTTGAAAGTACCGTCACAGATGAGTCCTGCCGTCTGCTCGTATACCTCCGCCGGGACGAACCGGTCGCGGTCACCACCGACCAGCAGAATCGGTACCGCGATGCTGCGCAGAACCTCTCGGCCGTCGAATGCGTCGACGGCCTCCGCGGACACCAGGATGTCGCTGGGGTCGTAGACGGCCGGAAAGCTCACCCGTGCGATCACCGACGCGAGAATGCTGGCTACCCACGGTCGACGGATGTCGGGAAAGAGGAAGGCCACCATTGCCGCGGCCGCTTCGGTCCTGCGCCCGGCGCTGAGCAGGCGTGCCGACTCCAGGGTTGCTGCCCTCGCCTCCTGGGGCATGGTATGGCCGGCCGCGACGATCGCGACTCGGCCGAAGGTGCCGGGATGCCGGGCCGCAAGAGCGAATCCGATGAGGCCGCCGCCGGAATCCGCGACGAGGAGGTCCACCTTGCCGCCGAGCTCCTCGGTAATCAACCGGGCGTAGTCGTCGGCCATGTCCGGGATGGTCCAGCCACTGGGTAGGTTGGGCTTCCGGCCGACGAGGAACACGGTGTACCCGTCCTCGACGAACGGGCGAACCACTCGCGTCATCATTCTCAGGTACAGACCGTGATGACCGCTGTGGCCCGGGTCCGGGATCCATAACAGGGACTTCGTTCCCGTGCCGAACCGGACGTAAGTCATCCCGTTCACGAAAGTGCCTGTGACCGTCTCGAGTCCTTCCCTTCGGAAGCGAGAGATCGCGAGCACCGATCCCAATGTCACGGCACCGATGGATACCGCAAGTCGCTTGCGCATGCCGCCATCATTCCACCGTCAGCCTCATCAGATGGCATGATCGCAGCCCTCGCTGATCTACCGACGCCCCGGTGCGGAACACGGAGCACGACCATCACATGCGGCTTGCCGCCGCCATAGCGCTTCGGGTACAGACCCGCAGCGACAGAAACGCCACGTCCTCGGCCGTGACGGCGCCAGGTCCGAGGGCGAGCCAGGTCACGAGGCCGGCTGGGCCCCCTGGGGTCGCGCTTCGATCTCCGCCTTCATCGTCGGCAACTCCAGCTTGCGGAACCCTCGGATCACCGCCCGTGCTGCCAGGGCGTGCAGGATGGGATCCGCGGTTCGAAGATCGAGCGGACCGTGATGGGGGTGCCACCGTCGTCAGGCGTGAAGGCCCACACACTCCGAAGATCACCGACGGCAAGCTGCTCGGGACCGTGCCATTGGAAGGTGACAGTCGTATTGGGGACGTACTCAGTGAGCGTGCAGCTACCCCCGATGCCGTGACCGAGCAGGCGGCACTCGTAACGGAACTTGGTGCCGACCCCGTCGGGTGGCGCCTCGAGCACCGTGCACCGCGTTCGACCGGAGGACTTCATCATCAGCTCGACGACCTGGGCGAATGCGACCTCGGCCCATTCGCAAAAGGAGCCGTTCCCCGACAGGCTCGTCCTCGGCGGACCTACCTGGATACCCGCACCTGGGCAACGCCTGCAGACATCCGAACCACGACCTGGAAAAGCCGTCATCGTGGAGACACTGAGCATCTGCGTCGATCCACGCACCCAACGTCGGGCGTCATACAGCCGCGACGACGCTGGGTGCTCGTCGGGATGTCGGCTGCGATGCGCGAGGCTGAAGCACTCTCATGACCCGAACCGCTCGCTCCTGCCGATGACGGACGGTCGCGAGAGCGCGGCACACCTGGTACGGCAAAGCCAGTAACCCTATGCGTTACTTCGCCGATGACAGGGCGTGGGCTCGGGACTCGAGGCAAGGTCAGAGCGGCTCGAGAACGAACGGGTGGCGGACGTCAGCGCCCAATGGTCCACAGACTGGGCCGAGGTTCGGGACCGGTGGAATCTGTTCAACGCGGTACGCACCGCGCTGAACGTGGTGGCGTTCGTCTGCCTACTGCTCGCCGCCACGTCACCCCGAACCGTGACCAAGTCGGTATGAACATCTGCGACCACCATGCCTTTCGTCGCATTAAGATCCGGAGCGATCGCGCAGCTGCTACCCGTGCGATCGTCAATCCCCTGTCTCTGCTGTACGCAAGAGGAGTTCCCGTGATCGCCATACTTGCTCTGGTCTGCTTCGTCCTCGCGCTGTTCGACGTGACGCTCGGCTCGCTCGACCTTGTCACCCTAGGCCTCGCGTTCGTGGCCGCACACCTGGCGTTCGGAATCCCGCTGTCACTGGGAAAGTTGGGCCGCGGCCGGCGGTAGCCGATCGGGGCCGGCCGGCCGGAGCGCCGGCGCGCAGCGGTGCCAGCCCGCACCGGAGCGGACGCCGATGGGGCGACACGGCAGAGCTGACCAGTGTGTCGACCGCCCAATCCGAGGTGGACTCCGCCGACCTCGCCGCTCGCCACGCTGGACTGGGCCACGGACGAGCTGGACCCTGCGCTGCCCCCGATGGTCGCCTACGCCGACGCATACCACCTGGTTCTGGCGACCGCCAGCCGTGACCGCCTGGCCATGCTGGACCACGACTTCGATCGGTTGCTGGTGTCAAGTTTCTCGTCCGCAATATCAGGCCTGCGCTTCTGCAGCGCTCATCGCGCTGCCGCGCACCGCGATGCCGCGTCACGATGCAGCCTACGCCCTCGCGCTCGTCCGATCCTCCACATGCGGCCGGCCCCTCACCGGTGACCGACCGAGGTCGACCGACGCCGGTGGGCATTCGGGTCGGCGGTGTCCCTTCGCAGGGCGAGGCCAAACCAGACGTAGAGCAGATGCCAGGCCGTGAGCGCCGCGACTCCCACGGCGTCACTGGCGGTGAAACGTAGCGTGACCGCGACGACGAGGACCAAACCGATGACCAGCAGCGGTAAGGCGACAGGCGACCCATCCGACCGGAGGGCGAGACCCGCCCCCACCGATCCGACGACGATCACCACGGAACTCAGCCCGTAACCGATCTCGAGGGTGGTGATGACCGGAGCATCAAGATCCGTCTCCGCGACGAGCCCCGACCACACCTCGCAGATGGCGACCATCGCCATCCCCAGAGCACCGACCTTCGCGTATGCCGCTGCCGCCCCCGAACTCCGCTGAGCGGTGACGACGTAACCCGCGACCACGAGCGCATGGGCCAACGCCAGTCCGAGCATCAGGAGGAGATGGGCGGTCGGCTCCATCGGATGCGCCCAGGTTCCCTCGCCCGCGTCCGTGGTGATACTCCCCAATGAGGCTCCGAGGAGAAGCGGCAGCACTCCACCCGCCACCACAAGAATCCATACCCGCATGCCTGCCTCCCAATAACTAGATAGCTTCACTAGTGATAGTCACTAGTGACGGTCTTCAGTAGACTCCGACCCATGGCGGATGTCAAGGGGTCCCGGAAGGAACGTGCCGCGCGGACGCGGAGGCGGATGCTGGATGCCGCGTACGCGTGTTTCACGAAGGCCGGCTACGCCGGAACGACAATGGCCGAGATCGCCGACCGCGCCGGTGTGGCGGTGCAGACCCTTTACTTCACCTTCCACACCAAGGACGGCCTGCTCACCGAGGTCTACGACCGGGCGGTCTTCGGCCCCGAGAATCTCCCGCCGCCGGAGCAGGCATGGTTCCGGGCGACGATGGACGCCGAGACGATCGACGAGGCCCTGACGCACTGGGCGTCGGCCCAAGGCGAGATCAACGACCGCGTCGCACCCCTACGCGCGGTCTTCGACGGAGCCGCCGACCCGGCCGTCGGTCAACTGTGGGACGACCGGCACCGGCTACGCGAAGAGGGATTCGCGTACTTGTTCGGCCACCTCGCCGACAAGCATGGCCTCGCACCAGGAGTCGACCTCGGCCACGTCGTGGACCTTGCGCTCGTACTGATGGGCCCATCCGGGCATCGCGGATTCGTCGAGGATCGTGGATGGAGTACTGAACGCTGGGCCGCCTTCGGCGCCGCCCACCTCCGCCAGTACTTCGCTCCAAGATCGGACCCCTAGCCATGGTTCTCCTGCGACGCAGACTTCGTCCCCGCTGCACAGAACCTCCTAGACCGTGGCTTGCCTGTCCTCGGATGCTGCTCTCGGCCTGGCGGGCATGCGTGCCGACAGCGCCGCGGCGGGCCGCTGATCGGCTTCGGAGTTTCGACCGGGCCATGTTTCTACTGGCCGAAGCTTCCGGTTCAATCAACGGAGCGGCGCGACCGTGCAGCGACGGCTCGCTGATCTCCGGAAGCAACTGGAACTCGACCTCGGTCCCTGATTTCTGTAACGGGCGGCTCGCATCCGACACCACTGCGATGGACGGCTGCACCGGCGTGCACAACGGATGTTGACGGTGGCGTCGTCCGTGGCCTGACGCCACCCGGAGGCCGACGGAACGACGTCCAGCCGTCCTCGTCGCCGATTGATTGCCACTTTGCGGGCGTCGAAATACTCCGCTCCGCTGTGTTCGATGGACTCGTAATACCGGATCGTCTTCGGGTTGACGCCGACGGCCTTAGCGAGCTCACCGATGCGCATCCGCCGGCCCCCCGTCATTCCCGTGTGCCGGCTCTCCATGGGCGCCCGCCGAGCCCGTCCGTTGCCGGAGCCGGGCCGGCGAACGAGTTGAGCAGCACGGTGGTGACCGAGGCAACCATGGCGGCCATCGCCCAGATCGGATGGACGAGGCCGGTCGCCGCAGCGGGCACGCCGACGCCGTTGAAGGCGAAGGCCAGGGTGAGGTTCTGCTTCGTCTTGCCATACGAGCGCATCCCGATCTCGCGGATGTCGGTGACCGCACCGAGCCTCTCGCTCATTATGACGACGTCCGCCGATTCGATCGCGATGTCCGTTCCGGCGCCGATGGCGATGCCGACGTCGGCCTGGGTCAGCGCGGGCGCGTCGTTGATACCGTCGCCGACCATCGCCACCCGCCGGCCGTCCTGCTGGAGCCGGCAGATCTCGGCGGCCTTCTCGCCCGGCAGCACCTCGGCCCGCACGTGACCGATTCCGACCTCGGCGGCTACCGCGCGGGCGGTGCGAGGGTTGTCGCCGGTAATCATGATCGTCGTGATGCCGGCAGCAGTCAGCCGACGGACGGTGGCGGCGGCGTCGGGCTTGATCTCGTCGCCGATCCCGATGAGTCCGAGCAGCTTGTCGTCGCGGGCGACGCCGACGACGGTAAGGCCGAGCGCTTCGAGCTCGTCCCGTTGCGAGTCGACGGCGTCCAGGTCGATGCCCTGCCCGGCCAGGTGGCTGGGCTTGCCGACCTGTACCCGGGCACCGTCAATCGTCGCCTCGACACCCATGCCGGTGTGGCTGACGAAGCTTCCGGGGAGTTCGACGTCGATCCCGTGCCGGCCGGCCGCGGCCTCGATGGCGCGGGCCAGCGGATGCTCGCTCGCGGACTCGGCCGTCGCGGCGACGCCCAGCACGTCGTCCTCGCTTGCCGAGTCGACCGGCACGACGCTTCGTACTGACGGCGTGCCTCGAGTGATCGTCCCGGTCTTGTCGAGCACGACCGTCCGGACGTCGCCCATGACCTGGAACGCCTCACCCGAGCGCATCAGGATACCCTGGCGCGCCGCCTCCCCACCACCGCGGATCATCGCCAGCGGCGTCGCCATGCCCAGCGCGCACGGGTAGCCGAAAACCAGCACCGCCAGTGCTGCGAACGCTCCGCGGACGAGGTCGGGCTCTCCGCCGAGCGCCAGCGGCCCGAGGCTCCACACCACGAACCCGCCCGCCGCGACGATGAGCACGCCTGGTACGAACCACCGCAGGATCGCGTCGATGAGCTGCAGGATGCCCGGCCTGAGCGCACGGGCCTCCTCGATCGAGCGTGCGACCTGCGACAGGAACGACTCCTCGCCTACCCGGGTCACCTCGACGAGCAGGGCGCCGGTCTGGTTCACCGACCCGCCGACGACCTCGTCACCGGTGGCCTTCTCCACCGGGACGGCCTCCCCGGTTACCAGCGACTCGTCGACTGCCGAGAAGCCGTCGACCACGGTTCCGTCCACAGGGACCGACTCACCGGGACGGACACGTACGACATTCCCGGTGGCGACCTCGTCAACAGGAACGTCGACCTCCTGCCCGTCGCGAAGCACCCGGGCCGTGTTCGGCCGCAGCTCGAGCAGCCGGCGCACGGCCTGTGACGACCGGGTGCGCACCACCTTGGACACGTAGTCCGACAACAGGTGGTACGTGGTGATGAACACCGCGACGGCGAAGAAATGGCCTGCCGGGAACGCCGCGTCGACGAACATACCCAGCAGACCGCCGGCCAGCCCGGCGAACGCGCCGAGCTCCAGCAGCACATGCTGATTCAAGATACGGCTGCGCAGCGACGCCCACGCCTGCCTCTTGACGAACCAGGCAGGGCCGAACATGGTTCCCAGCGCCAGTACCAGCATCACCCACGGCATCGCCGGGCCGGCCAGCACCGTCCAGAACGGCTCCATCCCCATGAACATCAGCACCGCCGTCACGCCGGCCAGTGCCGCGGCGACCAGCAGCCGGTTCCGGGACGTGCGCAGCTCCCGCTCGTCCTCCTCGAATGTGCGGACCTTGTCGGGGTCACGGTAGGTGAATCCGACCTGCTCCAGCGTGCGGCGTAGATCCTCCTCGGTCAGTTTCGCAGGGTCGTACTTGACCAGCGTCTCCTCGTGGGCTAGTGACACGCCCACGTCGTAAACGCCGTCCAACCGCTGGTACGCCGTGCGGATCGTGTTTGTGCAGAACGAACACGACATCCCGCCGACCTTCATCCGGCAGGTGGCCAGCTCGCCACCCGAGGCCTGCTGGTCGGCTGCGATGGAGTTGCTCGTCATACGACGTCGAACCCGGCGGTGCGGACCAGCTCGTGCAGCTGCTGCTCGCCGATCTTGGCGTCATCGAAGCGGACCGTTGCCTCGCCGGCCTCGTCGACATCCGCCGTCACCACACCCTCGCTACGTTGCAGCGTCAGGCTCAGCCGGTGCGCGCAGCTACCGCAGTGCATCCCACTGATCCGCAATGTCCGCTCTGTCATCAATGCGTCGACCTTCTCCACAGAAGGGCTCGCCCACCTTCTCCAGGTAGCATTGCCCCAAGTGTGAAGCTTCCAGTCGCTGGAAGGTCAACCCGATGGATGGACCGGGTCGTGCGATGCTCAGCGCACTTGCGCGCCAGCCGACGGAGCCCCCATCCGATCCAGATTCGGCACTCTGATCGGCGCCGTCGCGTCCGCACATCCCCGAAACTCTTGGCTACACCGGCAAGCCGGATAGGGTCGTTCACTTCGGTCATGCCACCGACGCTAGGCGCGCGACCGACCCCGCCGGCAGAGCCGGCGATACTCAGTTGACCAAGACAGATGTCACAGTCACGACCGCGGAGAGGGGACACATTCGAGCGTTCGACGTGTCAGATGGCGCGAGTCTCCGTCGTCGACCTCGAGCAGGCACGCGAGGTCACCCGCGTCTGCGTCCGTTTCCTGACGCACCACTGCGATGCCTTGACCGCCCTGCCGATCGGGCTAGTCGGCTACGATGGGCGGTACGCGCGGAGGGCGCGCCTGGGCCCGCGGGAAGGACCGAGTCCACCTCAGCAACTGCAGTCATGTTGGTGTCATCTTTTCTCACGCCTCCAGCCGCGGGCCGGGAGGGCAGATGAGGAGATGACATGTCCACCATGTCGCTGCCCGAGCACCCCGATCTCGATCAGCTACGCCGCCAGGCCAAGGAGTTGCTCGACGCCGCGCGGTCCGGCGACCCGGTCGCGCTCGAGCGCATCGCCGCACATGCTCCGGGCGAGCGCCCGCAGCGGCTCGCGACCGCCCAGCTCGTGCTTGCCCGCGAGCACGGGTTCGCGAGCTGGCCGAAGCTGCGTGCCGAGGTGATCGACCGGACGGCCGGTCTGGCCGAGCTTATCGACGCCTTCCTGTATGAGAGCGTCGCCGGACGTGACGACCGGCCGGTCCGCCTGCTGCGCGAGCATCCGTCGATCACCACGCAGGACTTCCGTGCCGCCGTCGTATCCGGCGACGCCGACGCGCTGCGGCCGATGCTGGTCGGCGACCCTGGCCTCGCAACACGGCCCGACCGGCGGACGGGCTGGCCTCCGCTGTTGGGTGTGTGCATGTCGCGCTGGCACCACCTCGACCCGGTCAACCTCGCCGCCGGGCTGTGTGAGGTCGCGCGGCTGCTGCTGGACGCCGGCGCCGATCCGAACACGACCGTCGGTGGCCGCCCGGGCCGGCCCGAGTACTGCTCGACGTTGTTCGCGGCGGCGGGCTTGCAGGCCAACGCCGAGCTCACCGAGCTGCTGCTGGACCGCGGCGCGACGCCCGACGCGCACACCGTCTACCTGGCGGCGTTCCACGCCGACCATCGGCCGCTGGAGTTGCTGCTCGAACGCGGAGCACCTGTCGACGACACTGCGCTCGCGGCGCCGTTGACGACCGGCGACGCCGAGGTGACGCGCCTGCTGCTGGCGGCCGGCGCGGACGCTGCGCGTTTGATCCCGCCAGCGGCGCTCGGCGAGGGCGACCCGGGGGACCTGCCGGTTCCCGTGGCCGTGCGCAACGGGCACTCGGCTGAGCTGGTCGAGCTGCTGCTCACGCACGGTGGCGACGCCAGCACGCCGGGACGGGACGGCCAGCCGCCGTACCGGCTCGCCGTCCGGCAGGGCCGCCGCGACCTGGCCGATCTTCTCGCCCGCTACGGGGCGTCGGAGGAGACGACCGATGTCGACGACTTCCTGGACGCCTGCCTGCGCGCGGACCGCGCCGAGGCGAAGCGACGCGTCGCGGCCGACCCGGGCTTGCTCGACCGTCTCACCGACGCCGATCGTGCCGCTGTTCACCGGGCCGCGGACAACGGCGACGCCGACGCGGTCCGGCTGCTGCTCGACGTCGGCTTCCCGGTCAACTCACACGACGGCGCCAACGGGGCGACGCCGCTGCACGTCGCGGCCGGTGCCGGCAGCGTCGACGTGGTACGACTGCTGCTCGACCGCGGCGCGGACGTGGCGGCCCGCGACACGACCTGGGACTCCACGCCGGCCGTCTGGGCGTCGGTCGGCAGCGGCATGCACCTCGGCCACACTCCGGCCCCGGACTGGGTCACCACCATCGAGCTGCTCATCAGCGCCGGCGCGTCCGTCGCCGACGCCTGGCTCACCGGATTCAAGGCACCCAGCCCCGAGGTTGCCGACCTCCTCCGCGCGCACGGGGTCACCGAGCCGTCCGGATAGACGGCCTCGCGTGCCGCGCCTACGAAGTTGCAGCGTGACAGCCCACTTGCGGCCGTCTCGCTTCAATCTCGGAGGCGCGGCTCGACCGGCGCGCAGCAGTGGCTAGACCCTCGGCTAAGCGGCACCCGCGTAGGTGGACAAGCAGCGCATGGGCGTCGGCCACCGGCAACACGAAGCCGCCGGGGTGCTCGGCGAGCCTGCCGGACGCGGCGTCGGCGGAGATGAAGAAGTTCTGCTGATCGCAGCCGCTACCGCGGATGTCGGCCGGATCGATGACGGCCATGAACAACAGCACCGCTTAGTCTCGACGCGCGGCGGTGACGCGTCCGCCGTCCAGCTCGAGCGCCACCTGTGTTCCGGTGACGCCGCGGGATGACGTCACTGTGGCGTGCCGGCTGACCTGGTTGGGCAGCAACAACGCGTCTGGCGCGCACCAGGCCCACAGGGTTTGCCCGCGGTCGTCGAGCCGCACCCGGTGCCTCGTCCCGACGAGCGACAGGCCGAGGCCGAGCACCCGGCCCTGCTCGTCCAGCTCGGCACCGGGAAACTCGGCGGCGTTCCGGAGGTGTTCGACGACCTCCGGAACCGGCGTGCCGAGCCAACCGAGTCGCCCGCCCTTGGCTTCCGGCCCGAGCTTGCTTTCGGCCTAGGTGATCCAATTGTTCAGCACTGTCGACGACACCGGCTGCTTGGTCTTCGGCTTCAGCGACCGCAACGCCGTGGCGAGCCGGGACTCGATCAGGTCATCGCTCATGGCGCGCCTCCAGTGCCCGAGCGAGCTCGTCACGCTCGCTGGTCTTCAGATATCCCTGTGCATGGCCCCGCTCGATCGCCTGCCGCAGCAGGTACGGCGGAGTGCCATAGCCGATGCACTGCCCGATCGCGGTTGCCGGCGTCACGGTCGGCATCTCCTGCCACCACCCGATCTGCGCGGATACCAGGTTCTCGTAGTGGATCTCGTAGTCGTCACCGCCAGTGCGTCGCAGTCGCCGACTCTTGGCGACCGTGACGTCGATGCGGTTGGGGTTCACATCGCTGATCGCATAAGCATCCAGTGCCGTCTCGTGACTTAGACATGTCTCCGGTGCCCGGGTCCACAGAACGGCGAGCATAAAAGAGTCGTACTGGCTGACCGGGAACTGAGGAAACCTATAGACGCCGAACGCCGCGCGCATCAACGTGCCGCGCTGTACAAGCATCTGCAGCGCATGCTTACCCACCCCAAGATCGCGGGCCTGCTGAGCAGTCACAAAGCCGTGCTGAACGGTCGCGACCTGCCACAGCTCATCTCGGACGACACCGCCTCACCAAGCCTCTACCAGCAACTTTGGTTACGCCCACGTCCGCACCACGAGCGCTAGACGTCTTGCGTTGACTCAGTTTCGCACCACGAATGGCACCACGAACTGGACGCGGCGCACCGCCTACTCGAGTTCGGTAGCCGGCTCGCGGGCTCAAGGTAGGTAGAACCACATCGCCCAGCCACCGACGGTCCACGTTCGGGCTTGCGTCCTCGCTGCGCACGGTGTCGAACGAGCGGCAGTACGCGTGGTCGCACGCCACGCCAGTCATACCGTTGACTCAGCCGCACGCCCGGGTCGAGTCACCGCGGGGCACCGGCTACATCTCAGGTTACCGAGAATTCCAAGGCCGTCACCGATCCGAACGATGCGGACACCAGTGCGGCACTTGAGGCGTGCCGAATCGTCATCGTGGTAGTCGTTTGGTGTGGAGCAGTGGCCGGAACGGGTAATGGTTGGTGCGGTCGACGGTGAAGTCGACGTCAGCACTTCGCAGCGCCCTGGCCGCGGACAGACGGAATGAGCCGAGCCCCGCGCGATGCGCGCGCGGGGCTCGGCTCGGTACCTGGACGGACTAGTGGGTGATCGGCGCCGGCTCGCGATGGCTGGTGTCGATGGCGAGGTCACCGACGTAGTTCTCGCGCAGGGTGTAACGGCCCTGACTGTTGGCCTTCACCCAGTCCGCGG
>DASUTB010000046.1:0-15791 GCA_036374835.1 Jiangellaceae bacterium | reverse complement strand
AGCCAAGGGCAGAAGCGGCGGGAGGAGATCCGCAAGACGCTGCCGGACACCCTCGACCAGATGACCATCGCGGTGGAGGCCGGGCTGGGCTTCGAATCCGCCATGTCACACGTCGCCCGCAACGGGCACGGCGCGCTGGCCGACGAGTTGATCCGCACCCTTCAGGACATCCAGGTGGGTCAGCCGCGCCGCGAGGCCTACCAGGCGCTGGCCGAGCGTAGCCCGGAGCCCGACTTGCGCCGGTTCCTGCGGACGGTAATTCAGGCCGAGCAGCACGGTGTCTCGGTGGCCCGGGTCCTCAACACCCAGGCCAAGGAGATGCGGGTCAAGCGGCGCCAGCGGGCCGAGGAGAAGGCGATGAAACTCCCGGTCAAGGTAGTTTTTCCGCTGATCCTGACTATCCTGCCGGTATTGCTCATCGTCGTCATGGGCCCGGGGGTGATCAACATCATTGACTCGTTCTCGAACTAGCCGATCTGTCGCTTGAAGGGGGAGACATGCCGCTGCATCCGGACGATGTCGTGCGTAGGACATTCCGGACCACGTCGCTGCGCCGCGGCTACGACGAGAACGACGTCGACGCGTTCCTCGAGGAGGTCGTCGTCGAGCTGCGGCGGCTGCGCCGACAGGTCGACGAGGGACAGGCCGAGATCGATCGAATGCAGCGCGAAGCTCCGACGGCGCGGCTGGCGGCCGAGGAGCAGCAACTCGAGCAGCTTCGCCGGGAGCGCGAGGCCCTCGCGGCCGAACTGCGGGACGCCGATCAGCGGATAGCTGACGCCCAGGAAGCCGTCTCCCGGGCCGAATCCGAACGCGACGCCGATCTGGAGCAGATCAAGGCCCGGTTCGAAGATGACATGACCACCCTCAAGAAGCGGGCCCGCGAGGCCCGTGAGGAGGCGCGCGAACTCGTCGACGAGGCTCGTCAGGAAGAGGAGAGTCTGGCCGTGCGGCTGGCCGCACTCCGCGCCGACGCCGAAGCGGCCGTCTCCGCGGAACTCGGCCAAGACAGGTTGGCCGGTCTCATTTCCGGGCTGCAGCTCGGTGAGGATGCCGGACCGATCGGTGATCTGGCCGTCATCGCTACGCTGGCCGAGACTTTGCGCGCGGAGCACGTCGATCGTGGTCTCGCGGTGGCCCAGGAGATCCGCGCCGAGGCCGAATCGGAGCGGGACGAGATGATCGCCGACGCGACCAGTCGCGCGAATGCACTACTCGACAGCGCGCAGCAGGAGCACGACGAACTCGTCCGTAGCGCGCAGGCTGAGCACGACCGGTTGATCGAGGAAGGAAAGCGTGCCTACGACGACACGGTCGGCGCGGCGTCCGAGGAGGCGGACCGGATGGTCGCCGAGGCAAGGGAGGAGCGGGACGCCATCCTTGCCGACCTGACTTCTCGCCGGGATCAACTCCAAGACCACATCGATGACCTCGACCGCTTCCAGGCCGACTACCGCAACCGCATCCGCGCACTGATCGCCGAACAGGTTCGTATTCTCGACGCCGACGACTGGCATCGGTAGACCCACCGCACGGAAATAGTCACCTGCGCCGCCCCGCGATTTGAACTCATGCCCTGCATGAGCCGTGCCTGCCATGACCTGCTACGTAGCGGGTCTTCCACTGAGCAATTACCACGAGTATGGTGACCTCGTCGTGGCGGGTAGGGGTGGCTTTGGCATGGCACGGCATCGAGCAGCACGGCGCCGCCGGCTCGTGTGGGTGAGCCCGGTACTGCTGCTTGCTGCCACGGGTGCGGCCGTCTATTACTTCGATGTGCTCGACTTAATGCGCGACGATCAGTTGCCGAACGCAGCACCCGAGGACGACACGTTCGACGTCGACTGGTGCACACAGCTGCGCATCGTGACGACCAGCTCGTACCGGCCGGTGCTCACCGAGATTGCGCCGCTGGTGGCATCGGGTGACACGTGCATCCAGCTGAACGTGGAGGTGGCGAACGGCGTGGACGCGCTGTCCCGCGTCGCCGATTCCGGCACACACGTGTGGATCCCGGACGACGGCGCGTGGGCCGGCGCCGGCGACCAGCTTGCGCTCGATGCCGACGCGCCGGGTGCGGGGACGGTCGTGGCCACCAGCCCGATCTACATGGTCACCGACCAGCCGACCGCCACATTGCTTCGCGATGCCGGCGCGAGCTGGCTGGGCCTGTCGACCCTGCTGAGCGACGGCACGTCCGGGCCGACGCTGGTTCTGCAAGATCCGGAGCGGTCCGGTGATGGGTTGGTCGCCGCCGGCGCGGTAGGGGAGTCGGTCTGGCTCGATGCCGGGATGGACGCGTCCGCGCAGGCGCTGACCGCGGCCCTGCCGTCGATGCGGATCGTCCAGGAGAACGCCGTGCCGGCCGAGCCGGGCGAGATCGGCCTGGTACCGGAGTACGTCATGGTGGACCTGCTCGCCTCGGGGGATTCCGCGTCGCACATTCGCGGAGCGGAGTTGCTCGCCGGAACCGACAACACGGCGATGCTTCGTTACACGTGGCTGCCGACCGGAGTCGGTGCGGACGATCCGGATGTGATGGCGGCGATGGAACGCGTCTTGAGCGTCCTGACCGGCGACGAGTCAGCCGATGCGAGGGAGCGCGCCGGCCTGCGTGGTCCGAACCGCGAACCCGTCACAGCCGACGGCGACACGTTCCCGCCGTTGGAAGGCGAGCCGTTCGAGGTCTTCTCGGCACACGCCGTCGATCACGTCTTCGCGACCTTCTACGCGGAGCACCGGCGGGCGGACGTCCATCTCGTGATCGACATTTCCGGCTCGATGGCCGCAGCCGCCCCATCGGGAGACGCCTCCCGGCTCGACGTCGTGAAACAGGGGTTGCAGGCCATGGTGGAGATCCTGCCGGATGACGCCGGGGTCGGCTTGTGGCAGTTCGGTTCGCTCCTGGACCCGCCCAACGACTGGGTGGAGCTCGTCGGGATCGGTCCGCTCGAGGATCAGCGCGGGGGATTGGACAACGCCGTCTCGGGCATGGCGCCGATCGAGACCGGCACCGGTCTCTACAACACCATGTTGGACGTGTACCTGCACGCGCAGGCAAACTATCGGGATGGTGTGCCCAACCACGCAGTGGTGCTCACCGACGGCCGTAACGAGGACCGGCCAGGCTCGCTGACAGCGGAGGAACTCCAAGCGGAGTTGGTGGCCGCACATGATCCGGAACGTCCGGTGCACCTCACCCTGGTGGCGCTGGGCGCCGAACCGGACACCGAGCTGCTCGTGGACGTGCTGGAACCGCTCGACAGCTATATAACGCAGGTCAGCACGGCTGAGGAGATCACGGCCGCGTTCATTCACGTTGCCGCCGGTGGCGTCCACCACTGACGCTGTCGTTCGATCACGTTCGGCAGGACTGACGTCGCTTCACCACCGTCACATGCCTTGTGAAGCGACATGGCGCCTGGTGAAGTATGCATCGGTAGACTGCGAAGCCCAGCAGTTATCGGCCTCTGACGTCCTGGTCAGGGGCCGTTCGACTCTCACGAGGTGGCCGGGTGGACGTCGACGCGCTCAACAACTTCCTGTTGATTGGTGCGCTCGTGCTCATCGTGTCGGTTGCCGCCGTGCGGGCAAGTGTCCGGATCGGTCTACCCAGCCTCGTCCTCTACCTGTTGATCGGTGTCCTGCTCGGCGAGGCGGTGCTCGGCATCGAATTCGAGGACGCGAGACTCGCTCAAGCCCTGGCGTTCGCCGCACTGGTGGTCATTCTCGCCGAGGGTGGCCTCGCGACGCGGTGGGACGACATCCGTCCCTCATTGGCCATCGGTGTATCGCTGGCCACAGTCGGGGTCGCCGTCACCACGACCGTCGTCGCGCTGGTCGCGCATTTCTTTCTCGGGCTCGGCTGGAAGCTCGCCATTCTGGTCGGCGCGGTGTTCGCACCGACGGATGCCGCCGCCGTGTTCTCCACGCTCCGAAGGGTCCCGCTGAAACGCCGCGTCGCGAGCACGCTCGAGGCGGAGTCCGGCCTCAACGACGCACCCACCGTCGTCCTGGTGACGGTGATCGCCTCTGGTGAACTGGTCGAGCTCGACGTGTGGATGGTCGCCGGCGTCATGGCCTACCAGCTGATCGTGGGTGTGGTCGTCGGGCTCGTCGTGGGACGGCTCGCCGTCGCGCTGCTGCGCCGCGCCGCGCTGCCCGCCCTCGGCCTCTACCCGCTGACCGTCATGACCTTCGCGCTGCTCGCCTATGTCACGGCGGCGATGGCGTCCGCGAGCGGATTCGCGTCGGTTTACGTCGCCGCACTGATCCTCGGCAACTCGCAGCTACCGCACCGCGCGGCCACGCGGTCGTTCGCCGAAGGGCTGGCCTGGCTCGCCCAGATCGGGCTGTTCGTGATGCTCGGCCTCTTGGCCTCGCCCTCGCAGATGCCCGGGGCGATCGTCCCCGCGGTCGCCGCCGGGGCGGTCCTGCTGTTCGTCGCCCGGCCCCTGGCGGTCCTCATCGCCTGCCTGCCGTTCCGGCTGCCGTGGCGTGAGCTGATGTTCCTGTCATGGGCGGGACTGCTCGGGGCGGTTCCGGTCGTGCTGGCGACGATCGCGCTTGCCGAGGGCGTGGAACGCTCTCCCGAGTTGTTCGCGATCGTCTTCGTCGTTTCGGTCATTCTGACCGTGGTTCAGGCGCCGACGCTGCCGTGGGTGGCGAGGAAACTCGACGTCGGAGACTCCCAGCCGCGCGACGCCGATGTCGAGTCCGCGCCGTTGGACCGCTTGGACGCCGACCTCGTCCAGCTGCGCGTCCCGCCAGGCTCCAAGCTTCACGGTGTCGAGGTGGGAGAGTTGCGGCTTCCGGTGGGTGTGTCCGTTGGGCTGATCGTCCGGGATGAACGAAGTTTCGTCCCGGATGCTTCTTCAGTGCTCAGATACGGCGACGACGTGCTGATTGTCGCTCCACGGCATCTGCGCGAAGCGACCGAGAAACGCCTCCGCGCGGTAGGTCGGCACGGTCGCCTCGCTCGCTGGATTTCACCCGACACGCCAGAATGATCACGAGGTTTACCGGCCTTGCGCCGTCTGTAGCCGTCGTTCGGCTGGGGAGTCGGACGTTTACGTGATCATTCCGAACAGGGCGGCAAGGGGGTGGCCGTGCCTTCAGGTGTCGCAGCCGCGCCCGGGGACGGTGCCGGTGCGACGCCGGCGAACTCCGGGCCGAGTACCAAATCGATGGACTGGTCGCTGCGCTCGTCGGCGACGAAGACCGCACCCGGGAAATGCGCCATCACCAGCGCGACGCCAGGCTGCTCCATCGTCGCGGCCCGGATCTCAGCCACGTGGACGACCGTCCGGGACGTGGGGTCGTTGGCGACGTCGAGGATCGCGAAGCCGCGTTCGCGCATCTCGCCGGCGACACTCTGCGCCAGCCCACTGCGCTCGGTGGCGTTGTAGACGTTGAGCCCGATCTCCTCCGGCGCGGGCGCGTCGGTGGGTGCCACCGCCGCACAGGTAGGATCCGCCAGCACCGCGGGCGGGGGATCGTCATTCTCATTGAGATCCAGGCTGACTTCCTCCCACGCCCGAACGCCTGCCCAAATGACGAAGCCGGTCAGGATCAGAAGCGTGATCGCGGTGCGAACATGACGGTAGCTGCGTCGCGGCACGTCCTCTGGAGCGGGCGGTGGAGGCGGCGCGACCATCTGTTCTCCGTGCGAATCATGCTAGGCACTTGCGGTGTGAGCCTAGCCTAAAGGTCATCATCGTTCTTCACGGACAGAACGCGGGCGTGGATCACCGGGCGTTGCGCCAGCGCCGCGCGCAGCGCCCGATGCAGGCCGTCCTCCAGATACAGCTCGCCCTCCCACTCCACTACGTGGGCGAACAGGTCCCCGTAGAAGGTGGAGTCCTCGGCCAGCAGCGCCTCGAGGTCGAGCGTGCGTTTCGTGGTGACCAATTCGTCGAGCCGGACCTGACGCGGCGGCAGCTCGGCCCACTCGCGCAGCGTGGTCCCGTGCTCGGGATACGGCTTCGCGTCGCCGACGCGCTTGAAGATCACGGGACCCAGTGTAGGGAACGCTCGGCAAACTGCAGAAGGCGAATCGCGCGAGACGGTAGAAACCGGTGCTAAAGATCACGCTGCGCCGGGTCTATTGCGTACCGGCCCAGGCAGTGGTGCTCAGTATCGTTTCGGCAACGAGGGCGGGGTCGTCGCTCATCGGGACGTGGCCGCAGCCGGACAACATGACGTGACGCGCATTCGGCAAGCGGTCTGCTGCGACGGCAGCCTCGCTCGGAGGGAGGATCCGGTCGCCGGCCGCCCAGGCGATCGTCACCGGGCAGGTCGGCGTCCCGGTATACGAGTAGTGACGGGCTGCCGCCGCCATCGCATGGAAGCCGCGTGCCCGCCGAAGTGCCAGGGCGTCCCCGACCATCCGATCGACGGTGAGCCGGTCCGGCTTGGTCATCAGCGGTCCGAAGCTCAACCGCCGGATCATTCCCGACCGGAGTGCGGTATGCAGCACCAGCTCGGGCAGCAGTGTGTTGGCGCGGAGTGCGGACAAGATCGCCAGCGCCCGGACGCGGTGCCTTCTCCGGAAGAACCCGGCCGGCGAGAACGCTGTGACCGACGCGGCCCGCCCGGCGGCTGCCAGCTCGAGCGCGAGCGCGCCTCCGAGGCTGTTGCCGGCCACGTGCGGCCGATCGATGCCGAGCCGGTCGATGAACGCTTCGAGCTCGCGCCGCATCGACGCCATCCCTCCCGCCAGCTTGTCCGCCGGCAGCGGCGAGTGCCCGAACCCGGGCAGGTCGACAGCGATCACATCGTGCGCGGCGGCGAGCTCGCCCAATACCGGCTCCCATGCCTGCCAGCGGTGGCCGATGCCGTGCAGCAGCAGGAGTGGCTGACCCCTCCCGCGCCGGACGAAGTTGAGTTCAGTGGCCGGCATGGTGCCTGCCGAACGGCCGGCCCAGGGCACGAACCTCGGCCTCGAACTCGTCGACGAACCGGCCGTCCCCGCTGAGCCGCCGGGCGAGCCGTTCGCCGGCCCGGCTGAGCGTCAGAGTGCGCAGCGCGTGCGAAAGGACGATCGCCCGCGGCGCGTAGACGCGTCGTCGCCGTTGTTCGATGCCGGCGATCAGCCGATCCACACACTCGTCCACCGAGATCACACGGCGCAACGGCCACGGCAGCCGCTCCCTGGCGCGGTGGAAGGACGGTAGATCTTCGCCGACGTCGCCCACCAGATCCGTGTCGGTCCAGATCGGATGCGCCGTCCCGACCGCCATGCCCCGATGCGCCACCTCGAGTCGCAGCACGTTGCCGAACTGCTCAACCCCGGCTTTCGAGGCTGCGTACGCGGCCATGCCCGGCATTGCCGCGAAGGCCGAGACCGAGGAGATCAGCAACGCGTACCCGCGGGACGCGAGCAGGTGCGGCAGCGCCGCGCTGGCGGTGCGGATCACACCGGAAAGGTTGACCTCGACGGTCCGCACCAGCGCATCCACCGGCCCGGTCGCCACCGTGCCGTGGTTCGAGATGCCGGCGTTGGCCACGACCACGTCGACACCACCGAACCGATCGGCGACCGATTCGAAAGCGGCGTTCAGGCTAGCTTGATCGGTGACGTCGCACTCGGCCCACACGTGCCGGTCGCCGAGCGCCGCAGCACGTTCTCGAAGCCGGTCCGGTTCGAGCCCGACCAGGCCGACCCGCGCGCCGTGTTCTGCGGCGCGTTCGGCCAGGCGTGCGCCGATGCCGCGCGCCGCGCCCGTGATCACCACGCGCTTGCCGTCGAGCCCGCTCATGGGGTCACACCACCTCGTAATCCGTGGGGTGAAATCGTGCGGCGCGCAGCCGGAAGCCGGTGACGAATCCGGGCCAGATGGTCGAGTTGCGGCCGCTCGAGTCCAGATACCAGCTGCTGCATCCGCCGCTGGTCCACACCGTGCCGATCATCGCCTTGTCGACGGCGTCGTTGTAGCGGCGCTGTGCATCGGCCCCGGCCTCGATCATGGTGTGCCCGGTGCGCCGTAGATGGGTCAGCGCCTTGACGACCTGCTTGAGCTGGGCCTCGATCATGAGCACGACCGACGAATGGCCGAGCCCGGTGTTCGGGCCGAGGAGGACGAAGAAGTTGGGGAAGCCGTGGACGGCCGTGCCTTTGTACGCGCGCAGCGTCGGCGTCCACGCTTCGGCTAGCGGACGGCCGTCCCGTCCGGTCACCATCGACATGACCGGCGGATCGGTGACGCGGAATCCGGTGCCCGCGATGATGGTGTCGACCGGGTGCCGGATGCCGTCGGTCGTCACCACGGCATCCGGTTCCACTCGTTGGATCTTCTCGGTGACGACCGTGACGTTGTCCCGCGTAAGCGCCGGCCAGTAGTCGTTGGACAGTAGAACCCGCTTACAGCCCATGACGTAGTCAGGGCGGAGCTTGGCGCGCAGGTCCGGGTCGTCCACCTGCTGGTGCAGCATGCGCTCGGACATGCGTTGCGCCACTTTGTTGATCCGCGGGTGCAGGAAGCCGGCCGCCCATACCTCGCGGCCCAAGTAGAGCGCGGAGCGGACGGCCCGCTGGGCGCCGGGCACGTTGCGGTACACGGCCTGTTCGGCACGGCTGATCGGGCGGGTGCGCCGGGGCAACACCCATGCCGGCGTGCGCTGGAACAATGTGAGGTGTCCGACCGTGGGCTGGATCTCCGGTATGAACTGTGCCGCGGACGCCCCGGTGCCGATGACGGCGACCCGCCGGCCCGCGAGGTCGTGATCGTGCCGCCAGCGTGCCGAATGGAACATCGTTCCGGCGAAGTCGTCGAGGCCGTCGATGTCCGGGAAGGATGGCTCGCTCAACGGCCCGGACGCGGCGATCAGCACCCGCGCGGCGTAGTCGCCCTGTGACGTACTGATGCGCCAGAGCCGGGCGACGTCGTCCCATGCGGCACCGGTGACGGTGTGGTTGAACCGGATCTTGCCGGTGACGCCGTAGCGGTCGGCGCAGTCCCGCAGGTACTGCCAGATCTCGGCCTGCCCGGAGAACGTGTCGCTCCACGCCGGGTTGGGCGCGAACGAGAATGAATACAGGTGGGACGGCACGTCGCAGGCGCATCCCGGGTAGCTGTTGTCGCGCCATGTGCCACCGACGTCGTCCGACCGCTCCAGGAGGACGACATCGGTGAACCCGTGCCGGCTGAGCTTGATCGCTGCCCCGACACCACCGAAGCCGGCTCCGATGATCGCGACATCGTGATGGTTACTTGCTGGTAACCCACCCATAGCTACCGATTAGTAAGGATGTGCCCGCAGGTGTCAAGCCCTACCTCGCACGTCTACGTGCACCTCGCGCGATCCGTGCCACCTCGCTGGTCGTTTTGTCAGGTTTATCACGCTGCCAATGGGCACGAATAGCGCGAGGTGCGCGCAGCTGCGCGAGGTGTCGTCCATCCGGGTGCGACTGATAGCCGAGTCTTGATTAGGATCGCCCCTTCGGGCACGGTTTGTCGCAGAAGACCGAAGGGTGGTACGGCGTGCTCCTGTGGCTGCTGCGCGTCAGACGTCGGCTCGGGCGAGTGCGCACCGGCGTGCCGGCGGCGATCGTGATGGTTGCGGTCTTCGTCACGAGCTGGCCGCTGATGGTGTTGGCCGAGCCCGAGGGGTCGCAGCTGGTCGAGCCGGACACCTACTGGTGGTGGTTCGTCGTCACCGGCTCGACGGTGGGCTACGGCGACTTCTTCCCGGAGACGACCGCGGGGCGCGTCATCGCGGTATACGTCATCATCGGCGCGATCGCGGCGTTGACCACACTCTTCACCCAGCTGGCGGACGTCATCGAACGAGCGAGAGGGCGGCGGATGCAGGGCGCTATCACGATCGACATGTCGGACCACGTTGTCGTTCTCGGCTATGGCCCCGGTCGCAGTGAGCGCATTGTCGACGAGTTGCTCGCGGACGACGGCCGTCCCGTCGTGCTGTGCGCATGGAGCGACATTGAAGGCCACCCGATGACGGACCGGGACGTCGAGTTTGTACGCGGCGACCTAGTCGATGAGGCCGTACTGCGCCGGGCCGGCGTGCAGCGGGCGTATGCCGTGCTCGTGGACGCGCGCGACGATAACGAGGCGCTGGCGATGGCCGTATCGGTTCATCACGTCAACCCAGACGTCCACACCGTTGTGACGTTGCGCGACGTGAGCCGCGCCGAGCACTTCACCTATGTCAGCGACACGATCCGCTGCGTGCAGTGGCACGTACCGCGAATGGCCACCGAGGAGGTCGAAGATCCGGGCATCACCGAGGTCTACCAGCAGCTCATGACCGCGGGCGGCGGGAACACATACTCGATGCGGCTGACCGAGGCGACCACGTTCGGCGAGCTGCAGACCATCTTCGGACGCGAGCACGACGCCACCGTCCTGGCCGCTCGCACCGGCGACGGCCTGCTGGTCTGCCCAGGCTGGACGACACCGGTGCCAGCAGGTGCGGTGATCTACTACATCGCCCGGCATCGGCTGGAAGCCGAACAGGCGTTGGCCAGCTCCGCCGCGACCTGACGGCATGCGGTGCCGCGGTATCGATCGACGGCGGCTTCGCTTTCGCACCGAGCAACCGCCCGAGTGCCGGCTAGGGCGTGGGCACCGCGGCGCAGAGCTGCTCCCACCGCTCGGGGAGCTCATGGGCGGGCTGGGCTAGCCGCTCGGTCATGGTGATTACGCCTAGGTCGTCCACGCGCAGGCGGATCTCGATCACAGTGGGAGTTATCGGTCGCGGTCGCGCACAGTCCAGGTAGGCTCCCGTCGTTACCGGGCGGGTCTGTCCGGCCGGCACCGCCACGGGCTCCCGTGCGCTGCCGAATTGGTCCTGCTGCCAGCCCGGAAACGAGAAGGAGTGCACCGTGACGTCCTCAGATCCGGCATTGTGCACCGGCACGGTCACCGCCGTGACACCGAAGGACTCGCTGAGCTCTACAAGTGTCCCATCGGCGGTTGCCGACCCGACGTCCAGCGCTACGGGCATGTCCGGCTGCGTATCGCTGTGCGCCTGCAAGGCAACGATGCCGGTCACCAGACCGAAGACGAAGGTCAGGACCAGTACGAACCCGACACGTCGTGGTGCGGATGCGGGTCTCGCGCCGAGCCGCGGGCCGTCGACGCGGCGCGGGTCAGGCGCCGGTTCGATCACTTCCGCAGTCCCGATGTCCACGACCGGGCCGGTGACGTCCAGGCGGCGGTAGCCGAGTTCGACCACCTCATAGCCGTCCCCGGCGCATTCGTCGTTCAGCCTGCTCTGGACGCCGCTGCTCATCGGTCCTCCTGCCCGAGGAGGCTATGGCGGCGACCGGCGGCAGACGTCCGTCAGATGACGTAATCCTCGCCGCCGACGGTTTAGTCGTCCGGCAGCAGACCCAGCCGGTGGGCGGCGTCGGCGACCTGTGTGCGGGTCGAGACGCGGAGTTTGCGCAGGATTCGGGACAGATGTGTCGCGACGGTTCGCGGGCTGAGGTACAAGGCGTCCGCGATTTCGCGGTTGGTGCGGCCGGCCGTGACCCAGGTGAGGATCTCATGTTCTCGTGGCGTCAGATCCAGCGCAGCGGCGGCCGCTGCGACGTCCGAGGACGCGTCACGCCCAGGCCGTCGTAGGCGGGAGCGGCGCTCGCGGTCCTCGATGGCCTCGAGAAGCGGCCTCGCGCCGAGCGCGCCGGCCGCCTTGCGTGCCTCAGCGAGCACGTGTCTTGCTTCGGCACGACCCGACCGGTCCGTCACGAGCGCCTCGCCGAGCCGCCACCGGGTATACGCGCCTCGGTAGGGGTCCGCTGCCGAGTCCCACATGCGAACTGCTGCGCGCCAGGCCTCCGGGTCGCTCCGTCCGTCCAGACGAGTGAGCTCAGCCTCGGCCAGGCCGGCGTAGCGGATCACCGGCTCACGGACGGGCTCGGGAAGGCTCTCGCGCAGCCTGCGGGCGCTCGCCATGGCCTGGTCCACCTCGTCGGCACGACCGGCGCGCCTGGCGCGCTCGGCGACGTCAGCCCAGGAGCGGATGCCGGTTGCCACTGCGGCAGCGGCGAGGGGCGGGTCCACGGACGCGAACTCGGCGGCGCGTGCTGCGGCGTGCGCGGCGGTCACCGGGTCCGATTCCCACAGTGCGCTCTCGGCCTCGGCCAACAGGGCGATCATCGCGGGATGCGGCTGCTGTGGCACGCCGGCGAACAGGGTGGCGACGTGCCGCGCGAGCCGGCGGGCTTGGTCGGCGTCGCCCCGCACGGCGGCCAACCATGCGTGTGGTGCGGTCGTGTAGTACGTCTTCATTCCCCCGGCACGCAGTGCCGTGAGCTGGTCGACCACCGAGTCCGCCTCGTCCCACCTGCCGAGCGCAAGCAGGCTGTCGAGAAGATAGAGCCGCAGATATGCGCGTAGCGCGTACTCAGACGTGGGTAGGAAGGCAAGCCCGGCCTGCAATGACTCTGCCCGCTCGCGCGTCGCGCCTTGCCGCCGCAGCGCCCCGTCCAGAGCGACGTAGGCCTGGCTCACCGACTCGTTCGTCCCCTCCGCCACAGCGACGTCCAGCGCAGCTCGTGCAGCGGCCTCGGCATCCTCCGGTTCCGGCTGAGCGCCGGCCCACGACACCATGGCCCGGCAACGTTGCAGTGGCTCGCCGGACCGGTCCGCGGCCGCCAGAGCGGCGCGAGCGACGTTCACGGCCCGGTCGTACTGAAAGCTCACGGCGAGGAACCATGCGTAGCCCGACAGCACCCTTGCCCGGACGGCGGCCGGCGCGTCATCGGGTAGCACGTTCACCGCGTGCTCGTACGCGGCGACAGCGCCATCCCCGTCGGCGTCGGCCCAGCGGTGCCGGCCAAGGCGCTCGGACCGGACCGCCGCGTCGGCGGGCCCGTCCGAGTTGGCCACGGCCTGCTCGCCCAGCTCGACCGCGCGCCGCCAAGCGCCGCCGAGTTGGGCGGCCTGAGCGGCAGTCTCCAGCAGCTGGGCACGGCCGCCTGCCATGCTCCGTAGCTCGGCGCTGAGGTCATCCCAGAGGGCGTTCACCCGCTCCAGCTGCGCGTGCACCGCGGCCGGGGCGTGCGCCCGTTGAGCGTTGGCTGCGGCGAGCAACGCGGCACGGGCCGCCTGCTCGCTGTCCCCTGCCTCGTACCAGTGGTGGGCCAGTGTCGCGGGCTCCGCAGCAGCGGACGAGCTCAACGCTGTGGCCGCCTTCCGGTGAAGATCCCGCCGCCGCCCGGGAAGCACCTCGGCGTAGACCACCTCCCGCAGCAGCTCGTGCCGGAACCGGTAATGGTCTGCGGTGACGACGAGGACGCCGGCAATGACGCCTTGTGCCAGCGCTTCCTCCACGCGGGCGGCCTTCCAACCGAGCACAGACCCCAGCAGGTACTCGTCGAATACCGCGCCGCACACTGCCGCAGCGGTCAACAGCTCCTGGGTGTCCGCACTCAGCGTCTCTACTCTTGCGAGCAGCGTGTCGCGCAGATAGTCGGGGACGCCGTGCACGCCCGCGCTTTCGGCGGCCACCAGTTCTTCGACCAGCAGTGGGCTTCCACCGCTGCGTGTGTGCATGGTGGCGATCGACTCCTCCGTCGGCCGCCGGCCGGTGATGTCCTCGATCTGCGCAGCTACCTCGGCAGCAGACAGAGCGGGTACATTTACGCGCTCGACCGGAGCGCGTCCCAGCGTTGCCAGGAAGTCCCGGAGCGCGTCCCGGTGTCGCACCTCCTCGCTGCGGTATGTGCCGACGAACGCCCAGCGTCCCTCGTGGGCGGCAGCGAGTAGGTAGGCGAGCAGGTGCTGCGTCGCGCGGTCGGCCCAGTGCAGATCCTCGATCACAAGGACGACCGGGCGTCGGCTCGCAAGCGTGGTCAGAGCAGTCCGGACACAATCGAATAGTTGCGGCCGACCCATGTCTGCAGCTCCGGTCAAAGCGTCGAGGACGGCCGGCGAGCAGTCGTCAGCCATGCGGAGTGCCTCAGTCATAGCCGCATACGGCGGGCCTCCGGGGCCGAGGTCGAGGCAATGGCCGACTAGTACGTCGACCGGCTCGGAGTGGAGGAGATCGGCGATCGTCGTTATCAGCCGGGACTTTCCGAATCCGGCTTCACCCGATACCAGCGCGATCTGCGGGTGTCCCACGTCCAGCTGTGCGACCAGGGACAGCAGCTGCTCTACCTCGGCTGCCCGACCGACCAGCTCCGAGCTGGCCACGCGCGCTGTCTGGTGGCCACGCTCCGCTGCACCGGCCGACCTGGATGTCGCACGACCTATGACCACTCGATCATGACTCCTACGGTGCGACGCCGCGGATATTCGTCGGCGCGCCCTGGGGCGATGTAGGCATAGTAGTGGTTGTTGCCGGAGAAGGCAGTCGATTCCGGCGGCGGGTGAGCGCCCGGGCGGCGATCGCCGGACGCATCAGCCGTGGTGGCGGGTCGATCAGCGCATTGACCGAGAACAGGGCGTGCGCGACCGCGGGGTCGTGGTAGGCAACGGGCATCACGCGGTTGAGGTACGCGGAGATGAGCCGCCAGCTCAATGGACGAGGGCCCTCTACAGCGGGGTCCGCGAGATCCGAGCCGGTGGACAACGACCATGCTCCGTCGACGACCGCCTTGGTCCGCCGCAGGACCCGCGGGCCGATTCGGTCGAGTCCGTACCGGTCCAAGACTTCACCAAGAGTCTGTGCCTCGAGGCATGCGACACTCATTCCCTGGCCGTATGCCGGATTGAGTGAGCACACCGCGTCGCCCAGCACGGCGAACCCGGCCGGCAGCTTGGATAGCTTGTCGTAACGATGGCGTAGGTAG
Source organism: Jiangellaceae bacterium (assembly GCA_036374835.1). Lineage (GTDB taxonomy): Bacteria > Actinomycetota > Actinomycetes > Jiangellales > Jiangellaceae > DASUTB01. The sequence continues at coordinate 1,027 of DASUTB010000046.1, read as the reverse complement.
GAGCTGAACGTGCCGGTGGCCGCATCCCCGATTGGCTCGGCACGTGAGGCGACCTCTGCGAGCTCTGGCAGCGGCAGGCTCGCGGCGTAGTCGATGAAACCGGGGAGGTCCTTCGGCGCGCGCTCGCCCTCCGTTCCGACCAGGGTGATCAGCCAGCGGTCGTCTTCCACGGCGATGATGAGCCCGCCGCGCCGTCCCCCCGGTCCCGGGGCGACGACGACGTGCCGGCATCCGTCGAGGTCCTCCGGATCGCGACGGAACAGCCGCGTCGTGTACCGCACGCTGACGTTCATCCGTTCGACGGCGACTTCGGGATAGCCGAGTTCGGTGAGCCAGTGCGGACTACGCGAGCCGCGCCCGGTGGTGTCCACGACCAGATCGCCGGCCACCACGTCCGGCAGATCGCCGGTGCGAATCCGGACGCCCGTCACTCGGGTGGCGTTCTCGTTCGTGGCCAGCCCGTCGACCGGGCAGCCGTCCCGGAACTCGACGCCGTCAAGGGAACGGACGCGTTCCCTGACGACATGTTCGAGGAAGGGGCGGGTGGCACCGCATACGGCCATGTCGGCAGTCCGTACGTCGAGCCGGCCGCCGCCGAGATAGAAGCGCAACTCGTCGGACGGGATGACATGTCCACCCCGGGCTTGTAGGTCCTTTTCGAATCCAGGCAGGAGTGCGGCGAGTGCTCGCAGGCCGCCGGAAAGTAGGAGATGTGCGTGGCGACCTTGGGGAACGCCTCTGCGCAGCTGGACGGTTTCGGGCAAGGCGTCACGCTCGATGACAGTGACCCGGTCGAAACGCTCGGCGAGGGCGGCGGCGGTGGCCAGGCCGGCCAGGCTCGCGCCCAGCACGATCGCATGGTCACCCACCCGGCGGCGGCTGTTGTTGTTGTGCTGCATGTCGGTCTCCTCAGCCCAAGGGATCGGTGGCTGAGTCCGACGTTATGGATCGGTTGGATTGACCACATCGGCGAAACCACCACAGATCACGTGGTGGCCAATGGGTGATTCCACGGAGGCAGCCAGAC
>DASUTB010000045.1:0-43467 GCA_036374835.1 Jiangellaceae bacterium | reverse complement strand
CACCGTTGCGATCGAGGTCAAGCGGCGCGGCGAGATCGACGGCGTGGAGCAACTGACGCGGTATCTCGATCTGCTCGGCCGCGACCCGCACCTGGCGCCCGTCCGCGGGGTGCTCGCCGCCCAGGAGATCAAGCCGCAGGCGCGTACGCTCGCGACCGACCGCGGGATCGACTGCGTGACGGTCGACTACGACGCTCTGCGCGGCGTCGACGACCCGAGCGCCAGGCTCTTCTGACACCTCCACGGAATCGGCCGCGTTATCCACAATCTGCTGATCTCCACTGTCGCCGGCCCCACGCGGGGTACCACCTTGGTCCGGAACGATCAGGACTGGCCGACGTGGAGGTCTGGCAGAATGTCGGTAGGCGAGCAAGAACGGCACCGGTTGTATATCGCGGTTGAATCGGCGATCGGCACGGAGGGAGCGGCGACACTCATGGCGCTTCTGCCGCCCACGGATTGGGCCGATGTCGCACGTAAGGATGACGTCGCGGCGGTTCGGAACGATGTCCAGACGGTGCGTAGCGATCTCGCGGCACTCGATGAGAAGTGGTCGACACGGCTGGAGTCGCTCGACGACAAGTGGTCGACACGGCTGGAGTCGCTCGACGACAAGTGGTCAAATCGGATGGAGTCGCTCGAACATCGATTGTCGAGCAAGATCGACCAGGCGCGTGCCGAGTTCTATAGGTCGCAGGAGGCTCAGACCCGGTTGGTCGTCTTTGGCATGATCACCATGGTCGTAGTGGTGGCGGCTCTGGCGTTCGGTGCCGCTCGCCTCTCGTGAGCTCGCACGTGCCAGACTCTCTACCGTGCGAGATGTATCGACAGTAGGGGTCGTCGGGCTCGGGACGATGGGCGCCGGCATTGCCGAGGTGTTCGCCCGCAACGGCTACCCGGTGATCGGTGTCGAACGGGACGATGAGGCGCTCGCCGCCGGGCGGGGTCACGTGGAGCGATCGACCGGCAAGGCGGTGGCTCGCGGCCGGCTCGGCGCGGACGAGCAGCAGGAGCTCATCGGCCGGATGACCTTCACGACCGACCAGGCAGCCCTCGCGCCGTGCGACCTGGTCCTCGAGGCGGTTCCGGAGCGGCTCGACATCAAGACCGGCCTGGTCAAGAGCCTCGACGGCATCGTGGCCGCGGATACGATCATCGCCACCAACACGTCGTCGCTGTCGGTGACCGACATCGCCGCCGCGTCGGCAAACCCCGAGCGGGTCGTCGGCATGCATTTCTTCAACCCGGCGCCCGTCCTCAAGCTCGTCGAGGTCATCCGGGCCGAGCGCACCGCACCCGAGGTCGTCGAGACCGTCGAGGCACTCGCGCGTTCGCTCGGCAAGTCGCCGGTCGTATGCGATGACCGGGCCGGGTTCATCGCAAACGCGCTGCTCATCGGCTATCTGAATCATGCGGCCGCGATGGTCGGCGCCGGCGAGGCAAGCAAGGAGGACATCGACGAGTCGATGCGCACCGGCGCCGGGTTCCCGATGGGTCCGCTCACGTTGCTCGATCTCATCGGCCTCGACACCTGCGTCGAGATCCTCGAGCGGATGCACTCCGAGACTGGGCGCGACCGGCACGTCACCGCACCGATCCTGCGGGAGCTCGTCGACGCCGGCAGGCTCGGCCGCAAGACCGGCGCCGGCTTCTACGACTACGGCGAGAATGCCGAAGCGGCTCCGACCGGCAAGGTCAGCGGGGAGATCGTGGACGCGCTGCTGCGGCCGTACTTCGACGATGCCCGGGCCATGGCGGAGTCGGGGTATGCGAGCGAGGCCGACATCGACACGGCCATGACGCTCGGCTGCGGCCTGCCGCAGGGACCGTTCGCCATGCTCGCTGAACGTGGTTGACCGGTGTGACCAGCTACGACGCGATCGTGCTCGCCGGTGGTAAAGCCTCCCGGCTCGGCGGCGTGGACAAGCCGTCCATCGACATCGCCGGCAAGTCGCTGCTCGAGCGGGTTCTCGACGCCTGCGCGGCGGCGCGGGTCACCGTGGCCGTAGGCACCCGGCGGGCGACGAACCGGCCCGTGACGTGGGTGCTGGAAGATCCGCCGTACGGCGGCCCGCTCGCCGGCATCGGTGCCGGACTCGCCGCATTGCCGAGCGACGCGTCGCGGGTCGTTGTTCTCGCCGCCGACATGCCGTATATGACCGCCGAGGCGATCGCCGGCCTGCTCGCTCGGCTGTCCGGGCACGACGCCGCCGTCTTCGTCGATGGGGACGGCGTCCCGCAGCCTCTTGCCGCCGCCTACCGCGTGCCAGCACTGAAGGCCGCTCTCCGAGCGCGTGGCGAGCTTCGCGACGGCTCGGTCATGCGGATGCTCGGCGACCTGCGCGCCGTGACGGTCCCGGACGACGGCGCGACGCGAGACTGTGACACTGTCGATCAGATAGAGACTGCGCGGCGAACACTGAGGAGGACGTAGATGCTCGACGATTGGGTGGCGGCGGTCACCGAAGAGCTCGGCCTGGAGGTCGACGTGGACGTCCGGCGCCTGCTCGACGTCGCCCGGGTGGCCGCGCACAACGTGGATCGCCCGGCCGCGCCGTTGACCACGTTCCTGCTGGGGTACGCGGCGGGTCGGCACGGTGCGGTCGACCCCGCGTTGTATGACCGGGTGACGGCGCTGGCCGAGCGGTGGCAAGAGGAGCGGCAAGCTTGACCCACGAGCGATCCTGGTCGGAGGCCAGGGCGGCGGCATGGGCGGCGGCGCACCCGCTGCCGCGGATCAGTCAACCCCTGGCGCGCTGCCTGGGCCATCTGCTCGGTGAACCTTTGATCGCCAAGACCGACCTGCCTGCGTTCGACACCTCGGCGATGGACGGTTGGGCGGTGGCCGGCGACGGCCCGTGGAAGGTGTACGGCACGGTGCTGGCCGGCGAACCCGCCGCCGCATTGGCAGCCGGCGAGGCGGTCGAGATAGCGACCGGGGCTCGGGTGCCTCCGGGCGCGACCGCCGTGCTGCGCAGTGAGCATGGCGTGCTGGACGGCACGAGCCTTTCGGGCACGGTCGATCCGGGTGGCAACATCCGGCGACGCGGTGAGGAGTGCTCGGCCGGTGATCTCCTGCTACCTGCCGCGGCGCGCGTGACACCGGCCGTCGTCGGACTCGCCGCGGCCGCAGGATTCGACGAACTGTCCGTGGTGAACCGTCCGGACGTCTGGGCATTCGTCGTGGGGGACGAACTGCTCCACAGCGGACTGCCGCACGGTAGTCACATCCGGGACGCGCTCGGCCCACTGCTTGCGGGCTGGCTGACCCAGCTCGGCGCCCGCACCTGCGACGTGCGGCATGTGCCCGACACGCACACCGCGCTGATCGATGCGGTCCGCGGCTCGTCCGCCCACGTGATCGTCACGACCGGTGGCACCGCGCACGGGCCGGCCGATCACCTGCGTTCGGTGCTCGCCGAGCTCGGCAGTGAGGTCCTTGTCGATGGCGTGCGGGTGCGTCCGGGTCATCCGATGCTGCTGGCCCGACTTGATGGTGGTGTCCTCCTCGTCGGGCTGCCCGGGAACCCGCTGGCCGCGGTGACCGGTGTGGTCACGCTGCTGGCGCCGGTTATCGCGGCGCTGCTGGGCGAGCCGGCCCTGCCGTGCCACCGTGTCCGGCTGGCCGAGGCTGCGACCGGACATCCCGTGGACACCCGGATCATCCCGGTGATGAATGGCGTGCCGGTACGCCTCTCCGGCCCGGCGATGCTGCGCGGCCTCGCGAGCGCCGACGCACTCGCCGTCATCCCGCCTGGCGGTGCGGAGCGGAAAGATGAGGTCGAGGTGTTGCCGCTTCCGTGGGCGGCGCCGGCGTACTGATCACCCGATCCGCGCGGGTATAGAGGTTCACACTGCTGCCCCGGACGAAACCCATCAGCGTGAGGCCGCACTCGGCGGCAAGGTCGACGGCGAGGCTGGACGGCGCTGAGATCGCCGAGAGCACCGGGACACCGGCCATGACGGCTTTGTGCACCAGTTCGAACGACGCCCGGCCGCTGAGCTGCAGGATGTGTCCGGCCAGCGGCAGCATGCCGGCGCGCAGGGCGGCCCCGACGACCTTGTCGACCGCGTTGTGACGTCCGACGTCCTCGCGGATCAGCACCGGCGAGCCGTCGGCATCGAAGAGGCCTGCGGCGTGCAGTCCACCGGTCCGGTCGAAGACGCGCTGGCCGTCGCGCAGCCGGTCGGGGAGTTCGGTCACGAGGTCAGGCTCGAGTACGAGCGGATCCTCATCGACCGGCCAGGGCATCGCGGTCCGGACGTCGGCGATGCTGTCCGCGCCGCATACGCCACACGCGCTGGTCGTCGTGAACGCTCGCGCGACCGGCGGTTCGACACCGGGAGCGAGCATCACTTCGACGGTGTTGTCCTCGTCCGGGCACAGCCGCATGCCTTCGAGCTGCGATACGTCCCGGACGGCTCCTTCACTGACCAACCAGCCCGCGACCAGGTCGAAGTCGTCGCCTGGCGTGCGCATCGTCATCGTCAGCGTCGCCCCGCCGATGCGCACCATCAGCGGCTCCTCGACCGCCAGCGTGTCGGGACGTTTACTGATCCCGTGCTCGCGTAGGCGCAGCACCGGCCGGCGGGTCGTCTTCTGTCCCACGGTTCCAGTCTCCCTTGTTTGGGCCGTAGGACGTAACGTCTGACTATGACGACGCGACCGCCGGCACGGGATGAGCAGGATACGAAGCCGCGCATCGGCAAGCCGAAGCGGAGTGCCGCCGGGATTCCCGGGGTGGTGCATGGCCTGGCCGACGTGCTGGACCAGTCCGGCGTCCGCCGCGGTGTGCGGAGCCTGCGTGTGGTCAACCAGCACACCGGGTTCGACTGCCCGGGCTGTGCCTGGCCGGAGCCGGGCAAACCGCACCTGATCGAGTTCTGCGAGAACGGCGCCAAGGCCGTCGCGGAGGAGACCACCGTCCGCCGGGTGGACGCGGCCTTCTTCGCCGCACACCCGATCAGTGAGCTCGCCACCCGGAGTGACCACTGGCTCGGCCGGCAGGGACGGCTCACCGAACCGATGCTGCGCGAAGCCGGCTCCGACCACTACGTGCCCGTCTCGTGGGACGACGCGTTCGACATCGTCGCCGCCGAGCTCGCGGACGCAGAACCCGATCAGGCCGCCTTCTACACGTCCGGGCGTACCAGCAACGAGGCGGCGTTCTGCTACCAACTGTTCGCTCGCAAGCTCGGCACGAACAACCTGCCGGATTGCTCGAACATGTGCCACGAATCGTCCGGCTCCGCACTGACCGAGACGATCGGCATCGGCAAGGGCAGCGTGTCGCTGGCGGACATCACCGACCACGCCGAGCTGATCGTGATCGTCGGCCAGAACCCGGGCACGAACCATCCCCGCATGCTCACCGCGCTCGAGCAGGCCAAGGACCGGGGCGCTCGGATCGTCGCGATCAACCCGTTGCCCGAAGCCGGGCTGCTCAACTTCAAGAACCCCCAGCGCGCCCGCGGTGTCGTGGGCAAAGGTACGCAGCTCGCCGACCTGTTCCTGCCGATCCGCGTCGCCGGTGACCTGGCGCTCTTCCAGGCAGTGAACCGCCGCCTCGTCGAACTGGACGAGCGGTCGCCCGGTGTGCTCGACCATGACTTCATCGACACGTACACGACCGGCATGGCCGATGCGGCGGCCGGCTGGAAAGCGCTCGACCAGGCGGATACCGACGCGGCGACCGGGCTGTCACCCGAGCAGATCGACGCGTTCGTCGCCGAGGTCGAGCGCGCCGGCAGCATCATCGTGTGCTGGGCCATGGGCCTGACCCAGCACAAACAAGCTGTGCCGACGATCCGCGAGATAGTGAACTTCCTGTTGCTGCGCGGCAACATCGGCCGGCCGGGTGCGGGCGCGTGCCCGGTCCGCGGGCACAGCAACGTGCAGGGTGACCGCACGATGGGTATCTGGGAGCGGCCGACGCCGGCGTTCCTGGACGCGCTGCGCGACGAGTTCGGCTTCGAGCCGCCGCGCGAGCACGGTTACGACACGGTGCAGACCATCCGCGCCATGCGCGACGGCAAGATCCGCGTGTTCATGGCGGTAGGCGGTAACTTCGCGGCCGCCACTCCGGACAGCGACGTCACCGCGGCGGCATTGCAGAGCGTGCCGCTGACCGTACACGTGTCGACGAAGCTGAACCGTTCCCATGTGTTGCCGGGGCAGCGCTCGCTGATCCTGCCCTGTCTGGGTCGCACCGAGGTGGACGTGCAGGCCGGCGGTGAGCAGTTCGTCACGGTCGAAGACTCGATGAGCGCCGTGCATGCGTCACGGGGCACGCTCGCACCCGCGTCCTCGGCGCTGCGCAGCGAGGTGTCCATCGTCTGCGGGCTGGCCCGAAGGGTCCTCGGGGCGGACGACGACACGCCGTGGGAGTCCTTCACCGAGAACTACGCGGAGATCCGCGACCGGATCTCGCGCGTCGTGCCGGGCTTCGCCGATTTCGAGACCCGCATCGCCGAGCCGGGAGGCTTCGTGCTCCCGCACGCCCCACGGGACGGCCGCCGGTTTCCGACCGATGTCGGACGTGCGAAGTTCACCGTCAACCCGCTCGAGATCGTTCACGTTCCACCCGGCCGGCTCATCCTGCAGACAATCCGCTCGCACGACCAGTTCAACACCACGATCTACGGCAAGGACGATCGCTACCGCGGCGTGCGCGGCGGTCGGCAGGTCGTGTTCGTGAACTCAGATGATCTTGTCGATTTGGGCCTGGTAGACGGTGACATCGTCGACCTGGTGAGCGAGTGGTCGGACCACGACCGCCGGGCCAGCGGATTTCGGGTCGTGGCGTACCCCACCGCCCGTGGGTGCGCGGCCGCCTACTACCCCGAGACCAATGTGCTCGTGCCGTTGGATCACACGGCCGATATCAGTGGAACGCCGGCGTCCAAGTCTTTGATCATCCGGCTCGAGCGGACCTAGCCGCAGCCGCACGCGCCGCCGCAGCATCCGCCGCCGCCGGGTGCTGGAGCGGACGCGGCCGAAGCGCGGCCGGTCATCGCCACCGTCGAGAGCAGCTTGACCGTGTCGTCATGCCCGTGCGGGCAGGTCGCCGGCGACGCGGACTCGGCCATCGGACGCGTGGCCTCGAATGTCTCGCCGCACGCGCGGCAGCGGTACTCGTACCTCGGCATGACGGCGATTCTACCTGAACCGAACAGAGGATACCCATCGGTAACAATCTTGGTTAGCATGACCTCCATGATCACGTGATCTTGCACCGAGGAGGTTGCAATGCGTCGTCCCCTGCGAACGCTCGCCGCGGCCACGAGCGCGGCGATGCTCAGCGTCACATTGATCACGGCGGCTCCGGCCTCGGCCGACGACCGTCCCACCGCAGCGGTATCTCTCGGAGACAGCGCGACGTCCGGCGAAGGCGCCCGCAGCTACGAGAGCGGCACCGACCAGACCGGCGTCAACCAATGCCACCGCTCGACGGTTTCGTACATCCACCGGACGAACATCCCGGGTATCGATGAGACGATCAACCTCGCCTGCTCGGGCGCGGACACCGGCAACCTGATGATCGGCGGGTCCGGGCAGTGGAATGAGGCGGGCCAGGCCGATCAGCTCGCGCAGGTCGCCGTCAGCCACGCCATCGAGCTCGTGACGGTGCAGATCGGCGCCAACGACGAGCCCGGCTTCGCCGAGACCGTCATCGAGTGTGTCTTCGCCTGGGCCTCGGTCTTCGGTCCCGGTTGCCGGGACACCATCGGCGCCGAATGGCCGGACCGGGTGGCCGCGATGAAGCCGAAGGCGGTCGCGGCGGTGCAGGACGTGCGTCAGGTGATGGCCGATGCCGGATACGCCGAGAGCGACTACGACCTCGTGATCGTCTCCTACGCCTCTCCGGTGACGGAGAACATGCAGTTCGGCCATGCCCTCGAAGGATGCCCGATCCGCAAGGCGGACGCGCGTTGGGGACGCACGGTCGCGACAGTGCTGCTGTCCGACGCGTTGGCCGACGTGGCCGCCCAGACCGGTGCACGTTTCCTCGACATGTCGCGCGCGACCGAAGGGCACGAAGCCTGCAACCGCTCGGTGCCGAGGTCGCAGGAGTGGGTGCGGCCGCTGACCGTACGGCTAGAGCAGCTGCTGTACGGAGTCGACAGCCACCTCGTGCAGGAATCGTTCCACCCGAACGCCCGCGGCCACGATCAGATGGGCCGCTGCCTCGGCGAGTTCGCCGTCGGCGGTGCGTCGTCGGCCACCTGCCTCAAGGGCGGCGACGGCAACCTGCATCCGCAGAGCTAGATCCACGCCTCGGCTTGAGCGGCGGGCTCCTCCTCCTGGGGCTTGCCGCTCGGGCCGCGGATGATCCGGCGCCGGACGTAGCCGGAGATCGTGTCCACGAGGATCGTGACGCCGACGACCACGAGCAGGGCGATACCGGCCTGGCCCCACGCACGGAACTCGATCGTCTGTTGCAGCATCGTGCCGATGCCACCGGCGCCCACCACTCCGAGAACGGCGGACGCCCGGATATTGATCTCGAACCGGTAGAGCCACAGCGCGAGAATCTCGGGCATCACCTGAGGCAGCACGCTCCAGCGGATGCGCTGCGTCTTGCTTGCGCCCGCGGCATCGGCCGCCTCAACCGGACCGGCGTCGCACCCTTCGATGATCTCTGCCGAGAGTTTGCCGAGCGTGCCGATCGAGCCGATACCGATTGCCAGCGTGCCGGCGAGCGCGCCGAGACCGAAGATCGGGATCAACACGATGGCGAGGATGATCTCCGGAATGGCGCGCAGCACATTGAGCACGAACCGCACGCCGGGCACCGTCGCCCTGCTCGAGATGTTCGTCGCGGCAAGTAGCGCGAGAGGTAGCGAGAGGATGGCGCCGATGATCGTTCCGATCCAGGCGATCGCCACCGACTCCCACATGCCTTCGAGCGCCCGCGGCAACGCGTCGAGATCCAGATTGGTGAACATCAGCCGCGCGATCGTCCAGAGCTGGCCCGGCGCATCGGGCAGCCGTGACCAGTTGGCGTCCACTGTCAGTGTCGCGCCGAGTAGGCCGGCGACGATCGCCCCGGTCACGATCAGCCGGAACCAGTTGAACGGTTTCTCCGGCCTTACGATCGTGTCGAAGCGCTGCTCGGTGGTCGTTTGCGGCTCGCTCATAGCAACCGCCTCCGCACCGCCATCGAGATCTGCTCCACGATGATGACGATGATGACGAACCCTGCCACGACGCCCCAGACCTGTGGCCAGGCACCTTGGTTGCGGAAGAAGTTGAGCAACTCGCCGATACCGCCGGCTCCCACCAGCCCGAGAACCGCCGATGCCCGCAGGTTCAGCTCGAAGCAGTACATCGCGAACGACGTGTAGCCGGGCAGGATCTGTGGCACGACGGCGGTCCGCAACATCTGCCAATGCCCTGCGCCGCTGGCTCTGGCCGCCTCGATCGGGCCGGGGTCGATGCCGTCGATCGTGTCGGACGTCAGCTTCGTCACGACGGCGATCGAGAAGAAGAACAGCGCCAGGATGCCCGGCAGTGCTCCGATGCCGACGGCGGCGACGAACAGCAATGCCCAGAGCAGCTCCGGGAACGACCGGATGACGTTGTTGAACAGCTTCACCGCGCCGTAGACGATGCGGTTCGGTGCGCCGATGTGAGAGTTCAGCAGCGCGAGCGGCAACGCGACGATCGAACCGCAGATCGTGCCGATCACCGCCATCTGCACCGTTTCGGCGAACGCGTCCAGGAAGCGGCTGTTCGTCAGGATCGACAGGTCGATGTTCACCAGGCCACGCATCGGAGCGTTGGGCCGGGTCAGATCGGTCAAGACCTCGGTGAGCGAGAAGCCGATGCCGTAGCGCCAGTCGGCCCCGGTCGCGATCGTGAGTGCGACGGCGCCGATGATCGCGCCGATGGCGAACGGGCTCGGCGGTGGTCGCTTCGGTCGTCTCGTGTCCGGTGGTGCCTCTGTTGTTGCCGTTGTCACAACGACGCCTCGGCTTCGAGCACGTCCTCGGCGGTGAGGCTGCGGCCGTAGATCTGCTCGAACACCTTCTCGTCGGCCTCCGAGCCGGGCCCGTCGAAGACCAGCTCACCGGAGCGCAGACCGATGATGCGGTCCGCGAACTCGCGGGCCAGGTCGAGGAAGTGCAGATTGACCAGCGTGGTGATGCCGAGTTCGCGGTTGATGCGTTGCAGGTCGCGCATCACGGCGCGCGAGGTGGGCGGGTCGAGCGAGGCCACAGGTTCGTCGGCGAGCATGACGGTCGGCTCCTGGGCGAGCGCCCGGGCGATGCCGACCCGCTGCTGCTGCCCGCCGGACAGGTTGGACGCGCGCACGTACGCCTTGTCGACGATCTCGACACGTTCGAGCGCCCGCATCGCGATCTCGGTCTCGTGCGAGCCGTACCAGCCGACCAATGAGCGCCACGTCGGTACCCGGTGCAGCCGGCCCATCAGCACGTTGTTGAGCACAGTGGTGCGGGTGACGAGGTTGAACTGCTGGAAGATCATGCCGATATCGGCGCGCAGCGATCTCAGCTGGCGCCTGGACAGCGCCGTCACGTCCCGATCGCCTACCCGGACCCTGCCGCTGGTCAACGGGACAAGCCCGTTCACCGTCCGGATCAAGGTGGACTTGCCGGCGCCCGAGAGCCCCACGATCACCACGAACTGGCCGTCGGGAATCTCCAGGTCCAGCCCGGTCAGTGCCTTGACGCCGCCCGGATACGTAACAGTCGCCTGCTCGAAAGTGATCATCGCCGCTCGCTCGTTCGTTCTTGGGCATGGTACGACGGCTGGGCAGGACGCGTGCGTCCTGCCCAGCCGCTGGTGATGCGTCTACTCGCCGACCAGCAGATCGCCGAGTTCAGCCTCGAGTTCGCGGATGACGTCGTAGGCGCTGGAGTCGACCGGAATCAGGTCGTCGATGTTGTACAGCTCCTGCAGTAGCGTCACGCCCTCCTCGGTGGAGGCGATGTCCAGGAACGCGTCCGTGATCGCCTGCTTCAGGTCGTCCGGCAGGTCACCGGCGACCGCGAAGCCGTCATTCGGGATGGGGTCGGACCAACCGAAGACGACGACCTGCTCGCCGACGTCCGGGAACTGCTCCACGACGTTGCCGCGCGCGTCGTTGAACGAGACTCCGACCGTGGCGTCGCCGTTGTAGACCGCCAGCACCGAGTTGTCGTGGCTGCCGGCGAAGGTACCTTCGATGTCCTCGACCGGGTCGATACCGGCCTGCGACAGCTGAAGTGCCGGGACGCCGTAACCGGACGTGGAGCCCTGGTCGACGAAGGCCACCGTCTGACCCTCGACGTTGGCCAGCGCGTCGGAGCCGATCGGACCGTCGGCCGGTCCGCTGGCCTCGGAGACGCCGTTGCAGAACAGGAAGCCGTCCTCGTCGGCCACGGGCTCGTCGTCACAGTAGGTATCCGGGTCGTTGGTGAACCACTGCGTGACGTAGATGACGTCACCGAACCGCTCGGACTGCAGGATCAGGTCGGCACCGGCCTGCTCCTCGGCCTGCACCATCTGCCGCGGCCCGAGGCCCCCGGCGATGTGCGCCTGGCCCGACTCGAGGCCGACGATGACACCGGCGTAGTCGGTCGGCACGAATGGCTCGATGTCGATTCCTTCGAGACGCTCTTCGAGCTGCTCGGCCAGTGGCTCGGCGGTCTCGATCAGACCCTGCTGCTCCGCGGACGGAGTGAGGGTGAGGACGAGCTCGTCCGGCCAGTCGGCCATGGCCTCTTCCTCGGAGTCCTCCTCGGTGTCGTCCGCTTCCTCCTCGGAGGCGTCACCCGTGGTGTCCTCCGTCTCGTCCCCGCCGTCGTCATCACCACACCCGGCGAGGACCAGGCCGGACACCGCGAAGACCGCGGCCCACGTACGTATTCGTTTCATGCTTGCCTTCCCTGTTCTTGAGACACGCGCCCCATAGCGCTACGCCTACCCTCCGGCAAGGGACGGTACCTCCGGGCCAACGCCCGGTAAACAATTGATACCGGTTCGATACACACGCCCATAGGCTGTGCAAAGCGGGTAGTCGCCGCGCAAAGCGCATCGGCATGCCGGGCACCGGTAAGCTGGCTGGAGCTATGACTGAAACTCGCATCCGTGGCAATACCGTGTTGCCCGCCCGGCGTGAGCCGATCACTCTTCATACCGCCGACGGCCTGGATCTGGTTGGTGAGCTGGCGCTACCGCCGGAAACCGAACCGGTGGCCACGCTCATCTGCCTGCATCCGCTACCGACCCATGGCGGCATGATGGACAGCCATCTGCTGCGCAAGGCGGCGTGGCGGCTGCCCGCACTCGCCGGTGTGGCCGTCCTCCGCTTCAACACGCGCGGCACGTCGAGCCTGCAGGGGACCAGCGAAGGGGCGTTCGACTCCGCGCGCGGCGAGCGGTTCGACGTCGCGGCCGCCGTGGAGTTCGCGGAGTTTCGTGAGCTGCCGAACCTATGGCTGCTCGGCTGGTCGTTCGGGACCGATCTTGTCCTGATGTACGGGCTGGAGCCATCGGTCGTCGGAGCGATTCTCCTGTCGCCGCCGTTGCGGTTCACAACGGACGACGATTTGGATGCGTGGGCGGCGGACGGCCGTCCCCTGGTGGCGTTGATACCCGAGCTGGACGACTACCTGCGCCCGCCCGAAGCCAAGGAACGGTTCGCGCGTGTTCCGCACGCCGAGCTGGTCGCCGTCGACGGCGCCAAACACTTGTGGGTAGGCGACGCGGAGCGGGTACTCGACGAGGTTGTTGCCCGCGTCGCGCCGGGCCACGCACCGTTGCCGACCAGGTGGGATGGACCGGTCGAGATCGCCGACACGAGCGCCTACGCCGACCTGACCCGCGCCGCCTTCGCCTCAGAATGATCACGTAAAGCTGGCAATTCCCGCCTTAACGCGGCGTGTAGGCCCGGTAGAGCACGGAAACACCCCCGTAACGGCCCTCTCGACGAGCCGTTACGGGGCGTTTCCGTGCTTTGCTCGGAGCGGTTAGCGGCCGTCCTCCACAACCTCGGCGTCGACCACGTCGTCCTCGTCCTTGCCGGACCCGACGGCCGGCTTGGCATCGAAGCCCAGCATGCTCTTGAGCTGGTTGAGCGTGGTGCGGGCGGCTTCGGCCTGGCGGTTGTAGTCTTCGGCGATCTTCTGCGCCTCGGACTTGATCTTCGCGGCTTCTTCCTTGGCCACGCTGATCGTCTCTTCGGCGGTGGACTTCGCGGTCGCGACGATCTGCTCGGCGTTGCGCTTGGACCGGTCGATCAGCGCCTTGGCCTCTTCGTTGCTGGTGCGCTTGATCTTGGCCGCACGATCTTCCTCGGCCTTTGCGTTTGCCTTGGCGGCCTCCTGGCGGGCGAGCGCCTTGTCGACGAGCTCCTTGGTCTCGCGGTTCGTCTTCTCGAACTTGTCCGCGATCTCCTTCTCGGCCTGGTCGCGCTTGGTCCGCAGCTCGGTGTCGAGCTCTTCGCGCTCCTTCTCGGCGAGCGCCCGGCCCTCTTGGAGCTGCTTTTTCATTTCGGCGAGGTCGCGCTCGAGGTCGCGCGAGGCTTCCTTGCGCTCGGCGGCGAGCTCGTCGCGGAGCTTGGTGCGTGCTTGCTGCTCGGCGCGCTCGGCCTCGACCGCCTTGCGGTTCAGCTCCTGCTCGAGGTTGGCGCGCTTCTCGGCGGCCTCGTGCTCGATGGCGGCGCGGATATTGGCGGCCTCGCGCTCGGCGTCTTCAACCAGCGCCGTTGCGTCCGTCTGCGCGGAGGAGCGGCGTTCCTCGGCCTCCTGGCGGGCGTCGCTGATGAGTTCGTCGGCTTCGCGTTTGGCGCTGGCGCGCATCTCCTCCGCGTCGTTCTCGGCGGCGGACCGCAGCTCGGCCGCGTCGACCTTGGCCTCGGCGCGAAGTTCGGACGCCTCGCCCTCGGCCTGGCCGACGAGCTCGCCGGCCTGTTCCTCGGCCAGCCGAAGCAGGTGTTCGATACGTGCGCCCAGGCCCGTGTACGTGGGCTGCTCGGCCTCGCGCAGCTTGGTCGAGGCCTCGGCGTACTTCTCCCGGAGCTTGCGCACCTGCTGGTCGAGCTGGCTCTTCTCCGCCTTGAGCCGATTGGCCAGGCTCTCCTTTTCGCGGATAACCTGCTCGACCTGTGCCCGGTCGTAGCCACGAAGTTCACTCTTGAGCCCGCCACTCGGACTGCTGTCGAAGATCGAAGGCTCCTCGTCGTAGCCGTCCGTGGTCGCTAGCTGCTTGCCTGCCTTGTCCATGATCTCCTCATTGCCGTGCGGCCTCCGGATGGCCGTCACGATGTGCGCCGGTGCAGTGGGCATACGTAGTGCGATTGGCAGGGTACTCCGATAGAGGCGCGTTGTGAGATTGCGGGGCGGTCAAATTTTGCTCACAACCGAAGCATGTCGGAGCGTTGAGTACGCTGCCAGCATGGATGAACTCTTCGACGGTATCGACCATGTCGGTGTCGCCGTCCACGATCTGGACGTCTCGGTGGAGTGGTACCGCGACACGTTCGGTATGGAGCTCGTCCACCACGAGATCAACGAGGAGCAGGGCGTTCGGGAGGCGATGATGCGTGCCGGGGGAGATAAGGACGGCACGCTGTTGCAGTTGCTCGCTCCGGTCGGCCCGGACTCGGCGATCGCGAGGTTCCTCGACCGCTCCGGGCCCGGACTGCAGCAGATCGCGTACCGGGTGAGCGATCTTGATCAGGTATGCGCGACATTACGTTCACGTGGTTTGCGGATGCTTTACGACCAGCCGAGACGGGGGACGGCCGGCGCGCGGATCAACTTCATCCATCCCAAAGACGC
Organism: Jiangellaceae bacterium; assembly: GCA_036374835.1. GTDB lineage: Bacteria > Actinomycetota > Actinomycetes > Jiangellales > Jiangellaceae > DASUTB01. Next base: position 28,677 of record DASUTB010000045.1, on the reverse strand, counting down.
CGGCGGGGTACTCGTCGAACTGGTCGAGCCGGCGGCGTAGCGGCAAACGCCCGATCAGGCCGCTTTCACCTCGGCGGTCTCGTCGGTCCTCGACTCGGCGTCGGCTGCGTCATCGGCACCGTCGGCCATCGGAGCATCTGTCTCGTCGGTCGAGGCTGCCGCATCGACGGCCGATTCGGCCCTGACGTCGACGTCAGCGGAGTCTGGATCTGTTTCGCCTGCTTCGGCGCCGGCGTCGGGTGCCCGCTGCTCGTCGTGGGTCGGCCGCTGCGACAAGCTTGCCGTCATCGCCTCTCGCGCCTGCGCCAGCTGCTCGCGGGTGTCGATGAGCTGCTGGCGCAGCCGGATGACCTGGCGCTCGAGCTGTTCCTTCTCGAGCCTGAGCTTGGTCATGAGGACTTCTTGACCGCGGATGTACAGCTCGACCTCCCGTTTGTCGTAGCCCGCGAACCGCTTGCGGAAGTTCGGGCTGAAGCGGAGATCGAATATGCCGATGCCGTCGTCGGCCACCTCGTGTCGCGAGTTACCCATGGGAACAACGCTATTGCTGATTCGCCGCGTCGCCGGTTGCAATCTGATGACATTCCTGGACGCAGTGTCCAGGAACTGGACTAGGCGTTCTTGGCCAGTAACGACTCGCCCTCGACCCACCGGGCGAGCGTCCACAGCAGGTCCGAGCAGCGGTTCAGGTAGGGCACCGCGTAAGAACCGTCGGCGGCGACGTCCAGGGACTCGCGTTCGGCGCGGCGGACGACGGTGCGGGCGAAGTCCAACGCCGCAGCGACCGGATGCCCTCCAGGGACGGCGAAGTCGGTGGGCGGTTCGAAGCGCTCGGAGATCTCGTCGATCGATGTTTCGAGCGCGCTGACCATCTCTGCGGTGACGAGCGTCTGCCCGGGCTTGCCGCGGTCGCGCCGGTCCGGGTTCAACGCCAGATCGGCCATGAGTACCCACAGGTCGCGCTCGATGCCGATCAACAACTCGTCGAGTTCCCCGCCCCGGTCCGCGCCCGCGCGGGCCAGCCCGATCGCGGCCTGGGCCTCGTCCACGACGCCGTAGGCGCGCACCGCCGGATCGCTCTTGTTTACCCGGCCGCCGTAGAGCAGCCCGGTCGTTCCGTCGTCGCCGCGTTTTGTGTAGACCTTCACGGTAGCCACTCTAGCCGCGTGATCACGAAGGGGTTTGTGGGCTGCATGGGCACGTGAACGTATCGTTGGGGTATGAACGTCATCGTTGCCGGCGCCCGCACGCCGATCGGCAAGTTGCTGGGCAGCTTGAAAGATTTCTCCGCGGTCGATCTCGGGGCTATCGCCATCAAGAACGCGCTGGAGAAGGCGTCCGTCGAGCCAGATCAGGTCGACTACGTGATCATGGGACAAGTACTGCAGGCCGGCGTGGGGCAGATCCCGGCGCGGCAGGCGGCCGCCAAGGCGGGGATCCCGATGACGGTGCCGGCCTTGACGGTTAACAAGGTGTGCCTGTCCGGGATCGACGCCATCGCGTTGGCCGATCAGCTGGTGCGCGCCGGCGAGTTCGACATTGTCGTGGCCGGCGGCATGGAGTCGATGACGAACGCTCCGCATCTGTTGACCGGCTCGCGCGAAGGCCACAAGTACGGCGACGTGACGATGATCGATCATATGGCCTATGACGGCCTGTGGGACGTGTTCACCGACCAGCCGATGGGTGCGCTGACCGAACGCGCGTACACGCCGTCCCGGCAGCAGCAGGACGAGTTCAGCGCTCGCTCGCATCAGCGCGCGGCGGCCGCCTGGAAGAACGGGCTGTTCGAGGACGAGGTCGTCCCGGTCGAGATCCCGCAGCGGCGTGGTGAACCGGTGCTGTTCAGTGAGGACGAGGGCATCCGTCCGGACACGACGGTCGAGGGCCTGGCCAAGCTGCGCGGCGCGTTCTCGAAGGGCGGCACGATCACTGCCGGCTCATCATCCCAGATCTCTGACGGCGCTTGCGCGGTCGTGGTGATGAGCAAGGCCAAAGCCGAGGAACTCGGCCTGAGCTGGCTCGCCGAGATCGGAGCGCACGGAGTCGTTGCCGGGCCCGACTCGACGCTGCAGAGCCGGCCGGCTGAGGCGATCAAGGCGGCGTGCGCGAAAGATGGCGTCGCACCGTCCGATCTTGACCTCATCGAGATCAACGAGGCATTCGCGGCCGTCGGCATCGCCAGCACCGAGGAACTCGGTGTGTCCGAGGAGATCGTCAACGTGAACGGCGGCGCGATCGCCGTCGGCCACCCGATCGGCATGTCCGGCGCCCGGCTGGTGCTGACGCTCGCCTACGAGCTGCGCCGGCGTGGGGGCGGCATCGGCGCGGCTGGGCTGTGCGGCGGAGGCGGGCAGGGCGACGCGCTGATCGTGCGGGTGCCGGCGTCTTGACGCTTCGCATCGAGGAACTCGTCACACGGGCGCGGGACGGCGACCCTCGTGCCGTCGCGCGCCTGATCTCCGCCGTAGAGAGCGGCTCCGATCAGCTGCGCGACGTGATGGCGGCGCTGACCCCGCATGCCAAGAATGCGCCGATCATCGGAATCACCGGATCACCCGGTGTCGGCAAGTCGACAATTACGTCCGGCCTCGTGTCGGCGTACCGCGCGGACGGCCGGCGGGTCGGCGTCCTGGCGGTCGACCCGACGTCCCCCTTCACCGGCGGTGCGTTGCTCGGAGACCGGGTGCGCATGCAGGAGCATGCGACCGACGACGGCGTCTACATCCGATCGATGGCCACGCGCGGCCATCTCGGCGGGCTGAGCTGGGCGACGCCGCAGGCGGTCCGGGTGCTCGATGCGGCCGGCTGCGACGTGATCTGCGTCGAAACCGTCGGTGTCGGCCAGTCCGAAGTCGAAGTCGCCGCACTCGCGGATACCACATTGGTGCTGCTCGCCCCCGGCCTGGGTGACGGCATTCAGGCGGCCAAGGCCGGGCTGCTCGAAGTCGGCGACATCTTCGTGGTCAACAAGGCCGACCGTGAGGGTGCGGATCAGGTCGTACGGGACCTGCGGTCGATGATCCGGATGGCCGAGCGAGGCCCTGGCGAGTGGCGCGAACCGATCGTTTCCACCGTCGCCCACCGTGGTGAGGGCATCGACGAGCTCGTCGAGGCGATCGACAAGCACCGCGCCTGGCTATCCGCGTCCGGAGAGCTGGACCGGCGCCGTACCCGCCGGGTGCGCGACGAGATCGAGGCGATCGCGATGTCGATATTGCGCCGGAGGTTCGCCGAGATCCACGGTGACGCCAGGCTAGACACGCTGGCTGAAATGGTGCTTTTGGGGCGTACGGACCCGTACGCTGCTGCGGATGAGGTGATCGCCGGTGTGCAGTGATCGGCGTACGATAGTGGTACGGCGTGGCGCAGCCGCGGGCGGCTCCGCGTCGGGTAGAACATGATAGAAGCTTTGTGCCCGTCCAGGGCTCGCGACGGAAGGACGTCCCCGTGTTCAAGAAGGTGCTGACCGTCCTGGCCATCGCCTTTGCCGCTTATTACCTGATCAGCTCGCCGGAGGGTGCCGCGGCGGCGATTCGCGGCGCGCTCGGGGCGGTCGCGCTGGCGTTCGAAGCGATTATCACGTTCGTCACTGAACTGTTCAGCTAAAGGCGGCCGGATCGGTGTCGTTCTCCAACCTCTTCGGCGGAGCCACCGATGGTTTCCTACGCTGGCTCGACCGGATCGCCGAGGACGGTCTGCACCGGATGTTCTGGCGATGGTTCACCGCCATGTTCGGCCGGCGCCTCGTGGTTCGCAAGCTCATCGACGATGAAGAAGTGCTCTCGCACGCGAGACATCACTGGGTCGCCTACATCAAGCCGGTCGCGATCTTGCTCGCCGGTGTGATCTTCGGAATGTTGTGGCTGTGGTGGTCCCCGATCGACACGCTCGGGTTCCCGCTGCTGGTCATGCTCGGCGTACTGGGCTACGGCTTTTTCAAGCTCCTCGCGGTGGCGCGAGACAGATTCGTCATCACCGACTCGCGCGTCTTCCGGGTCTGGGGGGTCTTCTCGATCCAAGAAGCCGAGATGGAGATCGTGCGGGTGCTCGACATCACGGTCGAGCAGCCGTGGAATTTGCGCATGGTCGGGGCGGGAAACCTCGTTCTCGAGAACGCCGCACAGGAGCAGGGGCTGCGCCGGATCGAGTTGATTCCGCAGACGTCCCAGCGGGCGAGGGTGATCCACCGCCGACGCCGCCAGATGCTCGGTCTGCTCGGCGATGAAGACTCCGGGAGCCTGCCCGAGCCGGAGGAACCGCCGAAGCGGCCGCGCTCCGAGCATCCACGCAGGCCGAGACCGGTGACCGCGCGCTGGCCGCGTTGAAGGTAAATTGTCCGCGTGGCTGAACCGCTCGACCTGGCGTTCGACCCGATCGAACGCGCCGCGCAGGTGTGGCGTGAGCGGTTCGGGCCGTCCGAGGCGATGGCCGCGGCGACGTCCGTCATGCGCGCCCAGCAGTTGTTGCTGGCCGAGTTCGACCGGATCTGCCGCCCTTACGGTCTGACGTTCGCGCGATACGAGGCGCTCGTCTTGTTGAGCTTCAGCCGGGCCGGTGCGTTGCCGATGGCCAAGATCGGCGAGCGGCTCATGGTGCATCCAACGAGCGTCACGAATACGATCCACCGGCTCGAGAAGGCTGGTTTCGTCACCCGCGAGCCGAATCCTCGCGATGGGCGGGGAACGCTGGCCGCGATCACCGACCAGGGTCGGGACGTCGTCACCAAGGTCACCGATGAGCTGATGGCCGCGGAGTTCGGACTGGCCGCGCTCGACGACGAGGCGCGGACGCACCTGTTCGACGTGCTCCGGCAGGTCCGCATCGCCGCCGGCGACTTCACCCCCGAACGACCACGTTAGCGACCCTTCGACGTCGTTAGCGTCCCGTTGAAGGGTCGCGAATCGTTACTTCACTACGACCAGCTGTTTGTGTCTCGGGTTCGTTCTGCACGCCAGTCGTGCTTTTGGACGGTTGGCGACCCGTTGACGAGTCGTTAAGCAAGACGACGGGTCGTTAACGTGGTCATTCCTAGCGGCGGGACCAGGATTCGGGCCGGGACGTGAGTTCGGCGACGACGTCGGGAAGGGTGCCGTCCCGAACGTCCGCGACAGTCGTCGTCTCCAGGACCGTCCGCATGCTCGCGCGCACCGCCACCCACACGTCACGCAGGTGCCGCGCCGCGCCTTGGTAGGCGGCTTGTTCGGGCGGCAGGCCCCGGACCGCGGCGAGCGGGCCGTCGATCGCCCGGATCACGTCGGCCAGTGGGATCGTCGCCGGGTCGCGAGCGAGCCGGTATCCGCCGGCCGCACCGCGCTGGGACTCCAGCAGCCCGGCGCGCCGCAGGTCGCCGAGGATGCTTTCGAGGAACTTTCCGGGAATCTGCTGGCCCTCGGCCAGTTCGCCGCGCGAGACGTGCTCCGGGAGCCGTCCGGCCAACTCACAGACCGCACGCAGTGCGTAGTCGGCTCGGGCGGTGATGTGCACGTAGCAATCATAGGTGTGACGGCGACCCGCGAGAGTTACTAGGACATCCTAGTATTGGACGTATGGACGCCCACGACATCGAAGCCGGCCGCAAGCGCTGGCAGAAGCGCTATGACGCCGCGCGCAAGCGCGACGCCGATTTCACGACGCTGTCCGGTCTCGAAGTCGATCCGGTCTACGGCCCGCCGCCGGACACCGACGACCCCCGGTTCGAGCGCATCGGCTGGCCGGGGGAGTACCCGTACACCCGCGGGCTGTACCCGACCGGCTATCGCGGACGGGCCTGGACGATTCGCCAGTTCGCCGGCTTCGGCAACGCCGAGCAGACCAACGAGCGTTACAAGATGATCCTGCGCTCGGGAGGTGGCGGCTTGTCCGTCGCGTTCGACATGCCGACGCTCATGGGCCGCGACTCGGACGACGCGCAGAGCCTCGGCGAGGTCGGCCACTGCGGCGTTGCGATCGACTCGGCCGCCGACATGGACATCCTGTTCGACGGCATCCCGCTGGGCGAGGTCACCACGTCCATGACGATCAGCGGGCCCGCCGTCCCCATCTTCTGCATGTACGTCGTGGCGGCCGAACGGCAAGGTGCCGATCCATCGGTGCTCAACGGCACGCTGCAGACCGACATCTTCAAGGAGTACATCGCGCAGAAGGAGTGGCTGTTCGAGCCCGAGCCGCACCTGCGCCTAATCGGCGATCTCATGGAGTACTGCACCGAGTACATCCCGGCGTACAAGCCGCTATCGGTGTCCGGGTATCACATCCGCGAAGCCGGGTCGACGGCCGCGCAGGAGTTGGCGTTCACGCTGGCCGACGGCTTCGGCTACGTCGAACTCGGACTCTCCCGCGGGCTCGACGTGGACGTGTTCGCACCCGGTCTGTCGTTCTTCTTCGACGCGCACATCGACTTCTTCGAGGAGATCGCCAAGTTCCGGGCCGCGCGGCGGATCTGGGCGCGCTGGCTGCGCGACACTTACGGGGCCAAGACCGACAAGGCGCAGTCGCTGCGGTTCCACACCCAGACTGCAGGTGTCTCGCTGACCGGGCAGCAGCCGTACAACAACGTCGTGCGGACCGCGATCGAGGCGCTCGCCGCGGTACTCGGCGGGACGAACTCGCTACACACCAACGCGCTGGACGAGGTGCTCGCGCTGCCGACCGAGCAGGCCGCGGAGATCGCGCTGCGGACCCAGCAGGTCATCGCCGAGGAGACCGGTGCGGGCAACGTCGCCGATCCGCTGGGGGGCTCGTGGTACGTCGAGGCGCTCACCGACCGGATCGAGGCCGAGGCCGAGGAGATCTTCGCCAAGATCCGCAGCATGGGTGAGCCGGAGCAGCGGTGGCAGGACACGTACGGCCCGATGACCGCCGGAATCCTGCGCGGTATCGAGGACGGTTGGTTCTCCGCGGAGATCGCCGAAGCGGCCTTCCAGTACCAGCAGAAGCTGGAGAAGGGCGACAAGAAGATCGTCGGAGTGAACGCTTACACCGACACCGTGTCCGGCGAGCTCGACATCCTTCGGGTCTCGCATGAGGTGGAGCGGGAGCAGAATCGGGTGCTGGCGGCGCGCCGTGAGGCTCGGGACGACGCGGCTGTTCGATCGGCCTTGGCCGCGATGGTGGAAGCCGCGCGGGGCCAGGGCAACATGATCCCGGCGATGCTGGAGGCAGTGCGCGCCGAAGCCACGCTCGGTGAGATCTGCGACGCACTGCGCGACGAGTGGGGAATCTATCGCGAGCCGGCCCGGTTCTAGTTGTCGATCGATCACGTTAACCATGCACAGCGACACAACACCATGCCTGCAGACGTGGTGCGGTGTCGCTAAGCCTGGTAGGGCTGCAAGGATAGAGGTATGAGCGCGGAGAACTTCATGCGCCCGGGAGCGGTCGACCTGTCGGGGTTGGCGGCCAAGGCCAGGGCCGAACAGCAGGCAGCTGCAACGGGCACACCGTCCGGCCAGAGCGCGAACGGTTTCGCCATCGACGTCACCGAGGCCACGTTCCAGAACGATGTGTTGCAGCAGTCGATGACGGTCCCGGTCGTGATCGACTTCTGGGCCGAATGGTGCGGGCCGTGCAAGCAGCTCTCACCGACTCTCGAGCGGCTGGCCGCCGAGTACGGCGGACGGTTCGTGCTGGCCAAGATCGACGTCGACGCCAACCAGCAGCTCGCCGCGTCCGCTCAGGTGCAGAGCATCCCGATGGTGCTCGGTGTGGTGAAGGGCCAGGCGGTGCCGCTGTTCGCCGGAGCGCTGCCGGAGGCGCAGGTGCGCCAGTACATCGACGAGCTGCTCAAGGTCGCCCAGGCGAACGGCGTGACGGGGCAGGTGTCCCCGGCGGCACCGCAAGAAGGTGCGCAGGAGGTCCCCGAGCCGCAGCAGGATCCGCGACTCGACAAAGCGTACGACGCGATCGAACGCGGCGATTACGACGCGGCCGCCGCGGCCTACAAGGAGTTGCTCGCCGAGTCGCCGCAGGACGCGGACGCCAAGGCCGGCTTGGCACAGGTGGAGCTGCTGCGCCGCACGGACGGCGTCGATCCGGCCACCGCGAAGAAGGCCGCCGACGCGGACGCGTCCGACGTCGCGTCCCAGCTGCTCGTCGCGGACCTCGAGTTCGTGGCCGGCCGGGTCGACGAGGCGTTCGCCCGCCTGATCGGCACCGTGCGCGTCACATCCGGCGACGACCGCGACCGGGCGCGCAGCCGGTTGCTCGAACTGTTCGAGATCGCCGGACCTGAGGATCCACGGGTCGCGAAGGCACGGACCGACCTGGCGAGTGCACTGTTCTAGGCTGGATGTCAGGTACCTACCGGTTCGCGGTAGCTCTCGAGATTGGGTAGCGTCAGCCGGGTGCGACGAGTGACACGAATAATCGTGCTTACGCTCGGCGTCCTTCTTACTGTGGCGGGCGTGATCGCAGCGGTCGTGGTCGGACCGGGCGACAGGGTGGGTCTGGGTAGTGAGGAACTTGCCACCGAGAACGCGGCGATGGCCACGCCGACGTCGGCGTTGAACATGGTCGGGCCGACACTGCACGTGACGGCGGCTGCGGCGGACGGCGAGATCTTCATCGGCGCGGGTCACGAGATGGACGTTGGGGCCTACCTGACCGGCTTCGCCCATGAACTGATCGTTCCGGACGGCGACCCGCCGCTCGATCCGCTCACCGCCGACGCCGACTTTCCCTGGCAGCCGACGCTCGAGCCGGTCGCGGGCTCGGAGGGACAGCCTGCCGCGACGCCCGCATCCCGGGACTGGTGGTTTGCCAGCGTGGCTGGGCCCGGTGAGCAGGCTCTCGCGGTCGAACTCGGCAACGATCCGCTGCGCGTCGTAGTGATGCGCCCGGACGGAACGGCGCCGGTCGCCGCGGACGTCGAGTTCGAGTTGGAGATCGACAACATGTTCAGCACCGCGCTGACCATCGCTGCTATCGGAGCGGCGCTCATACTGCTCGGTATCTTCACACTTCGCCTGCGCCCGGCGCGCCGGGGACGTGCTGGACGGTCGTCACACGACGAGGCGGTGCAGCCGTGATGGCTCACCGGACGTCCGCGGCCGTCGTCGCCGCCGCCGTTGGCTTGCTCGTGGCCGGTTGTGCGTCCGCACCGGAGTCTCGCCCGGCCGATCTGCCACCGGGCAAGACGGCGGCCACTGACGAGCAGGCCACCGATGCGCTGAACCAGTTCGCCGCCGCCACGGCGACGGCGAACGCGGAGTTCAGTGCCGAACCGCTGGCCGGCATGGTTTCCGAGCCGCTGCTGGAGACGACCGAGACGTCGCTCGCGCTGGCCGAGGCGACCGGCGAGGAGCCCGTCGGGCCGTTCCTGCACGCAGCGGTCAATGCGTACTCGCCACGATTCACCGAGTATCCCACCTGGTTCCTGTCGACGTCGCTGATCGACAACGATCCCAGCCGGGTGTCGGTGCAGGTCATGACCCGCGAGGATCCGTCAACCGACTGGTTCGTCGAGCACTCGGTCGGCCTGGGAGCGGCCGTCCTCCCGGAGATCTCCGAGACCGGCGAAGTGCCGGAGGCCACGGACGAACAGGCCGCGAGGGTGGACGACGTCCTCCAGCAGGTTCTCGGGCATCTCGAGACCGGCGAGGACCTCGAAGGGCTGGACCTCAGCGGGTTCGGCAACTACCGGGACTGGGTGGAGAACTCGACGATCCAGCAGGAGCAGGTGACCGATCCGGCGGTTTCCTGCGCGGTGGACGACCGCGTACCGGTCCGCTCGATCGGCACTGTCGACGGCGTCCTCGGCGTCGCACTGCTGTCGTGCACCATCACCCAGCAGATCCGCGAGACGATCGACGCCACTATGAGCCTCGGCGGCGAGCTGGCCGAGCTTGCACCGGAGACCGGGCGGCGCGTCGAGTTCGTGAGTTCGCACCCGCTGGTCGTGTCGGTGAGCGAGGACGGGACGGCGGACGCCTACTCCGGCGGCTGGCGCTGGGCCCGCGTCACCATGCACGAACAGCGCGAACAGGCCAACAACAACGATGAGTCATCGGACGAGTGAAGACGGCACCGGGCGCTGGTGATCTGGCCGAACGGATGCGGGTCGGCGTACGGTAGCCCGCGTACTCTCCAGATCGCCCTATCGCCGGAGCGCCGTCGTGCCACAGCTTCCAGCCGCTACGGCGGCCGCGCGTCCGCATCTCCCGCCTAGTGTCCAGCCGGTGCGCGCGATTGTCTGGGTCTTCCACCTCGCGCTCCCGCTGGCCGGGCTGTGGCTGCTGCTCGCGCGGCCGGAGCTGGATGTGGAGTGGAACCACGCGGCCGGTCACTTCTGGCTCGTCCTGATCGTCGCCGTCACGTGCACCGCACTCGGGGTGTGGGTGAGCGTGGCGGCGCGGCACCGTTCCGACGCCCGGCTGGTACTGGTGTCGATGAGTTTCCTCGCCAGCGCGGGGTTCTTCGCGCTGCACGCGCTGGCCACGCCGGGCGTGCTCACGCCCGGCGCCAACCTCGGTTTCGATCTCGCGCAGCCGGTCGGCTTGGTGATCGCGGCAGGATTCGCGGCGGGGTCGTCTCTGCGGTTGGACGGCGGTCGGGCCGCCGGCGTACTGCGCCACCAGGTGAAGCTATGGGTGGGGCTTGGTGGCGTGTGCCTCGCCTGGGCGGCGGTGTCGTTGCTGGACCTTCCGCCGCTGAACCGACCTCCGGGTACTCGTGATCTGGAAGGTTGGCTTGCCGTGTTGGCGCTGGCCGCGATCGCCGGCTTCGTGTTCGCGGCGGTGCGCTACTACCTGTTGTACCGGCGCGGCCCGTCGGCGATGCTGATCAGCATCATCACCGCGTTCGTGCTGTTGGCCGAGGCGAACGTCGCGGTCATATTGGCGAGCAAGTGGCACCTGTCCTGGTGGGAGTGGCACATCCTTCTCGTGTTCGCGTTCGGCTTCGTCGGCTACAGCGCCTGGATCCAGTACCGGCGGGAGGGCACGGCTGCCGGGCTGTTCGACGCGGTCGCCCTCGACGAGACCACGCGCCGGATCCGGGCCGAGTACGAGTCCGCGCTCGAGGAGCTTGTCACCGTGCTGCGCCGGCGCGAGGAAGGGATCGCCGATACGCCGGTCGCGATGCGGCTGGCCGATCGGTTCGGTCTCACCGAAGGTCAGGCCGCCGTACTCGACCGCGCCGGCTCGGCGCTCGCGCGGGAACGCGATCTCTCCGCGAAACTGGCGGCGCTCGTCGCGGTCGGTGAGCGCGCGCGGGTCGGGCTCGATGAAGCCGAGCTCATGACTCACGTGCGCGCACTGGTGCGAGCGGCGTACGGCGATGTCTCGATCGGGCTGGTCGCCGATGACAAGATCGAGGTACGCGGACGGCGGTACGATCCGGCCGCGCTGCGCTCGAGCACGGCCACGGCCGACAACGAGATGATCTTGTTCCCGCTCGTAGTACGTGGGCGAGTGGCCGGCGTCCTTGCGACGCCCGCCGACGCGTCGTCCGAGCCGACCACGCTTGCCGCGCTGGCCAACCAGGTGTCGGTCGCGCTCGAGAACACCCGGCTCTATCGCGAGCTGGAGTCGCTGTTTCGTGCCTATCTCTCGCCCGATGTCGCGTCCGCGCTGCTCGCCGACCCGACCCAGGCTGGACTCGGCGGTTCGGTGGTCGAGGTGACCGCACTGTTCGCCGACTTGCGCGGTTTCAGCACGTTCTCCGAGGTCGTCGAGCCTGAGGAGATCGTCCGGATGCTGAACCGTTACCACGGCGTGGCGGTGCCATGCGTCCTCGACAACGGCGGCACGGTCGTGCAGTTCGTTGGTGACGCGCTCCTGGCGGTGTGGGGCGCCCCGGCCCGGCAGGACGACCAGGCCACCAGGGCGGTCCGTGCCGCGCTGGCCATGCAGCAGGCGGTCGGCGAGATCGCCGCCGAGCACTCGGACTGGCCGCGGTTCCGCGTCGGCGCCAACACCGGACCCGCACTGGTCGGCAACATCGGCAGCGAGACGCTGCGCGGGTTCAACGCGATGGGTGACGCGGTGAACGTGGCCGCCCGGCTCCAGGAGGTCGCTCAGCCTGGACAGGTGGTCATCGGTGAGGCGACGCGGCGGGCGTTGCCGGACGGTGTGCCGGTTGAGTCACTCGGCGACCTGAAGGTCAAGGGCCGCAGCCAGCCGGTGCGGGCGTATGTCGTCACCGGGTGGCCGCAATGGGGTGAGGAGCCGCGGTGGGGTGAGGAGCCACGGTTGGGCGATGAGTCGCGATGAATGAAGGATTGTGGCACCAACTGACCCAGGCCGAGACCGCCGAGCTACGCGAGCTCGGCATGGTTCGGCGGTGGCAGCGCGGCGAGGTGCTGTTCGGTGAAGGGGAGCGTTCCGAATGGGTGCTGTTCCTGCTCACCGGCCGGGTCAAGGTCTCGACCTACGCATCCGACGGCACAACAGTGGTGTTGGCCATCCGCGACCGCGGTTCCCTGCTCGGAGAGTTGTCCGCGATCGACCGGGAACCGCGCTCGGCCACCGTATCGGCGTTGGAAGACGTCAGCGGCCTGGTCGTGCCTATCGGCTCGTTCCAGCGCTTTCTGGACGAGCATGGCCGGGTCGCCGTCCTCATCACCCGTTTGGTGGTGGCCCGGTTACGCGACGCGGACCGCAAGCGCATCGAGTACGGCGCGTTCGATACCACCGGGCGGGTCGCTGCCCGGCTGCTCGAACTGGCCGAGCGCTTCGGCGAGCAGAGCGCCGAGGGGACGACGATCATGATGCCGCTGTCCCAAGAGGAGCTCGCCGGCTGGACCGGGGCCTCTCGTGAGGCCGTCACCAAAGCGCTCGGCACGCTCCGGTCCGCGGGCATGATCGAGACCGGTCGGCTCAAGGTCGTGGTCCGGGACCTGCCGGGCCTTCGCGCCCGCGCAACCTGACGACTTCAAGAAAAGCGCCGGTTGTGCGCAAAAGTACGCAGTCAATGCGGTGGCCCAGCGGTTTCCATTGGTGTGGACATCTTGAACGAGGAGGGAAAGATGGCACGCAACGGGCCGCTCGTCACACTGGCCGCAGGCGGTGTGCTCGCGGGGGGACTGCTGGTCGCCAACGTGATCAACACGGCCGATGAACCGGACGCCGATCAGGCCGTCGCCGCATCCGAGCAAGCAGATGCCGAGCCGACGGAAACGACGGAACCGGCTCCGGCACCGGCCGAAACCGACGAGCCGGAGCAGGCGGACGCCGAGACGGCCGAGGCGCAGCCCGCGAACAATGCGGACCCGGTCACCTATGTCGGCTGGGTGGACGGCGGCGGAACATCGGTGGCCATCGTCATCAACGGCGACGAAGCCACCGCGTACGTGTGCGACGGCATCACCGAGGCGTGGCTGACCGGTACGGCAGGAGCCGGCGAGCTGAGCCTGACCGGCGACGACGGTGAGCTGACCGCCAGCTACAACGAGAATTACGCGACCGGCGAGGCGGTTGTGAACGGTCAGATCCAGAGGTTCACGATCGATTACGTGGCCCCGCCGGAGGGCCTGTATCAGGTGGCCGACACCATCGTCGGCGGCGCTGAGGTGGACGGCGGCTGGATCGTGTTGCCGGACGGGCGGCAGATCGGCGTGCTCACCGTCGGTGCGGACTCTCAGCCGGCACCCGAGCTCGATCTCGAGACCGGCCAGGTGACCGTCGCCGACACGACGATCACCGCGGACCGAGTCGGCGGAGCGGAGTGAACGCGGTGACCACGGAGAACCGGACGACTCACACCGTACCGACCGAGGACCGCGGCTGGCAGCTGCTGCTTGTGCCGGTGGCGATCGGCTCGCTGGTCGCATTCACCCTGGGGCTGTACGGCGGCCTGCACGAGGGCACCGGCGTAGCGATCAACATCGCGGGCTTCGCCGATCATCCGGCACCCACCGGAGCGGTCAAGGTGACGCTGGCGACAGGGGCCGGTGTGTTCGCCCTTGTCCAGATCGCGTCCGCGATGGTGATGTACGGAAAGATCCCGAACGTGTCCGCACCACCGTGGAGCGGATCGCTGCATCGCTGGTCGGGTCGGATAGCTTTCCTGCTCGCCGTGCCCGTCGCGGTCCACTGCCTGTACGCAGCAGGCTTCAAGGCCTATGACACCAGGATCTTGCTGCACTCGCTGCTCGGCTGCCTGTTCTTCGGGGCGTTCGCCGCGAAGATGCTCGGGTTACGTCGAGAGGGGTTGCCGGCCTGGGCATTGCCGGTGCTCGGCGGCGTCCTGTTCACCGCCTTGATCGGGCTGTGGTGGACCACCGCCGTCCGGTTCTTCGGCACCTTCGGATCACCGCTTCCCTTCTAGATTGGCAGGCACAGAATGACCAACCAACCGACGAGCCCCACCCGACGGGCGGTGCTGGCCGCAGGAGCGTTCGGCGTGGTCGGCGCCGTGGCCGGCTGCCAGACCTACGGCAACGAGTCCGCCGCGGCTGCGAACGGTGGCGACACCGACACCAATGGCGACGACGCCGCGTCCGCCGAGAGCCCGGCCGAGAACGAGGCGGCCGGCGGCGGGTCGGCGATCGCCAGTACCGCCGACGTCGCGGTAGGTGGCGGGCTGGTCGTGGCCGACCGGTCGGTGGTCATCACCCAGCCGACCGCCGGAGATTTCCGTGGGTTCAGCGCCGTCTGTACCCACCAGGGCTGCACGGTTGCCTCGGTCAGCGACGGCACGATCAATTGCCCGTGCCACGGCAGCCGGTTCTCGATCGAGGACGGCTCGGTGGTGCAGGCCGCTTCGGGCCTCTCGCCGGACCAGCAGGACCCATTGCCGTCAGTGTCCATCAATGTGGACGGCGATTCGATCCAAGCGGCTTGAGGTGCCTGCCGCGGCGCCGATGTGACATTGACATGGGACGTGATACTCCATATCGTTTTTCGATATTAACGAAAAACGATATGGAGGAAGCATGTCCCGACTGAGGTTTGGGCGGATCGACCGCGCCGTTCTGCGTGCCGTGCTCTGGATCGCCGCGGCCGTATCCGCAGCCTTCGCAGTCGTCGTGCCGGCCTGGGGCGCAGTCAGCGGCAGGAGCATCAGAGTCGCGTCATGGCTGGAAGCGTCGGCGCCGGACCTGGTAGGTGTCTCAGGGGTGGCGATCGACAATCCGGCCGACGTCGTCGTGGTGGTTGACGAGCCGACCGCCGGCGATCGCCTTCTCGACATGGCGCCGGGACTGGTGACCGCCTGCGCCGTTGTTCTGGTTGTGATCATGTTGGACCGAGTGCTCCGCGATATCGGCCACGGCGAGCCGTTCTCGACCGGCAACGTCACCAGGTTGCGCGTCACCGCCCTGGCGATCATGGTCGGGTCCGCGGCCGAAGCCGCACTGGACGCGATCACCGGCATGGTGATCACCGGAAACCACTTCCCGCCCGACCTGCCGGCCAGAGCGTCTTTCGAGCTGCCGCTGGGATGGATCGCGGGCGGCTTGGTCGTCGCTGCAATCGCCGAGGCGTTCGCCCACGGCACCAAGCTGCGCCAGGACGTGGAAGGCCTGGTCTGACGTGCCGGCCGACCATCCCCACCGGGTGGTGTGTCACCTCGACGCTCTGCTGGCCGAGCAGGGCATGACGCTGGCCGCGCTCGCGGAACAGGTCGGGGTGTCCGTGGTGAACCTCAGCGTTCTGAAGAACGGCCGGGCCAAGGCCATCCGCTTCAGCACGCTCACCGCCCTATGCGACGCACTCGGCTGCACCCCTGGGCAACTGCTCACCATCGACCGGGCCGAAGGCGACCGATGATGTGCCGCCGTGCCACCGGCGCCAGGTGCTAGAACGGCATCGCGATGAACGGAGACGAGTAGTCCGGTTCGTCGCGCAGCGCGGCCTCGGCCGCTTCGGCGTCCATGCCCGCTCGCTCCTGCTCGGCGCGGATCACCAACGGCAGCAGGCGGACGTCACCGGGTGTCGCGAGCCCGGTGACCTCCGGGCGCGAGAGAACCCACGCCACCGCAGCGGTAATCGGACCCTGCCGGTCGAACGGCTCGTACCAGGTCGTGTACGCCGGGTGCTCCGGATCCGGCCAGTTGCGGCGGGCCACCGTCTTGATGATCATCAATCCGGCGTCCTGGCGCTGCACCTCGTCGACGAGCGCCTCGTAGTCGGCGAAGTAGCGCGGATCTTGAGCCAACACCGGATTGATCGGCGTCAGCACAGTGGCGAACGGAAACCGTTTGAGCGCCTCGAGGTGCGTTGCCGGTGCGTCATCGCCGTGCCCGGTGATCCCGACCGCGCCGACGATGCCTTCCTCCTGTGCCTGTACGGCGGCCTGCAAAGCGCCGTCGTCCGCCGTCGCCCGGTCGAGGTCGGGGACGTCGCCGATGGCGTGCAGCTGCAGCAGATCGACGTGATCGGTCTGTAGCCGTTCCAGCGATTCGTTGATCTCCCGCCAGGCATCCTCGCGGGCGCGCTGCCCGGTCTTGGTGGCGAGGAAGATGCTATCCCGCATCCGGTGCATCGTTGCGCCGAGCCGCACCTCCGCCTCGCCGTAGCCGCGGGCCACGTCGAAGTGGTTGATGCCGGCGGCCAGCGCCTCGTCGATCGACGCGTCCGCCACATCCTGGGTGACGTCCGCCAGTCCCGCCGCACCGTAGATCAGGACAGAACTCTCATGGCCGAGCCGGCCAAGCCTGCGGTACTCCATGCGATCAACCTACCTTGCGACATCGGCAGCCGTCCGGAATGTTGGGTCGACTAGGCTCGCACACCATGAGCTTCGTGAATCTTGAGGTGGACGGCGCGATCGGCACGATCCGGCTGGACCGCCCGCCGATGAACGCCCTCAACGCCGAGGTGCAGGACGATTTGCGCGCCGCCGCGCGGGAGGCGGCCGATCGCAAGGACGTGCGGGCCGTCGTCGTGTACGGCGGGGAGAAGGTGTTCGCCGCCGGTGCCGACATCAAGGAGATGGCGACCATGTCGTACACCGACATGGCCGACCGGTCGGGTGCGCTGCAGGACGCGTTCACCGCGATCGCGCGCATCCCCAAGCCGACCGTGGCCGCGATCACCGGATACGCGCTCGGCGGCGGTTGCGAACTGGCGCTGGCGTGCGACCGGCGGGTGGCCGGCGACAATGCCAAGCTCGGTCAGCCGGAGATCCTGCTCGGCGTCATCCCGGGGGCAGGCGGCACGCAGCGGCTCAGCCGGCTCGTCGGCCCGTCCCGCGCGAAGGACATCATCTTCACCGGACGGTTCGTCAACGCGCAGGAGGCGTTGCAGATCGGCTTGGTCGACCACGTCGTGCCAGCGGACGACGTCTACAAAGAGGCCGTGGCCTGGGCATCGACGTTCGCCAACGGCCCGGCGTACGCGCTACGCGCGGCGAAGGAGGCGATCGACCGCGGCCTCGAGGCCGACCTGGACACGGGTCTGCAGATCGAACGGCAGCAGTTCGCCGCGCTCTTCGCCACCGAGGACCGCACGATCGGCATGGAGTCGTTCATCGAGAGCGGCCCGGGCAAGGCGAAGTTCCAGGGACGATAGTCCGGTGCGGAACGAAGCCGCCACGGCCGAGGACGTCGAGCGGGCCTGGCACGACACCAAGCTCGCTCAGGTCCTCTACCACGACTGGGAAGCCGGGACCTACGACGAGAAGTGGTCGATCTCGTTCGACCAGCGCTGCATCGACTACGCCCGCGACCGGTTCGCTGCCGTGGCCGGGATGGACGGCTGGCCGTACGGGAAGTCGCTGGAGATCGGTGCCGGGACGGGATTCTTCTCGCTGAATCTTCGCCAGGCAGGCGTGCTGGACGAGGTGCACGTCACCGACATCTCGCCCGGCATGGTGGAGGTGGCCAAACGTAATGCACGGGGGCTGGGCTTCGGGATCGACGGGCGGGTGGCGGACGCTGAGGCGCTGCCGTACGACGACGAGACGTTCGACCTCGTCGTCGGGCACGCGGTGATCCATCACATCCCGGACGTGGAGCTGGCGTTTCGTGAGATGAAACGCGTGCTCCGTCCGGGCGGGCGCGTCGTGCTCTGCGGCGAGCCGACACGGTACGGCGACTTCGTCGCGCGCCGGCTGTCGCGATTGACATGGTGGACGGCGATCCGCGTCACGCACCTGCCCATCCTGCGCAAGCGCTGGGCCAGGTCCAAGCAGGAGCTGGACGAGTCGTCGCGTGCCGCGGCGCTGGAGTCCGTCGTGGACCTGCACACGTTCGACCCCGGCGAGCTAGCCCGAACTGCGCGCCGCGCGGGCCTGTCGGAGGTCACGACCGTCACCGAGGAGTTGACGGCCGCCTGGTTCGGCTGGCCGGCGCGGACGTTCGAGGCGGCGGTCGGTCCGGAGCGGCTGGGTCTGCGTTGGGCGACGTTCGCGTACCGCAGCTGGAAAGGCCTGTCCTGGCTGGATCGACGGCTGGCCCGCGTCGTGCCCGCCGGGCTCTTCTACAACGTGTCCGTGACGGGCGTGCGAAAGTGAGCAGTGGCCCTGATCAGCTTGCCGCCGGGTTAGCTGAAGGCCGTGATCGTGCGGCCGAGATGGAGGCTCAGCGCGGAGTGGACCGAGCACACGTCACGGGTTTGCCTCGTACCCCACCGGCGCGCCGACTTGGTCGAACAGATCATGCACCGCCCGTTGCGGTCGACGCGGTGCATCCGGTGGAGCAACGCCACCGCGCCCAGAACGCGCAGCAGTCGCTCGGCGTCCTCCCGCCCGAGAACCGTCTCGCCGGGCGCGAGCGTGTCGACGATGCTGAGCAGTTCCGAACCGATCGCCTCGTACCTGGCCGGTGCCGCTGCGGTGTCCGCGTCCGCCCCGTCCGCGGGTAGGACGTCACCCGACCTAGGCTCGTCGAACTCGCCGTCCTTGACGCCGGCGACGAACGCGGCCATCTCGTCGGCGGTGAAGACGAGCGACGGCCCATCCGGGTTCCGCGAGTTGCGCACGGCCACTTCGCCACTGGCCAGGTGGGCTACTTCCACACAGTTGCCTTGTGCACCGCTGTATGTGCTCTTGCGCCACGCTGTGTCCGGTACTGAGTCGGCCGGCATCTTATTGACGAACTCGGTCACCAGTTACACCCCTTCGCGAGCAGATGCACGTGCATTAGATCTTGCTGATGAACATAGCATCAGATGCGCGCATGCGTAAGTGCATGTGCGGGGATAAGTGGGCTGACCTCAGATCTCGGCGAGCCGTTTGGCGAGCAGTTGCCTGCTGTCGGCAGGCGTCTCGGCTTCGACGGCCAGGACGTCGAGGGTCCGGCTGTACGTCTCGACCTCGTCGACGTTGTCGAGATAGAGCGCACCGGCAAGGTGCTCGACATAGACGATGGACGGCAACTCGCGCTCGGCGAACCGAAGCAGTGTGAAGGCGCCTTCGGCCGCATTGCTGCTGCGCTCGTAGGTGAGGATCTGCACGGTGATGTGCGGAAGTTTGCTGGCGTCGAGCAGTTCGTTGAGCTGTGCCTTCAGCACACTGATCCCGCCCACCGGCCGGTACAGCACCGACTCGTCGAGCACCGCCCACAACTTCGGCGCGCCCGGCCGGGCGAGGATTCGCTGGCGCCGGCGGCGCGCGTTGACGCGATCCTCGATCTCGTCGGTGGCCGACTCGGGCTGCCCGCGAGTCATGATCGCGCGAGCGTAGTCCTCGGTCTGGAGGAGTCCCGGCACGAACTGGTGCTCATACACCTGGATACGGGACGCGGCTTCCTCAAGCCCGACGTAGTGGTTGAACCAGCCGGGAAGGGCGCTGCTGTATCGATGCCACCAGCCGGGCTGGTTCGATTCCTCGGCCATCGTGAGGAACATCTTGCGTTCCTCCGGGTCGTGGACGCCGTACAGCGTCAGCAGATCGGCGACGTCGCGCGTTTTGAAACTGACCTTGCCCTGCTCGAGCCGGCTCATCTTCGACTCGGACCCGCGAATCGAATAGGCTGCGTCGGCCCGCGACAGCTCGGCCGCCTCGCGCAACCGTCGTAGCTGAGCACCCAGCACCATCCGGCGTGCGGTCGGCGTGCGGACCTTGTCCTCGTACGATTCCGAGGCCGTGTCGTCGGTGGCCATCCCGGTTACCCCTCTATCCCGGCTCGCGCCCGTGGCCGGACGAGAATCACCTACACACGAAGTTAGCGCCTGATTCGCATGCGTCAAGATCCTGCGCCCAGACTCGCGGCCGTCGGGTGATCGGAGGGGGTGTCCTCACGGCTCCGGCGCCCGGTAGTGTGTGATCGTCCAAGGGCACGATCGCACCGCACGATTCGTGAGGCTCCTGCATGGCCACAGAACCCCGCCCGGGCCGCGTTCCCATCGGCGTCGACCCGACGAAGGCGAGCATTGCTCGCGTCTACGACGCATTCCTCGGCGGCAAGGACAATTACGCGGTCGACCGTGAAGTCCGCGATGCGGTGGCCGGCCTTCTTCCCGATTGGGACGCCGCGGCCCGGGAGAACCGCGCGTTCCTCGTCCGAGTCTGCCGGTTCCTGGCCGGTCAGTGCGGGATCAGGCAGTTTCTCGACTGTGGCTCCGGTCTGCCGACCGTCGAGAATGTCCACGAAGTCGTCCAGCGCGTCGATCCCGAGGCCGCGGTGGTCTATGTGGACAACGATCCGGTGGTCCTGGCCCATGGTCGGGCGATCCTGGAAGAGAACGATCACTCGCACTTCGTCAGCGCCGACATCTTCACACCCAGCGACGTACTGGAGCACCCGAGCGTGCGCCGGTACCTCGACCTGTCCGAGCCGGTCGCTCTCCTCCACTTCGCCACGATGCATCACTACGAGGGCGCCCGTCCCCCCGCCGACATCATGGGGGAGTACATCGATGCCTTGCCGTCCGGCTCGTACGTCGCGGTCAGCCACTTTCTCGACCCGGAGAACGAATACACCGCGCTCGCTCGCAAAGTGGAGTCCGTCTTCCGGGACGGCGCCCTGGGCTCCGGCGTGTTCCGGACCATGGCGGAGATCGAAAAGCTGCTCGCGGGCGTGGACCTCGTCGAGCCCGGTGTGGTGCGCACCGTCGACTGGTGGCCGGACGGCCCACAGTTCGAGGAACTCAGCCCACTCCAGCACTGCCTGGCCGGAGGCGTCGGCCGCAAGCTCTGAGCTCGGAGCTCAACGATAGCGCTCCAGCACGTCCTTCTCGTCGCGAAGATCCGCCGCGCGCTCTGGCTCGCCGTGCGACTCGTATTCGGCGATCGCACCGTCGAGGTCGTCGATCTCCGCGGCAACGATGCGCGCGACGTCATGTGGTGCGAGTTCGGCGCGTGGCACGTCGGATCGAGCCGCCACCACCGGGTTGCCCGGGTTGACGACCTGAGGCGGAAGGTCGACCGGTTGCCGAACCGCCTCGGCATTGCCGATGGCACCCATGAGTCGCCGGATGACTCGCGTGGCGGGTACGTCGCGGTCGCGCATGGCCTGCTTCAGGTCGGCGCGCAGCCGCTCGTGGAGGTCTTCGGGTTTCACCCGGTGACGGTATCTGCGCCACGCCGGTCGGCGCACGTGGTTTTGCGGGCGGTGTGCTCAATCCCACTAGGGTTGCTCCGTGCCCTTTCGCCGCCGTGACCCCCGCCAGGCGCGATTCCTGACCCGGGCGAGCCTGCGGTGGGTCGTGCGGAACCGGGCCTGGACGCCCTACTACCTGGCGCGCTACTGGCGGCTGTTCCGGCTGCTCGTGGGCAATCGCAATGTGGTCACCGAGGGCATGGTCTTCCTGGGCCGGCGGGTCGTCATCGAGACCCGGCCCGGCTACGGGCGGGTCGTCCTCGGGCGCTGGGTGCATCTCGGGGATGGCACGAGCCTGCACGCCCACGAGGGCACGTTGCGGATCGGAGACAAGGTCGTTTTCGGCCGCGACAACCGCGTGACGTGCTACCTGGACGTCGAGATCGGCTCCGCGACGCTCATCGCGGATTGGGTGTACATCACGGACTTCGACCACCGCTTCGACGACCTGGACCGGCCGATCAAGGACCAGGGGATCGCGAAGTCGCCGGTGCGGATCGGGCCGGATTGCTGGCTGGGGGTCAAAGCGTCGGTACTCCGGGGGACGTCACTCGGCCGCGGCTGCGTGCTAGCGGCTCATGCGGTTGCTCGTGGGGAGATTCCCGACTATTCGGTCGTTGGCGGCGTTCCCGCCCGCGTTCTCAAGCGCCGCTCATGAACCTGGGTGGAATTGCTGTATCTATAGCGACACCAATTCCACCCAAGACTCCGCGTGCGCCACAGGATCAAATATAGCAAACTAAGGATGTGCGATCTAAACGTCTAGAAACCATCGTTTTCCAGCAAGACGACATGATAACTCGGGCGCAAGCACGCGCCATAGGTATAACGGACGGTGCGTTGCGATATGCGGTCAGTGACCGGCGTAACTGGCAGGTTGTGCTGCCCGGAATCTATGCGACCTTCAACGGACCATTGGGTGAGCTGCACCGGCGTCGGGCGGCGGTGCTGTACGGAGGCTCGGCATCGATGATCACAGGTGCTGTCGCCTGCCGCCTTTACGCGCTGAAGTATGTCGCAGAAAGCAGCATTGTGGATGTGCTGGTTCCACATCGCCGGCAGCGGGGCGATGTCGCTTTCGTTCAGCTGCACCGGACGCGCCATCTGCCGGAGCCGCGGTACTGGTTGGCTACGAATCGTTCGGACGACGACCTCGACGTCGTCATATCGGCCGCATACGAGGAACATGATCCTGCGGCCGGCGGCGCGATCAGGAAGCACATTCCGCTTGCGCCACCGGCTCGGGCGGTGATGGATGCCGTTCGGATCGAGTACGTCGCGACGCTGCGGGCGAGTCGGCCCCATATCGGGGCACGGCGCCATGCCCGACTCGTACGAGATACGCGGGCCCTGCTATGCGAGGTGGTCCAACGCCAGAAGGCTTCGGTTGCCGACCTCGTTGCGGAACTGAACGTTGCCCGGTCTCCGGGCAATACGATCGCGCGGCGTGCGATGGAGGACATCGTTGCCGGTTGTCGGTCGGCGCCGGAGTGCGAGCTGCGAGATCTGATCAAAACAAGCAAGATCCTTCCGGAGCCGCGCTGGAACCGACCGTTGCCTGGTTACCGGCCTGAGCGTCGTCGGGACGCGCTAACTCCGGATGCGTGCTTTCGCGAAGCCCGGCTCGTTGTAGAGGTGGACTCCGTCGAATGGCACCGCATCGGTCCACGCCAGGAACAGACCGAGAAGCGACGCGCGCGGTACGCCGAGCTCGGCTGGTTGGTGATTTCGGTGTCGCCGTACCGGATCCGGAACGAACCGGACGCCGTGTTGCGCGACATCGAGCAGACGTACCTTGCCCAGGTTGGCCGGGCGCGAGAACCTGGGTGAGTTTCCTGTTGCTGGGGCTACAGCAACTTCACCCAGGTCACGCGGATTCGCCGGTGAACACGTTGCCGCGTGCCACCGGTGCCGGTCGCGGACGGGGCGAGCGCGGCTCGGCGATCGCCTCGGCGTAGATCTTCTCGGTCTCCCGCGCGACGAGCGGCCAGACGAAGCGCCGGGCGATCTCGCGCTGCGCCGCTCCCACCAGCCGGGCACCGTAGGCAGGGTCGTCGAGCAGCTGGACTATCGCGTCGGCGAGCGCGAGCGGATCACGCGGCGGAACGAGGAGTCCGGTCTCGCCCGAAGTGACGACCTCCGGGAGCCCGCCCGCGGCGCCGGCGATCACCGGGGTGCCGGACGCGCTGGCCTCCAGCGCCACCATTCCGAACGGCTCGTAGGAACTCGGCACCAGTGCGACGTCGGCAGCCGCGAGCAACGCGGCCAGCTCGCCCTCGTCGAGGTGGCCGGCGAAGTGGACGGCTTCGGCCACGCCATGCTCGGCGGCCAGATCGGCAAGGGACGGCCGCTGGCTGCCGGAGCCGGCCAGCACGAGCCGCACGTCGTCATTGCGCTGCCGCACATCTGGCAGCGCCCGGACGGCGACGTCACCGCCCTTCTCCCATTCGATCCGGCCGGCCAGCACGACCAGCGGGACGTCATCCGGGATGTCCATGCGAGCGCGCATCGCGCGGCGTTGGTCCGGCGTCGACTGCCATGCCGGCGGGTCCACCGCGTTCGGCACCTCGGTGAGGTCGCCGGGATCGACGCCGAACGCACTGCTGACCTCATCCCGCATCGCCGTCGAACACACGATGGTGCGTGCGGCGGAATGGACGAGCCACGCTTCGGTGTCGTGCCTTGCGCAGGACAGTGGCGTGGTCAGCCAGCCGTTCCAGAGGCCCGCCTCGGTCGCGTGGATCGTCGCGACGAGCGGAGAACCGGTCTGGCCGGCGAGGGCGATCCCGGCCTCCGCGGAGAGCCAGTCGTGTGCGTGCACGACGTCCGGGCGCAAGCCGGACAGCAGGTCCGCCGCGCGGGCGATCTGCGCGCGGTTCAGTGCGGACACCCAGGCCGCGAAATCGTCGCTCGGCGCGTCCGCCGTGGCGCGGATGATCCGGACGCCGCGAGCCTCGTCGTCCTCGGCGAGGCCCGGCATCGCCTGGGACAGAACCGTGACGTCGTTGCCGCCGGTGGCGAGCGCCTCGGCGAGGCCGTGCACATGGCGGCCGAGCCCGCCGTAGATCAACGGCGGGTACTCCCAGGTGACCATCAGTACGTGCATCGCCTGAGAGCGTAGTGGTGCCGGGTTGCCGAGGCGTTAAAGCAGGCGAGCATCGAGGTGTGGGAACGGTCGCGGCGGCACCGGTGGTGGCGCCGTGCGGACCCCGTCGAAGGCGGCGGCGTGGCCGTACGCGCGGGTACGGGCGTAGTCGGCGGCCGAGTCGCTTGTGATCATGAATGCCCAGTCGCTGGAGAGGGTCAACAGGGCCTGTCTCGCGAGTTCGTCGAGGTCGGGACGGCGGGTGACTCCGGTGCGGCCGGTACGGTCCACCCCGGTGATGAGATCGCGCTGGACGCGGGCGTTGAGCTCGGCGATGTCCGCAACCGCTTCCCCGTTCCACGTCCGGTAGTCCTTGCCGCGCCCCCAGGAAGCCGGCGCCGGGTCGACCCGCCCGGCGACATGGCCGGCCTCGGCGGCGCCGCGAAGCGTGGCGAGCCGCACGTCCATGTCGGGCAGGGTACGTAGCAGCCGTTCGAGAAAGACCGGACCTTCGTGCCACCAGTGGCCGAACAGTTCGGTATCCACGGCGACGACGGCGAGGCCGGGACGGCCGAGCTCGGCGGCTCGATGTTCGAGCCGTGCCCGCACCCGTTCGGCGAAATCATCGGCATCGTGTTCGGCTGCGGCATGGGCGGCCGCAGCGTTATAGGGCGCTTTGGCCTCCGGCGGGCAGTCCGGCGTGGTGACCTGGGCGGGCTTGAAGCCGGACGCGATGTCGGACGTGTGGAAGTCCCGGTAGTGCGCTCCGGCCGGGTAGCCGGTGTCGGGCGCCCAGATGCGGCGGGTCAGGTCGTCGTCGCGGCCGAACGCAGCGACGTTCGTCCCTGCGACCGTCCAGGCTGTGGCAGGGGAGCGTCCGGCCGAGCTGAGTGCCGGTCCGTCGACGACGAAGCGCTCCACGCCCTGGTCGGCGAACAGCTCTTCGAGGCCGGTGCGGTAGCCGCACTCCGGTGACCAGATGCCGGCCGGACGATGCCCGAAGCGAAGCATGTGGTCGTCCATTCCGGCCCGCAGCGCGAGCCTGGCCACGCGGTCGTCGAGCAGCGGGAGGAACGGATGCGTCAGCGGGCCGCCGAGCAACTCGATGACACCGGCGTCGGCGATGCGGCGAAGGACGGCCGTCCCCCCATGCCGCCACCTGCTCGCGAACAGGTCCTGCGCCCGGCCGGCCCGCCGGAACTCGTCCCTGGCGAGCTCGCGCAGGTGGGCGTCGCCCGACATCGCGGCCTCCTCGGCGCGCAGCTGCCACAAGCCGAGCCAGGTATGCATGTTCCGGAGCGTATCGGGGTCGTCGAGTTGGGCGGCGAGTACGGGTGTGACGCCGAGCGTGAGCAGATCGCGCCGGCCCTCCTCGGCGAACCGTTCGAGCAGGTCTGTGACCGGCAGGTACGCCTGCGACCAGGCCTGATAGAGCCACTCCTCGCCGACCGGCCAGGTGCCGTGCCCGGGCAGCCACGGCAGGTGTGAGTGCAGGACGAGGCAGCAGGTGCCGATCGGTCTCACGTGCGGACCGCCACGAAGTACAGATCGAGGCACGTCTCGACGTCGGCGTTGATGACGAAGTCGTCGGCCGTGATCCCGGCGACGAGTGTGGCGAGCTCCTCCGGCCAATCGCTCGGTTCGGATGCGAGCTGATCGTCGACGAGGCCGGGACGCTCGTCAAGGCGGGATCCGTGGTGCACGCCCAGCCGGAGCACGATCTCGAAAGGTGGGGTGATGAGGTACGACAACTCGAGCGCGCTGAGCTCGCGGGAGTGGAAGACGTTGCCCGGCGGAAACGTCAGCCGGTTCGGCGTGGTGATGACGAGTAGCCCGCCCGGCCGCAGCAAGCGGGCGGACTCGGTGACGAACGCCGGCTGATCCCAGAGGTGCTCGATGGTCTGCATGCTGACGACGGCGTCGAAGGCCGCGTCACGGAACGGCATGGCGACGAGATTCCCCCGGACGGCCGGTAATCCGTAGTTGCGACAGGCGTGCGCGATGGCGTCGTGGGCGTAGTCGACAGCGGTGACGACGGCCCCCGTGAGTTCGCTGATGATGGCAGTGCCATATCCCTCGCCGGCGCCGGCGTCGAGGACGCGCCCTACGCCGCCGGATGCCGCGATGCGTCGTGCGCAGTCGCGGTAGGCGATCTCGTGCCGACGGAACCAGTAGTTCTCGTGCTGGACGCCCGGTACGGTGCGTTCACCGGTCAGCGGGAGGGACACGAGCCTTAGCGTCGCATACTCGCCCGCGGGACGGTGGTGTGACGCAGAACACGCCGGATCCGGCTTGCAGGTTGGTTACTCGCCGGTAACATCGGGGATGAAGATGCCGTCGGCCGGCGCCCCGATTCGGCGTGTGCCGTGCCGGGATGGCACGCTTGTTCCATCGTTCGCTGACGAGGCCGCAGTAGTGCGCCGGTCCCGAATCAGCAGTCTGCACAGGAGGTCGGCACCCGGCGATGAAGATTGTTGTTCTTGTGAAGCATGTTCCGGATGCGACGGCGGATCGGTCGTTCACCGAGGCTGGGACCACCGACCGGGTCGGTGTGGATGGCATTTTGTCCGAGTTGGACGAGTATGCCATCGAGGAGGCGTTGAAGGTCTCCGACGCCGGCGAGGCCGAGGTGATCGTGGTGACGATGGGTCCGGAGCAGGCGGGTGAGGCGATCCGTAAGGGTCTGCAGATGGGTGCGGATTCGGGTGTGCACGTCACCGATGAGGCGCTGTCCGGTTCGGACGCGGTCGCGACGTCGGCGGTGCTGGCCGCGGCGATCAACAAGATCGGTGATGTGGATCTGGTGCTGACCGGGATGGCGTCCACCGACGGGAGCATGAGTGTGGTTCCGGCGATGCTGGCCGAGCGGCTCGGTATCGCGCATGTGGGTTTCGCCGGTGAGCTGAGTGTGGGTGAGTCGGGTGTGAGCGCGCGGCGGGACGGTGATACGGCCTCGGAGACGGTTGAGGCGTCGTTCCCGGTGATCGTGTCGGTGACCGATCAGATCAACGAGCCGCGGTATCCGAGTTTCAAGGGGATCATGGCGGCGAAGAAGAAGCCGGTCGAGGTGTGGTCGCTGGCGGATCTGGCGGTCGAGCCGGCGTCGGTGGGTGCGGCCGCGGCGTGGTCGCAGGTTGCCGAGATCACCGCGCGGCCGCCGCGTAGTCAGGGTGAGATCGTGACCGATGAGGGCGACGGCGGTGCGAAGTTGGTCGAGTTCCTCGCGGCGCAGAAGTTCGTCTAGGGACCGGAGATATTCGAGATGGCTGAGATTCTTGTTCTTGTCGATCATGTCGACGGGCAGGTGCGCAAGACGACGCTGGAGTTGCTGACGCTGGCCCGCCGGGCCGGTGAGCCGTCCGCGGTGTTCCTCGGCGGGGGCTACCAGTCGGCCAAGGGCGTGTTGGGTGAGTACGGCGCGGCGAAGGTGTATGTAGCCGAGGCGCCGGAGTTCGCCGACTACCTGGTGGCGCCGAAGGCCGCGGCGCTCGCGCAGATCGCGCAGGGCACGGATCCGGCCGGGGTGTTGATCGCCTCGAGCCCGGAGGGCAAGGAGATCGCGGGCCGGTTGGCGATCAAGCTCGGCTCCGGGATCATCACCGATGCGGTCGACGTCGCCGCCGATCTGACCACCACGCAGTCGGTGTTCGCCGGCGGCTACACCGTCACCGCGAATGTGACGCACGGCGCCCCGATCGTCACCGTGAAACCGAACGCGGTGACCCCCGAACCGTCGGCCGCGAGCCCGGTCGAGGAGAAGGTCGCGGTCACGATCTCGGACGCGGCCAAGACGGCGAAAATCACCGACCGGGCCGAACGCGCCGCGACCGGGCGTCCGGACCTGGCCGAGGCCTCGATCGTGATCTCCGGTGGACGCGGCACCGGCGGCGACTTCGGACCCGTCGAAGCACTCGCCGACGCGCTCGGCGGCGCGGTCGGCGCGTCCCGGGCCGCAGTCGATTCCGGCTGGTACCCGCACGCCCACCAAGTCGGGCAGACCGGCAAAACCGTGTCGCCCCAGCTGTATGTCGCCGCCGGCATCTCCGGGGCGATCCAGCACCGCGCCGGCATGCAAACATCCAAGACCATCGTCGTGGTCAACAAAGACGCCGAAGCACCCATCTTCGCCATGGCCGACTTCGGCGTCGTCGGCGACCTGCACACCGTG